>JBIOVA010000273.1:0-36656 GCA_044867485.1 Lacipirellulaceae bacterium | reverse complement strand
CGGCCGCCGCCAACTGTTGTCGAGTTTCTGGTGAAATTCGATTGCCAGTTTCGGAGAATCTGGCCTACGTAGGCGAGTCCCTCCGAGACTCGCTTGCCGGTTTCGGAGAAACCGGCCTACGTGGGTTTCGGAGAAACTGCCCGACGATTACCTGCGCCGCCGCGCTGCGACGCCTGCCAGCAGGCCGCACGCGACGAGCGCGGCGCCGGCCGGCTCGGGCACGGCGCCGCCGGCGCCGACCGCCGGGGTGGCGTCGTTGCCGAGCGTGCGCTGCCACAGCAGGAAGTCGTTGCCGTCGGAGTCGCCGTCCAGGTCGGCGTCGCCCGCGTCCGTCTGGCCGTAGGCGGCGCGCCACAGCGGCAAATCCGCGCCGTCGACGTCGCCGTCATGATCGAAGTCGCCGTCCAGCGGGAAGATCGTCAGCACGCGGAAGTTGTCGATGTGCGCGACGACCGGACCGTTGTTGAAGTTCAGCGCCAAGCCCATCCTTAGAAAATCGGAATCCAGCGGGACCGGATTGGCGGCCAACGTGCCGAGACCCCCGCTGCGATCGGTGAAGGCGCTCAGGGGCATCGTGATCGTGAGCGGCTCGTCGGGCGGTGTGCCGTCGGGATTGCGCTCGTTGAGGATCAACTGGTTCATCGTTGCGCCATCGAGCCCCGGCGAGTCAAATTGGAAGAACGTGCCGCGGTTGTCGGAAATGTGCAGCACGACGCTCAGGAAGCCAGGCACGCCGGCCGTGCCGCCGCCTTGGAAAATGCCCAAGCCATCGGGATCGGTGTCCGAAATCGGATCGCTCAGCGCCAGATCGAACTGGATCGCGCTGGCGCCGGCGAGCTTGCTGGCGATGTTCGTGATTTTCGCCTGGTTGGCGGCTTCTTGCGGCGTCATTGCGGGATCCTCGTCGAGCGTCGAGTCGAGGATCATGTTCGTGCCCCAGCGGAAGCCGTAGTCCTGCGTGAACCCGGTCGTATTGTCAGGATGTACGTAGGCCGGATCCTGCGACGTGGTGTCGATCTTCAGCGAATGCGTACCTTGGGTCGGAAACACGGTTTGCAGCGCGGGGTTGGTGAGCGCGTAGTCGGTCACCGAGTTGGTGTGGGCATACCGGTCGCCCAGGCCGGTGGCAGTTGGCTGATTCAAGCCGATCGTGCCTTCCCAGCCCTCCAGCGCTTCGTTGACGGTCGGCGTGCCCGCGTCGTCCGGCGTTTCCCACGAGAAGAGCGTCACCGGCGACACGACCGGGACCGGCGTTAGCCGCAAGCGATCGATGTAATACTTGACGCCCGTCGTCGGCGTCGGCGACATGAACCGTTGATTGGCGCCAAACTGGAAGGCGTAGTAGTTGGAATTTGTGGGCAGTGGAATGCCGCCAGTCAACGAGGACAACGGGATCGAAACCTTGTTCGTGCCGGTCACGTTGTAGAAGTTGGTGCCGAGCTGCACCTGGCCGAAGCCGGTGGCGCCGCCGCCGCCGGGCGTGCCGTCGTCGTAGCTGAGGCCGAAGACGGGGAACGACCAGTGCGTTCCGGCGTCGCCAAAATCAGTCCCGGCCCAGCCGCCGGCCGGCACGGTGAAGTCGAATTCGACGTTATAGAAATCAGGATTCGCCGCGGCCTCCGCCCATGAGGCGTAGCCCGTGGGGTTGTTTCCAAGGGTTGTGTCGATCTGGATTGAGGCCGATGCAAACGTCGAGTCGCCGCTAAAAGGATTGCCGCCGCCGAACATTTCGACTTCGAGGCTGTTGGCGCCGTTGGTGACGCCCACGGTGGACTGCGAATGACTAACATACAGGGCGTTAGGCGTTCCGCCAGGGATGATCACGTTGCCAATCCCGGTGGGATTCTCGAACGACTCGACCAGCAACGGCGGACCGAACACCTGACCCTGCGCTCTCGGGGCGAACATCGCCGCGACGCATGCCGCCAGAACGGCCGCTCCGCACGGCGCAGCCATCCATCGTCTCAACTCTCGCGTTCTCATATTCAGAGTTCTCCCTTGTCTTGCCTGGGCGCGTTCTCGACGAGTCGCCAAGGAATTACACTTCCCACTCCACTGCCGCACGTGTGCCGAATCGAGTGCTGTAAGGCTGTCAGTAATACGTGGCTTGTGATTTCGATCCGAGCGTCGCGCCATCAACCGCCCGGCTCATCGCGAATCGCAATCAAGAGCTACGGAAAAGGCGATGCGATGGCGTCGCTTCGTTGTTGGAACCAACCGTTCCATCCAGCGTCCCGGAGCTGACTGCGCGACGGCAGTCCTCAACAGACGTTGGCTTTAACAGACACTGGCTTTAAAAGACACTGTCCCGAACAATGGCCGCCGCGCTTGCCCCGGCGCGGCAATGAAAAGATCACCCGCGAATGCAACTACTTGTCCGATCGGCGTAACGATGAGTACCTCGCCGCCGCCGGAATCTACGCCTGGGATCGCCTGCCGGATGCTCAACTACTTGAACCAGCCGGCAAAACCGCACCACCGATATTATGGGAGACCTCGGCACGACCGTCAAGCAGATTCTCGATTTCTTGGAATCACGGTTGAAGGGAGGTTTGGTGCGGGACATCGGACCCTGCCAGCCGAGCAGTTGGGCGAGATGAATTCCATGACGGCCTTCGAGGTGCGGAGCTGCAAGTCTGCGCGATTGAAAAATTGGCGCTCGCCGATTGCGCAGATGCGGGAGTCGCCACGTCGGGTTCGTGCTTGAGAATACTCGCCGCCTCTCTGCGTCTCGCTGTTGGGGTCGCCGGCAGCACCGGAAAAAATGTGAAACTTTTTCTATTCAAAAGATTGCGAACGCCGCAGACGGTGCTTAGTATCACGGGTGGTGGGAGAATGCCACGACGGTGGCGCCTAATCTTTTCTGCCGTTCTCTCTGGTCTTCTTGCTGACCTTGTCACTTTTGGTTTGAGCGTTCGGGAAAAGAGAGTTCTCGAAGGTTCAAGTACTTTACTTTGATGGGAGGAGCTCATGATTCCAAGAACGTCCGTCTCTCTCTTCGCGGCCATACTGGCCGCCTGCGTTTGCGCCAGCGCGCACGCGCAATCGGTGATCGTCATCGGCGACTTTGAAGGCCCCAACAATAGCGGGGCCGTCGACGGTTGGACGGGCCAAAACGCCACGACGGTTGCCAACTTCAACGTGTCTCCCCAGGCCACGAGCGGCACCGGCGCGATGAGCGTCGTCACGCCCACGAACTTTGTGTGGGCAATACGTCTGGACAACGGCGGTCGTCCCACGCTGGGCGCCGACTTGTTGTCGCACCCACTTCTGAAGATGGACGTCACCTGGATCACCAACCAGTGGACCGACAGCACCCCGGGCGACACCACCGACAACTGGGCCAAGTGGGAGAAGCTGGCGATCAACGACAACACGGGTTGGCAGGAAGTGAGCCTGACCGCAGCCGGCGACCCGGTGAATCCGTCGTTCCCCGGCTCGTGGGACTCGGTGAATTTTGGCGCGTCGCACACGCGCACGCTGACCTATGACACCCGCATCGCCGACGGCGGAGCGCCGATGGCGATCGACACCACGGGCTTTGTGCAGTTGTGGATCGCGACGAATATGTCGAATACCTCGTTCCCGCAAGGTTCGCGGTTCTGGGTCGACAACATTCGTCTGTGTGAAATCCCTGAGCCGAGTTCGCTGGCTCTCGGCGGCGTTGCTGCGCTTGGGCTGCTGCGGGCTCGTCGGCGCAAAGCTGCTTGAGCGATTTTCGCTTCGAGTCTTGACGGTGACGAAAGGGCGGCTGCTTGCAGCCGCCCTTTCTTTTTATGGCTGCGTCCATGCGCCTATCGCGCGCGATCGTTCGTATCATAGAAGGGTGGCGAGACGCATTTCGTCAACGCCATCGCCCGAGTCGCCCCGCATCCGCTGCTCCTCGTCTGGGATCGATCCTTGTGAATCCGCCGGCCGCCGCTGGGCCTGTTGTTCGCCGCTCGGTGCTCGCCGTTGCTGTGGCAAGCTGCCTGGCGCCGGCGTGGGCGTTTGCCCAGCCAAGTTTTTCGAATGTCACGACGGCCGCCGGAATCACCCACAACGCCATTCCGCCGAGCTGCCCGACGTGCGCTCCGACCTTCCCCCAGGAGCAGTCGGGCGGCGCTGCAGCCGGCGATTTTGACGGCGACGGCTGGGTCGATCTCTACGTCACGCGGTACTTCGACTCCGACATCCTGTACCGCAACAACGGCGACGGCACGTTTTCCGACGCCACTGCCGCGGCGTTTCCCAGCGGCGTCGGCGAGCATCAGTCGAACGGCGCCGCGTGGGGCGACGTCGACAACGACGGCGACCTCGATCTCGCCGTCGCGACGCTCAACGAGTCGCGGCACTTGCTGTACATCAACAGTGGCGCCGGGCAGTTCGCGGAAGAAGGATCGACTCGTGGAGTGCTGATCGCCGGCGGGGCGCCAACGACTCAGGGCACGAGCTTCTCGATGGGCGACTACGACCGCGACGGCTATCTGGATATGTACGTCACGGAATGGCGCGGCTTCTCAACGACCACGCCGCCTGTGGCGGCCAGGTTGTTCCGTAATCTCGGCTCGGCAGGGCCTGGGCAGTTCGTCGACGTGACTGCCGCAGCAGACGTGGCGATGGATACGACGACGGGCATCCACGCGGGACAAAGCCTGTCGTTCACGCCGCGGTTCGTCGACTTCGACCGCGACGGCTTTCCGGACATTGCCGTGGCGTCCGACGGCGGCACGTCGCGGCTGTTCTGGAACAACGGCGACGGCACGTTCGCCGATGGCGCCGCGGCCGCGGGCATCCATACCGGGACGAACGACATGGGCTTCACGACCGCCGACTTCAACGGCGACGGGCTGCTCGACTGGTTCGTCACGTCGATCGGCTTGGGCTCGGGGATTCACCCGTCGGGGAACCGGTTGTTTTTGAACAACGGCGACCGCACGTTTACCGACGCCACCTACGAGACGGGGGTTCGCGAGGGGAGCTGGGGCTGGGGCGCAGCGGCGCTGGACTTCGACAACGACGGCGACCTCGACATTGCCCACACCAACGGCATGGGCGTGTGGGAGGTCGACCAGACGCGATTCTTCTACAACATCGGCAACCGCACGAATCCGCAGTACCTCAACTTCGCCACGGCGTTGGGGGTGACGGACAGCGGCTTTGGCCGGGGGCTGCTGACGCTCGACTACGACCGCGACGGCGATCAGGATATGTTCCTCGTCAATTTCGCGTCGGCGCCGGTGCTGTATCGCAACGACGGCGGCAACGCGAAGGATTGGCTGGAGGTGCGCACGATCGGGACGAGCTCCAACCGCGACGGCGTGGGAGCGTACATCAAGGTGACGCCAGACCTCGACTCGCCGGACGTGTTCTACGCGACGGAGATTGACGGATCGAGCACGTACCTGGCGCAGAGCGAGATGGTTGCGCACTTTGGACTGGGAGACGTGAGCGTCATCGATCGCATCGAGGTGACCTGGCCGAGCGGCTACCGGCAGGAGTTTGCGGGCGTGGCGGCGAACCAGCGGGTGACGATCACCGAGGGCCTGCTGGCGGACTTTGATTTCGACGACGACGTTGATTCCGCCGACCTTACGTCGTGGCAGCAATACGCGGGGCTGGCGTCAGGGGCGACGCCCGGGCAGGGGGATGCCAACCGCGACGGCGCGGTCAATGGCGCCGACTTTCTGATCTGGCAGCGGCAGCTTGGGCGAACGATCGACGGCGGGCTCTCAGCTGCGGCAGCGTTTGGGGCGATTCCGGAGCCGTCGGCCGTCGCGCTGGGAATTGCGGGAGTTGCGGCGGCCGGCGCTTTCCGGCGGCGGTTTAATTCACGTCATAGCGGATTTCCACGCGGGACAGTTCGAGCGGGGGGGCGCCGTCGTCGCCCTCGGCCGTGAGTCGCAAGAAGCGCGTGCCCGGCGTCGGAGGCTCTTCGGACGCGACGATCGATTGCTCCAGGTAGTTGTAGTCGCCGGACGACGGGGCGTCGGCGCGGCGCTGCAGCGAAGCGGGCGTCCAGCTCTGGCCGTCAGCAGAGTACTCGGCCGCCAACTGCGGCGAGGCGCCGTCGCGAAACACGACCGCCCGCCACGATTGGATTGGTTCGCTCACTTTGTAGATGACGGAGCCGGCGGCGCCGAGCGCCAGCCGGTGCACGTCCTCGCGGCGGCGGCGATCCTGGCCGGTGGTTGGTTTGACGTCGCCCGCCGATGCGGCGACGAGCGCGAGGTCGCGGCATTCGTCGACGAGGGTGCGGTGGCGCACCTCGACGGGACCGACGACGTTCGATGGCGGCGAGGCGCCGGCGTCATTCCGAGCGATGACGCGGTAGAAGTAGGACTGGCCGGTTTCGGCGGAGGCGTCACTGAAGAGCGGACGGTATTGGACGGTTGTGTCGTCGATGGCGTCGGCGATGGATTGCCAGTCGCTCCGGGCGCTGATGCTTCCGGCTCGGGGGGCGCTCGTGCGCTCGACGACGTACTCGCGCGCCCCAGCACTACCTTGCCAAGAGATCGCAGCGATGTCGTCGATAGGGAGCAGCCGCGGCGCGGCGGGCGGCTCGATGGGCGGCAGAGCCATGCCGCGGATTTCGAAGGCCTTGCGACGGGTGAGTTCCAGCACGTCGCGTTCTTCGTACGCTTTTCCCGAGTCGAAGCCCGGCCAGTGGTACGCCTTGTAGAGGCGAGCCCCGGCGGGCTCGTCGTGCCAGTAGAAGCCGCCGTCGCGGTGGTGGAATCGCAGGCTCCAGATCAGCGCACCGCTGACGCCGTCGTCGAGCACGGCCTCGTAGACGCGCTCGACGTCGTCCAGCGGGGCGAAGCCAAACTCGCCGACGAAGTAGGGCTTCTTGCCGCGGCACGCCTCGCTGGCGGCGCGGATCGCGGGCACGTAGTTCGAGTCGCCGCGGTTGGGATAGTGGTGCGTCGTGATGACGTCGACGTTGGGATCGTCGAGCGACTCCTGACGGACGCCGTGCAGCGAGTAGCCGTCGACGACCAGGTGGTTGGGGTCGAGCTGCTTCATGAGCGCCGCGATGCGGGCCGTCCACTCGGGGGGACTGTCGAGCTCGTTGCCGGTCTCCCAGGCGAGGATCGCCGGGTCGTCTTTATATGCCACGCCGGTGCGCGTGTTGACGCGCGTGAGGACGAAGCGGACGGTCTCTTCGAAATCGGCGATGATCTGCTCGTCGGTCCAAAAATCGTCGGGCTGCTTGCCGCGGAAGGCGGCGTACTCGCCGCGGCCGCCTTGCCATTTCCAGTTGTCGACCAGCGGGATGATGAGGCGGACGCCGGTCTTGTTGGCGACTTCCAGGGCGAGGTCGAGCGCGCGGAACGCCTCTTCGTTGAAGTCGCCGGGGCCGCGGACGTAGACGTGCTCGCCGATGTCGGCGCCGGCCTCGCGGCGGACGCTCAGCACATAGGTCCGCACGACCGTGCCGCCCATTTGGCGCACCGACTCGAGGGCGTCGGTGAGCTCGAACTCGTTGGGCCATTGCCAGGGCGTGGCGGCGCCGCTTGCGAAGTTGTCTTCGACGACCTGCAGGTTGGGGATGTTGAAGGAGATGAAACGGAAGGGTTTGTCGCCCTCGTAGAGCTGATCGTCGCGGCGGGTAATGAAGTGTTGGAGCTGGGCCTGGGTGGGAGCGATGGCAGTCAAGGACGCTGCCATGATCGCTGCGAGGGCGACGAGGAAACGGGATTGGGCTTTCATGAGAAAGACTCCGGTGCGTGGCGCCAGCGCTCCGCTGCCGCGTCGCGGCTAACCCGGAATGGGCGACGCGTTGGCGAGGGCAATCTCGTCAGGGTCGTCGTGCAGCTTGTCGTACCAGTTGAATTTGAGGAAGACGGAGGTGGCGGCGATCACGGCGGCGCAGACTCCAACGGCTCTCCAGTCCTGCAGCACGATGTAGATGCCGGCGGCGGTGAGGGCGGTCTGCCAGGCGATGCCGACGACGATGTTGACCATGTCGCGGCGGAAGTCGCGGTTGGGAGCAAGGCCCGGCCGCTCGGCGGCGACGAGGTCGTGGATGGGTTGCCACCAGCCCCAAGGTCGCGTTTTTAGGTAAAAATTCTTGAGCACGTCGAGGTCGTCGGGTCGGGTCAGCAGGCTGCCGATCACGCATCCCGCCAACGAGGCGGCAAAGATGGCGGGGAACGTGACGACCTCGCTGGGCAACTCCCAGATCGTGGAGCTGTCGGGGTTGAGTTTCTGCAAGAGTGTGGGCATGGCGCCGGCGGCGCCCATCCCGGCGAGCATGCCCCAGAAGTAGCCGTAGCTGTTGAATCGCCACCAATGCCATTTGAGCACATTGGCGGCGGTGTATCCGCCGTACAAGGCGAAGGTCAGCCACTTGACGATGTCGTTGAGTCGCTCCGTCATGAAGCCAAACGCGGTTCCGACGAGCACCACGGCGATCGACGTGGCGTAGCTCATCCAGACGTATTTGCGTTCGGAGGCGTTGGGGTTGATGTACCGCTTGTAGACGTCGTTGACGATGTACGCGGGGGCGGCGTTGACCGTCGCCGCGTAGGTCGACATGAAGGCGGCGAGCAACGCGGCGATCAACAGCCCGAAGAGTCCTACGGGGACGAAGTTCTTCATCGCCAGCGGCAACACCAGCTCGAAGTCGACCTGGTCGCCCATCGCGTTGAGCTCGTCCTTGAAAAACACGAGCGCCAGGACGGCCAGACCCGTGATCATCATGTACCGCGGGACGAGCAGCACAACGTTCACGAACCAGCTCATGAGCGCCGCCTCGCGGGGGCTGCGGGCCGAGAGGATGCGTTGCATGTCGTAGTTCGGCGCCGGGCCGGCCATTGACTGCAGATACCCCTTGACCAACATCAAACTGAACAACGCTCCGAACATGCGCCAACCGTCGCTGGCAATCTTGTCATTGGCGGCTGGCAGCACCTCCGACCAGTCAATATTGAGCCGCCAGGTGGGCCACAGGTCAGTCCACCCAACGGGCAACACGGCGGCGAGCATTTCGGGCGACGTCTGTTGCATGGCGATGGCGCCGACCCACAAGCAGCCGACTGTCATGACTAGGAACTGGAACACTTCGGTAAACACGACGCTGAACATGCCGCCTTTGACGACGTAGACGGTGGTAATCGCTGTGATCACGAGGCCGTAGAGATTCACGTTCCACGCGGGATCGTCGTGGAGCTGCCAGGGCAGGAACGTGGCGGCGAACTTGCCGATGCCGATGAAGCCGTAGGCCAGGAAACCGATGACATTGACAATTGCGAACACCACGACGATCAGGTGGGCGAGCTGCGCCCCGCGACTATCGCCGAAGCGGAAGCGAATCCACTCGGCGCCGGTCATCACGCCGGAGCGGCGCATCCACACCGACAGGTAGACCATCAGGAACACCTGGTTGAACACGGGCCACAACCAGGGAATCCACACGCTTTTCAAGCCGTAGACGAACAGCCAGTAGACCATCAGCATCGTGCCGCTGATGTCGAACATGCCGGAGGCGTTGGACACCCCAAGCATGTACCAGGGCAGGGTGCGGCCGCCGAGGAAGTAGCTTTCGAGGTCTTTGCCGGCTCGGCGGCTGAGCCACAGACCTGCCACGACAATGACCAACACGTAAGCCGCGATGATCGTGGCGTCGACGGCGTGGAGCGACGCCGAAACGTCGACCACCGGCGCGGGGGCCTGGGAGGGGGGCGTTTGCATGGGCGGCCGCGAGAGTAGTAGGCGACGTACACGAAGCTGCCAGCTTCGTCCGGACGAAATCCGTCAGTCCAGTTGCGCAAGTCTTGCGGACAACCTTTGGTGCTCGATGCGCGATCCTCGGGATGCTTTCGACAATCTCGTACGAAGCTGGCAGCTTCGTGTACGAATGAGCCGAGGCGCCATACTCAAAAGACGAGCGAATTCTCTTTGATATACGCGAGCAGTTCGCTCAGCCGGGCGTAGCACAGGCACGTCACTGTGTCCGCGGCGCCGTAGTACACCGCCAGGCGATCGGTCTGGGGCTCGCATAGGGCGGCGACGGGGAACACCACGTTGGGGACGTGCCCGAACACTTCGTAGTCGGCCTCCGGCGCGAGCAGGATATTCCGGCAGCGGTACGTGACCTGCGACGGATCGTCGAGGTCGAGCAACGCCGCGCCCATGTGGTACACGAAGCCGTTGCAGGTGTCGAGCACGCCGTGGTAGATCATCAGCCAGCCGTCGTCGGTCTCGATGGGGACAGGACCGGCGCCGATCTTCGTGCGTTGCCACCAGATGCCGTGCTCGTCGCCGCCGCGGCCCATCACTTTGCGGTGCCTGCCCCAGTGGATCATGTCGGGGCTTTGGCTAATGTAGATGTCGCCGAAGGGCGTGTGGCCGTTGTCGCTGGGCCGGCTGAGCATGTGGTACTTGCCGTCGATGCGGCGGGGGAACAACACACCGTTGCGATTGTGCGGCAGAAAGGCGTTGTCGAGCCGCGTGAACTTCTGGAAGTCGGTGGTCGTGGCGATGCTGATCGTCGGGCCGTTGTGGCCGCCGCACCAAGTGATGACGTACTTGTCCTCGATCTTCACGACGCGCGGGTCGTAGGCGTAGTCGGCCACCCCCATGCCGTCGTCGGGCCGGTTGGCGAATTTGAGCGGAGCCGGT
The DNA here is from genome assembly GCA_044867485.1 of Lacipirellulaceae bacterium. Classification (GTDB taxonomy): domain Bacteria; phylum Planctomycetota; class Planctomycetia; order Pirellulales; family Lacipirellulaceae; genus Lacipirellula. The sequence goes on along the minus strand of JBIOVA010000273.1, from coordinate 26,051 downwards.
TCGATATGCCACTGCAGGCCGTCGTCGCTCCACCCCATGTGGAGCCGCGGGAACCGCGTGCGGTCTTCCAGGCGGAACACGGCCGCGAAGCCGTCGCCGAAGCGCACCACCGCGCTATTGTAGATGCCCAGCACATCGGGGAGCGGCCGACGGCCGATGACGGGGTTGCCGGAATGTCGCCAAAAAATATCGCAAATGCCCGCGGGGCGCTCCTGCCACGGCATCGTGGCGACTTCAGTTGCGGGCATTCCCCGCAGCGGCGCAAGCGGCTTACCGGCAATGAGCGCGGCCGTGCGCAAATCCCCATCCGTCTGGCGAGAATTCGGCATCAACAAGTCCCTATCAAAGCGGCCACGGGGGATGGCTCTACGCTGTGTCAGTCAGTGAAAAGGCTTCGATCGCGGGGCTGAGCCCAGACCACGACCGGCCCGGCCAAGGCAGCCGGGGGGCGACTCTAACTTTGGATTGTAACTGCCCGTTACCAAGGGTTCAACTAGTTGAGCAAACCAATTTCGCCGGCTTCGTCTATTCCAGCGATTGCGGCGGTAGGATTTGTCTTGGATAGTGAGGGAAGTCGCTCTCGCCCTACTCCTGTTTGGAGTCCGCCCACTTATGCCGCCCGGATCGCATGCCCCCCGGCTCAAGGACGTTGCCGCCGCGGCGAACGTGTCGCTGAGCGCGGCATCGCGAATTCTCCGCGGCGAACGGGAGCGATTCGGGGCCGAAACCTGCGAACGGGTGCTCGACGCAGCCCGGCAGCTTGGCTGGCGCCGCAATCTGCTGGTCAACGGCATGCAGACAGGGCGCACCCGCACGGTGGGGGTGATGATTCCGCCGTTCGACTCGTTCTGGGTCGATGTGCTTGCCGGGATTCACCTCGTGCTGGCGTCGGCCGATTACCTGCCGATTACCGTTTGGGTGGGCGACTGCCAGGAAATCCCCCACTTCGAGAAGGGCGAGGACGAGGGGTTCAAGCAGATCAGCCGGCTGCTCGACCGGCGCGTCGACGGGCTGATCCTGTGGCCGTCGTTCGCGGTGGCGTACTACGACCATTTCCGCGAGCTGCTGGAGCGTCGCGTGCCGGTGGTGGTGGTGGACCACGAGTATTCGGACGATCAGATCGCGGACTCGATCGAGACGGACGAGGCCGCCAGCGCCCGCACGGTGGCCGACCATTTGATCAACCTGGGACACGAGCGAATTGCATGCCTGTCGTCGCGGGAAGCGGCGTGGCAGGCGTGGAGCGTGCGTCGCCGTGAGTGCTTTGTGCAAGCGGTCGACGAGCTGGGCGGCATCGAGGTGCGCTCCTGGCGGCTGAATCCCTGGGGCACCGATGGCCTCGAAGTCGCCCGCGACATCCTGTCGCAGGATCCGCGACCCACGGCCGTGTTCGCCGTGACGGACCACGAGGCGTTGTATCTCTACGAAGCGGCGAGCGAACTGGGCCTCGACATCCCGCACGACGTGTCGATCGTGGGGTTTGCCGACCTCGACTTTGCGGCGACGCTGCGGCCGCCGCTGACGACAATGCGGCAGCGGCCGCGCGAAATCGGCCGGCGGGCGGCGCAGCTCATTCTCGACCGGCTCGACGGCGACGCGATGGACAACCCGCCGACGACGATACGCGTCGGCGCCGATCTCATCGTGCGAAAGTCGACGGCGCGGCCGGCGGGCGTGTCGGCCAGCCGGTAGCCGCGCCGCGCTTCGCCTTGCAGAAAACGCCGACGAATTGCGTTGCAATTGAGTTCCGGCGCCGATTTGGGATATGCTTGCCGCCGTGGTGGTCGTCCATCAGTCTCCACCGGAACGGAGGATCGGGGCATGCCACGTCGAGATCTCGTCCTGCGCACTCGTCGACTTTTCACTCGGAACGCATGGATTGCTCTGGCGGCAATGATGGCCGTCGGCGTGACTTTTTCCGCCAACCAGGCGCTCGCGGGCGAAGCGCCCCTTGCTGCGAAGGCGAAAGGCGGTGCGCCGGAGTTAGTTCAAGCGGCCCTCGACGCGGAGCTGGCCAACGACGCCGTGGGCCGCGCCAAATTGCTTGCCCAAGCGATCCAGACCGACCCCGAGTATGGCCCCGCGCGGTGGCACAGCGCGCAGGTCAAGTTCGACGGCCACTGGCGCACCCCCGACGACGTCCAGCAGATGGCGACTTACCATCGCCGCTGGACCGAGTATCGCGAGTTGCGGGATTCGCTTGGCGACTCGCCCGGCGATCACGCCAACCTGGCCGCGTGGTGTCGCGACAACGGCCTGGCTAACGAGGAGCGCTACCACTGGGCCAGTGTCCTGTTGGCGTCGCCCGGCGACGCAACGGCGCTTGATCGCCTGGGCCTTGTCGAGCACCAGGGCGCGCTGCTGCCGAAAGAGCAAGTCGCGCGGCTTGACGACCAGGCCAAGGCCGCGAAGCGGAATTTCGCGCGCCACAAGGCGCACTTCGTGCAGCTTTGCCGCGAAGCCACGCAGCGCGATTTCGTCCGGCGCCACGCAGCGCTTGATGAGATCCGTCACGTGGCCGACCTGGCGGCGCTCGACGCGCTGGAGTACGCCGTCGACCGCGCCAGCGCGCGAGCCGCCGATTTTGCACTCGACCTGCAACTCGCCCAGATCGCCGCGCTGGCGAACATCCCACAGTACGAGGCGACGCTGCGGCTGTTGAGCCACGCGATGTGGGCTCCGCTGCCGGAGGTCCGCCGGGAGGCCGCCGTGTCGCTCAAGCGGCGGCCGCAGACCGACTACGTGCCGCTGCTGATGGCGGCGCTCACCGCGCCGCTGGAGGTGGACGTCGGACTGTTTGCTGCGCCCGATGGCACTGTGCGGCTCACGGAGACCGTGTTTCAGGCAGGCGCCGAGATCGACGCCTCGCATGTTCGCAGCATCAACTTCGAGACCGACGGCGCCCTGCGCTACGACCCCTCGCGAAACAACCCCGGCGCCGTCCTGTCGGCGCATTTGGGCTCCGCCGCGGCAATCGCCGCCGATACGCAGCAGCGCGTCGCGGTCGCCAACGACGAAGCCGCCGCGCGCAACCAGCGGATCGAGGAAATACTCGCCGTCGCCGCGGACTTCGACCCCGCCGCCGACGCCGAGGCGTGGTGGATCGCCTGGCAAGACTACAACGAGTTGCAATACACCAGTCAGGACCAAGCGAACGAGACCTACGAAGAGTACGTCCAAGAGTACGAGTACGCGCAAGGCTCGCCGCTGCCGACCATTAGCGGTGACATGCGCGGGTCGTTCGCCGTGGCGCCGATATGCTCGTGCTTCCGGGCGGGCACGCTGGTGTGGACTCAATCCGGCCCGACGCCCATCGAGCAAATCGCCGTGGGCGACATGGCGTTGGCGCAGAACCCCGAGACCGGCGAGCTGGCGTATCGCCCCGTGCTGGCCACGCTCATCGGTCGCCCGACGCGCGTGCTCCGCCTCGAACTGCCCGACGAGACGATCGTGACGACGCTCGGTCACCGCTTCTGGGTGAACGGCCGGGGGTGGGAGATGGCCAAGTTTCTCAAACCCGCCACGCCGCTCCACGCGGCGGACGGACCTGTTGAAGTGTTGTCGATTGCCGAAGACGAGCCGATCGAGTGCTACAACCTGATCGTCGATGAATTCCACTGCTACTTTGTCGGCAAGACACGGATTCTCGTCCATGACATCGGCTGTCCGCGTCCCGTCATTGCCGGCGTGCCGGGCAGCGCGACGCCGCGGACTTCGCTGCCGAGCGATCGCGCAGCGGAGGTCGCAATGGCCGGCAAGTAGTCGGGCGCTCCGGCGACGCGTCGAAACGGGCGAACCGCGGAAGTATTGCGGCTGAAGTGCAGTTTTTCCGCCCAGTCGGTATGTTGAACGACGTTGGTGAGTTTCCCACAATCTCTCCCCGGAACGGAGTATTGCGGCATGCAACGGCAAGTCCTTTTCCTGAACGCTCGTCGCTTCCGCTTAGCGACGAGCCTGGGTATCCTCGTCCTTATGGTGAGCGGACCCCGCGCACGGGCAGCGGAGTCAACGTCTCCGTCGCCGACTCCAGGCGAGGCGCCCCGGCTGGTCCAGGCAGCGCTCGACGCCGAACTGGCCGGCGACGCGACGAGGCGCAGCGAGTTGCTCGCCCAGGCGTTGGCGGCTGATCCCGACTACGGCCCCGCGCGGTGGCATAACGGCCAGGTCAAGTTTGACGGCCAGTGGCGTTCGATCGACGAGGTGCGGCGCACCGCGTCCTCTGACGCGAGGTGGCGCGAGTACGAAGGGTTGCGCCGGGCAACTTCGGATGGCGTGGACGACCAAGTGGCGCTGGCCGAGTGGTGCCGCGACAACGGTTTGACGCATCAGGAGCGTTACCACTGGGCGATGGCGCTGCTGGCAGAGCCGGATCATTATGAGGCGCGCGAGGCGCTGGGGCTGCGGGAGTACCGTGACGGGCTCTACACCGACGCGCAAATCGACCAGATCGAAACCCGCGAGGAGGTCGCGGATCGCGACTTCGAGCGTTACACGCCGCGGATGACGAAGCTGTGCCGATTGGCGACGCGCGGCGGCCCCGAGAGTCGTGAAGGGGCGTTGGCGGAAATCCGCGCCGTCGATGAGGCCGGCGCCATTGACGCGCTGGTGGCGGCGATCGACGAGGCGAGCGTGAAGCGCAAGATGTATGCGCTCGACCTGCAATTGGCGCTCATTTCCGCGCTCCAGGGCATTCCGGACCACGAGGCAACGTTGCGGCTGCTCAATCGGGCGGTGTTCTCGCCGCGGGACGAGGTGCGCCGCCAGGCGGCTCGAGCGCTGCGGTCGCGTCCGGCAACGGACTACGTGCCGCTGTTGATGGCCGAGCTACAGGCGCCGGTCGAAGTCGACGTGAGCGTGTTCACGGCCCCGGACGGCACGGTGCGGATGGTCGAGACCATCTCCCAGGAAGGGCCCGAACAGGATCGGGCGCTGGTCCGCTCGACCAACTACGAGGTTGTGAACGACCTGGCGTTTGTCGAGGGGGCCAACGCGCGAGCCGACGACGTGCTGGCGGGCAATCTGCGCCGCGCCGAGGACGCGGCTGCGCGAACACAGGCCCAGGCGGACGCCGCCAATGCCGAGGCTACGGAGGGCAACGAGCGCATTGAGGAGGCGCTGCAGGCCGCCATAGGCGTGGAGTCGATTGGGAGCCCTCAAGTCTGGTGGCAAGCATGGCAAGATTTCAACGAGCTACAGTCGCTCGCCGATGAGCCCGTGCAAGTGGCGTTTGAAGATTTCACAGAATCGATCGACGTGACGCCCAGTCTTTCGATCGGGGCGAGCCCCGAGTGCTTCGTCGCCGGCACGCCGGTGTGGACGCAGGCTGGGCCCCGGCCCATCGAGTTGATCGAGCCGGGCGACATGGTGCTGGCGCAGAATCCCGAGTCCGGTGAACTCGACTTCCGCCCCGTATTGCAGACGACGCTGGGAAAACCCGTGCCGGTCGTACGGATCCAACTTCCGAAGGAGTCGCTCACGGCGACGCGGGGACACCGCTTCTGGGTCAACGGCCGCGGCTGGGAAATGGCGAAGTTTCTCGAATCGTCCATGTCGGTCCACGCCCTCGGCGGGCCGCTGGCGGTCAGCGCGATCGACAAAAGCGAGCCGGCGGCGTGCCACAACCTGGTCGTCGACGACTTTCACACGTATTTCGTGGGCGAGTCGAAGGTGCTGGTGCACGACCGGACATGCCCGCAGCCGGTGCCGGCAAGCGTTCCGGGAAGTACGACGCGGCGAACGTCGCTGCCCGTGGAGCGGCCAATGGAGGTCTCGCTGGGGGAGGAATAGGCGACGGGTGCGCGTGCATTTTGATTTTGATTTGTGTATGTTGATTGGCGTTGTTGGTTTTCCACAATCTCCCCCGGAACGGAGGTTTGCGGCATGCAACGGCAAAATGTTGTCGTGGTCGCTCGTCGCTTCGGCCTGGCGGCGGGTTTGGGCTGTCTGGCAATTGTCGCCAACGGCGTGATCGCCAATGCGGCGAGGGTCAAGTCGATTTCACCCGCTGAGAGCGAGGCGCCGGCGCTGGTGCAGGCCGCGCTCGACGCCGAGCTGGCTGGTGACGCGGCAAAGCGGAGCGAGTTGCTTGCCTTGGCTCTGGCCGCTGATCCCGACTACGGTCCCGCGCGATGGCACAGCGGGCAGATCAATTTCGACGGCGCTTGGCGGACCCCCGACGTCGTGGCCGACGTGGTGACGCGCGACGACCGCTGGAATGGCTATCGTGAATTGCGCGATTCATTGAACGACGGCCCCGAGGCTCACCAACAACTTGCCGAGTACTGCCGCGAGCACGGTCTGGCCGACGAAGAGCGGTACCACTGGGCTAACGTGCTGTTGGCGTGGCCGGGGCACGACGTGGCTCGCGAACGGCTGCGCGTGCGCGAATTTCGCGGTCGGCTGTTCACTGACGAGCAAATCGCCGAGTTGGAGCGGTTGGCCAAGACGGCGGAAAAGGACCTGGCCCGGTTCAAGCCGCGGATGACTGCGTTGTGCCGCGACGCCATCAGCAGCGACGACGCGAAACGCAATTTGGCGCTCGTTGAGATTCGCACACTTGCCGATCCGGCATGTCTCGCGGCACTCGAGGTCGCGGTGCAAAAGGCTGTCGCGAAATCGCAGAAGTATGCGCCGGAGCTGGGCTTGGCGGCGGTTTCCGCCTTGGCCAACATGCCGCAACATGAAGCGACGCTGCGGCTCTTGAACCTCGCGGTCTTTTCGCCGCTGCCGGAGATTCGCCAATTGGCGGCGGAATCGCTGCGGTCGCGGCCGCAGACCGACTACGTGCCGCTGCTGATGGCGGCGCTGACAGCGCCGATCGAGGTTGAGGTTGGCGTGTTCGCCGCGCCCGACGGCACCGTGCGGATGACCGAGACGGTCGTGCAAGCGGGTCCCGAGGCCGATCGTGTGCATACGCGAAGCGTGAACTACGAAACGGAAGGGGCCTTGCGGCACAACCGCGCCGTGAGCAGTCCGGGCGCCGTGCTCGAGGCCAATCTCAACCGGGCCGCCGAAGTCGCCGCGGACACACAAGACCGTGCGGACGCAGCGAACGCCGAGGCGGACGAGCGCAATCAACGCATCGAGGAAGTCCTCAAGGTCGCTACGGGCAAGGAATTGGGCGACAGCCCGGAGCAGTGGTGGGAGGATTGGCAGAAATACAACGAACTGCAATACGCCGAGGAGGGCGCCGTTCAAGAAACCTACGAGGAGTTCACATCCCGTTACTACTATCCGCAGGCTCCGGTGCTGTCTCCAAGCAAGAACAACGTCGGCAAACTGTCGCCTCGGAGAGAAGCGGCGCCGCCGGGGCCAATCAGGCGATATCCCAACGGTTCGATCGTCGGCGCCTTTCGCACGCGATTCTGGCCCAATGGCGCGCCGCGGTCGTGCTTCGTGCCGGGCACGCCAGTGTGGACGCAGTCGGGGCCGATGCCGATTGAATCGATCGTCGTGGGCGATTTGGTGCTCGCGCAGAACCCGCAGACGGGTGAAGTCGCCTACCGGCCCGTGCTCGAAGTCACCGTGGGCGAACCGACCGGCGTCGTCAACGTAGACGTCGGTGGCGAGACGATCGGCTCGACGCTGGGCCACCGATTCTGGGTCAACGGCCGCGGCTGGGAGATGGCGAAGTATCTCGAGCCGTCGCACCAGTTGCACGCGATTGGCGGCGCAGTCGAGGTGCGGTCCATCGAAAAGGCTGAGATCGTCGACTGCTACAATCTGGCCGTGGACGAGTTCCACACGTTCTTCGTCGGCAAGGCGAAGATTCTGGTCCATGACAAGGGCTGCCCGCGGCCGGTGGCGGCGAGCCTGCCGGGGAGTGCGACGTTGCGAGCGCCGCTGATTCGCGACGAGACGACGCGACTGACGCGGGTCGGTCGCTGAATCACCGGTTTCGGCGCGTCAGTCATTCTCGCCGAATGGCCGAGGCAGATACTGATCGAACCAGTCGCCCGCCAGGCGGGCGACTTCTTCGAGCGCACCGGGCTCCTCGAAGAGGTGAGTGGCGCCACGAATGAGCGTGAGCTCCTTCCGTGAGCAACGCTCCATCTGTCGCCGCGCCTCGCGATTGTGCTGAACGACTCCGAAGTCCCGATCGCCGACGATGAGCAGCGTGGGCGCAGCGACCATTCGCAGGGCGCCTCCCGCCAGGTCGGGCCGACCGCCGCGCGAAACGATTGTTGCAAGATCCAGCCGCTGGGCGGCGGCCAGCAGCGCAGCGGCGGCCCCCGTGCTGGCGCCAAAATAGCCGACGACGTGGTCGCACGTCGCGGCGTTGTCCGCGAGCCAGTCGGTGGCCTTCGAGAGCCGCTGTGCGAGAAGCTGGATGTCGAAGCGGTATTCCGCCGTGGTCGCGTCGACTTCTTCCTCGCGCAGCGTCAGCAGGTCGAGCAGCAACGTCGCATGGCCGCGCTGTTCCAACTGTCGAGCAACGAAGTGATTGCGCGGGCTATGTCGGCTGCTGCCGCTGCCATGGGCGAAGACCACGATGCCTTGGCTGGAATCCGGCAGGACCAACGTGCCGTCAATCGGCCCGCCGCGAGTTTCGATACGGACATTTTGCTGGGTGGCAGTGGGCGTTGGCGCGGTGCGAGGCATCATTCGGTTCCTCAAACTGACGTGGACGCTCCGACGCCGGTTCGCGGACGTCGCAAACTGTGTTCCAGCAGGGTTTCCACCTCGTCGTCCGACGTGGGTTCAAAATCTGCATACCACGCGCCCACGGAGTAGAGCTCGTCGGGGCATGCGGCGCAGATCACCTCGTCCGCGACGTCGGCAAACTCGGCGCATGTGTCCGCGGCTCCAACGGGCACGGCCACGACAATCCACCGCGGTTGTTGCCGTCGGAGCGCCTCGACGGCCGCGCGCATCGTCGAACCCGTGGCAAGCCCGTCGTCGACGAGAATGACGGTCCGCCCCCGGACGGCCTGGGGAGCGCGGCCGCGGCGGTACGCGGCCTCTTGCCGGCTCAGTTCCAAACGCTCGCGGCGGGCCACGGCGTCGATCAGCTCGTTGGAAATCCCCAATCGATCGACGACGGTTGGATTGAGGACCTGCACGTCGCCCGTGGCGACCGCGCCCATCGCCAGCTCTTCGCGACCGGGCAAGCCCAGCTTGCGGACGAGAAACACATCAAGCTGCGCATCAAGCGCTTGAGCCACTTCGAACGCCACGGGCACGCCGCCGCGAGGCAGCGCCAGGACGAGCACGTTGGGCGCGTGGCCGAAGCGGCGAAGCTTGCCCGCCAAATACCGTCCCGCTTCGCGGCGGTCGCGGAATAGCATGTTCGACCCCTCGCCGCTTGTGTTGCGAGCTTGCGGCGACTAAAGAACAAGCGAGGCCTCGCGCGTGGGCCGTGAGACTTCTCGCACCACCTCGCCCGTGTATTCCTCGTCCAAACGCAAGGCGAGATCGGCTTGCGAGACGATGCCGCACAGCTCGCCGTCGTCGTTGACGACCAGCATCCGCCGCACCTGGGCGGACTCCATGGCGTCGCAGCAGTCTTCGATCGAGCTCTCTTCGTGAATCGTGGCCAGCGGATGGGACATGCAGTCGGCCACGTTGATTCGATCGGGGCTTACTCCCTGGGCCACGGCCCGGCACACGATGTCGCGGTCCGTAATAATGCCCACGGGCTTTTTCTTGTTATCGGCGTCGACGACCGGGATGGCGCCGCAGTCCGTCCCGCACATGATTTGGGCGGCCTCGCGCAGCGTCGTCTGCGGCGTGCAACACGCCGGATGGGCCGTCATGAGATCTTTGACTCGCATGGCTTCTCTCCTGAATCGTTTTGTCACACCGAGAGCCGCTTGAGACAACTTATGCTCAATGACTCCCTGGCTCGGCGTTTAACGCTTGACTCAACTCTTGACTTCGATTTTTTTCGCCTTTGCCTGCTCAGTCTTGGGCAGACTGATCGTCAGCACGCCGTTGCGGTAACTGGCGTCGACGTGCTCCGCGTCGACGTCGGCCGGCAACGGCACCGATCGATAAAACTCCTGCTTCTTCCAGTGAAATTCGCCCTCGGGCTCGCCTTTCGACTCCTCGCTTTGGCACGCGCACACGACGAGGTTGTCGCCGCGGACCTCGACGTCGATGTCCGCCGGCTCAAAACCTGGTACGTCCGCGCGAATGACGATCTTGTCGTCGCGCTCCAGCACGTCGAGATCCGGCGTCCACTCACGCTCTCCGCCCCACATGGTCCAGGGGCTGGGCCAGCCGCGGATGAAATCGTCGAACAGCCGATCAAACTCTGTTCGCAGCCGATTCAAGGGAGCGATCGACGATACGGGGTGACGCGCGGGACTCGACGCCAGCGCGCCGCGATTGCCGTTCTTGCCCGATTCGCCCGTAGATTTCTTTTTCTCGGCCATGGGTCCGCTCCTTCATTTCCGGTCGTGGTTTCCGGTCGTGCGACCGTGTCATCACGACCATTCAATAAAACTGGCGCCAAACTGTGCCAAGAGGGCCCGCTGTGCCAAAGAGCCCTCCGGCAGTGAGGTCAAAACGGGCAGCGCCGGCGGTGCGGCTGCCGGTCGCTGCTTGACCGCGCTGGTTTCAGCCCGGTCAAGGCCGCTCAAAGGCAGGTTGCGAAAGCAATTCCTGCTTTCTTTGAGCACTCGTGCTCGGTTACGACGCATCGAGTCGGCGAACTTCCGCACCGCGGAGCTGCCTGCGCGAATCAGGGGCAACTGGCGTGCCGCGAGTCGACGAGCTTCAGCGACTTGCAGCCACCCACAGCCCAACGATGGCCCTGATTTTGCTGCTCTCGACAGGAGGGGGCGGCAACGAATTCACACGGAAAACGTGCGATTTTCGAGTCGCGCTCAGGGGCGCAGACACTTTCAGCAAGTATCTGTTCAGGAGGCGAATCATGGTTTCGCCATTTTTCTGGTTGACCGGAGCCGGCGTTGGCGCCGGCGCGATGTACTACTTGGACGCCGCCTCCGGTCGGCGTCGTCGGGCGATGGTTCGCGACAAGGTGCTTCATGCCTACGCCCGTTCGGCCAAGGCCCTCGACGTCGTCCGCAGGGACGCGGCCAATCGCTTCGTGGGCACGATCGCGGAGCTGCGCGGCGCGCTGCACCGCGAACGCCCCGCCGATCGAGTCCTCGCCGCCCGCGTGCGGTCGAAGCTGGGACGCGCGACGTCTCATCCGTCGGCCATCGAAGTGCGCGCGGAGGACGGCTGCGTCTCGCTGTTCGGGCCGGTGCTGTCGGAGGAAGAGGACGGACTGCTGCGGGCCGTCGCGAAAGTGCGCGGCGTCGAATGCGTCGAGAATCATCTCCACGCGCACCCGGAGCCGAGCAACATCGCCGCGCTCCAGGGCAGCGCATTTCGACCGGGGCCGACGCTTGACATTCTCCAGGACAACTGGTCGCCGACGACGCGAATGGCCGTCGGAGCCACGGGCGCGGGATTGTTGGCTACGTGCCTGGCGAGCCGCTCGCCGCTGGGGCTGGTCGCCGGCGCCGTCGGACTGGGACTTGCCGTGCGGGCGATCGCGAACAAGCCGGCCATGAAGATCTGGGAGCGCAGCCGGTCGACGGCTCCAGGCCCGCTCTCGGCCGCGGAACGCTACCCGATCACGCCCGACGGCGCCCAACGCGACGCGGCGCAAAAGCGCCGCGAGTCTCACCAGCGGCAAGCCGCCGACATCCGCGCCGATTGGCGGCATGGGGCGATGCCGTGAAAAGTGATGCCGCGAGGCGTCGCCGCAGCCATCAGTCGGAAACTGTCCGCGGCGCCGGGGCGCCGCTGATTGCGGACCACGGCTGCGTCCCTCGCGTCCCGGCGAACCGGCCGCCCATCTATGCACTCGCGGTCGACGAGCTCCACACATTCTTCGTCGGCAAGGCGAAGATCCTGGTCCACGACAACGGCTGCCCGCGGCCCGGTCGCGGCGAGTCTGCCGGGGAGTGCGAAGCTACGGGGGACCGCGCCGGCCGTACAAACGACATCGCAGACTTCGCCGGCCGCACTGCCAATCCACCGGTAGATTGCTGGAGTCAGCGCCAGTTCAAGACTTGAACCTGGTGGGGAAACCCTCGGTAAAGCTCGGGACGCACTGTCGCGACGGGACTTCCGTGATCGAGTGCGAGCTGGGCCACCAGCGCGCATTCCGACAAGTAAGATTGGTGAGTCACTTTGCTCAGGTCGACGAGCCTAAGAAGGTCGGCTGCGCTGTGCGCCGCATCGGCGTCGACGGGCAGTACATGGTACTTCCGCCACACGCCGGCCAACAGGACGGGAGCGCCGGGGGGGAGCTTGCGCGTGACTCGATAAATTGACATCGCCGTCGTGCAGAAGGCGCCGTACTTTTTGTTGGCGGCCAACGCTTCATGGATCGCGCGCTGAAAAGCCGGCACGTACGCGTGAACGGCGGCAAGTGCGAAGCCGTCCATCACCGGACATCCCGTGAAGGGCGAGCGCGGCATAGAACCAGGAACGCGGCTTCGGAGTGACGAGTGCGGCGTCGACAGCTCGCCGCGATCCGATGGTCTTATCTGGTTTCTCAGCCCAAGACAAGAGGCTCGTCGTCCAAGCACTCAGCCAGCCAGGCGGCGCGTTCGGCCTCGGGCACTCCCTTGAGCAACCACGATTCGTCCGGCAATTCGGACGCGTCCCGGAGAAATCGCAGCGCGGCCACATCGTCGCATGTGAACTGGTGCTCGTCCGGCGAGTCAATGCGGGCCAACGCCTCGATCCGCTTTTCCGCGATCCAGCGTCGGATATCGGCGGCATCAACTTCGAGCTCCTCTGCGACGCGGCACAACGAGCAGTCGTGCGGAGTGCGATCGGCACATTGATCGAGGTGCGTCATCGGCCCACCATTTCCTGCGTGAGCCATGACCGGACGACGGGTGGGCGGCATGGAAACCTCGGCAAAGCGGAAGTCTGTGCGCGGCTGGGCCAGTGCGGGCCGCTGGGCGCCGCCATCGACGCCGCCTCAGGCCGAGTTTGTAGGGCAGATGGGCTCATCGTACAAGCTACCCGTTCATGCATTCATCACAGGCAAATCAAGGGCCGCAGGACGCTGCTCAGCGAGTAACATCGGCGCCGCCGCCGCAGTCGGAATACTCAATCCAACTTGCCTATTTTTCGATATGCGCATGAGGCGCGCCTGCCTGCATTCATCGTTGCAATCTGCTTGGCCAAAATCAAACAAATCTTGCGTTATTCGGCGCATTCTCCGCGGATTTGCAACGGCGCGAGGGCTTTACCCAGGAATTCGTTCTGTGGGATAGGTCGGAGACCCATCCCACAAACTTTTCGGGCAAAGCGCTGGAGATTGGCAGCGCGCGCCGCCTACCGTACCTCGCGCCCATTCCGACGCGCCGCCCACCATGCATTGCCATTTGGGCATCCGGCGGACCGGATGCCCATCTATGAAACGATCGCCCCGCATCCGACGGCTCGCCGGAGGGCCGTCGACTCAAACTACAGATTCTGGCGCCCGCCGGATTTTTCTTTTTTCGGTAGAAATTGGCCGCGCTCTGCGTTAGCGTGAATCTGGGTGAAATGTACAAAAGTACATTACACCATCGTCCCAGCGTCGGCGTCCTCTGCGCCCCCGCTGTGTCCGTCGCCCACGCCCCGTCCCCCACTTCACGAGGTCCTGCCATGAACCCCGACGACGACGCCGACCGCCCTCGCTTCCGCAACCTTGCCCTCGAGCCGCGCCCCGGCGACGTCGAGTCCCCCGGCGATATGGACTCCCATCGCACGTACCCCTGGACGCCCACCGACGACGACCAGCTCCCTGAGGACGAAGAGCGGACCAACGACGACGAGCCCGTGCCCGTCTTCGACTTGCCTGATCATCCAACCTGGCAGCCGCGCTCCCGCCTCGATCCCCAGCCCACGCTCGCCGAGACGCCCCGCCGCGAGCTCCCCTGGCTCTGGCCCGGACGCATCCCGTTGGGCCGCGTCACGCTGCTGGTCGGCGACCCCGGCGTCGGCAAAAGCCTCATCGCCCTCGACGTCGCCGCCCGCGTCTCCACGGGCCGGCCCTGGCCAGGGGACTGTCCCGAATTTGCGGCGTCCGCGGAGCAAATTGGGACTGTCCCCCTTGCACAAGAGTCGAGCATCGAGGCAGGCGTCGAAGACAACGACGCATCCGCCGAGCCCTCCCCTCCGAAACTCGCGCCTCGCGCCTCGCAACTCGCGCCTCCCCCTTCCCCCTCCTCCGTCCTCCTCCTCTCCGCCGAAGACGACCCCGCCGACACGATCCGACCCCGGCTGGAAGCCCTCGGCGCCGACCTAGCGCGCATCGTCGCCCTGCCGCCGAACTGGAGCCCGGACGATCCGACGGGGCTTCACGACGTCCCAAGCGTGCTGGCCGACCTCCGGCCGCCGGCGGAGAGACCGCCGGCGCCGCGACCCCTCGACCTCCGCCGCGACGTGGCCGAGCTTGAGAAGCTCGTGGTCCAACGGCGTGACGTGCGGCTGGTGATCATCGACCCCCTGACCGCGTACTTCGGCGGCGTCGAGAACAGCAACCACGAAGTGCGGCGGGTGCTCATGCAGCTCGGCAAGCTCGCCGCGCGCCGCCGTCTGGCGATCCTCGCGATCTGCCATCTCCGCAAACAACGCGGCTCCGCCCTGCACCGCACGACCGGCAGCCTCGCCTTCGCCGCCGTGGCCCGCGCCGCGTGGCTCGTGGCGCAGGACCCGCACGACCCCGACCGCCGGCTGCTGCTCCCCATAAAAAACAACCTCGCCGCGGCCGAAAGCGGCCTGGCGTTTACGATCGACGGCGCTGGGAACCCTCTCCCCCCGGGAGAGGGCGGGGTGAGGGAGCCGGGCGACGCGGCCGACGCGCCGGTCATCCGTTGGAACCCCGAGCCGATCACCCTCTCCGCCGACGAAGCTCTCAGCCCGGCGAAAGCGCCCATGGGTCGGCCCACGTTCGAGCGCGACGACGCAATCCGCTGGCTGCAGCAGGCGCTCGCCGAAGGCGCGAAGCCCTCCGCAGACATTCGACGCGCGGCCGAGGCCAACGGCATCCGCCAGACCACCCTCTGCCGCGCGTTTCGCGAACTCGGCGGCGAAGCGGTCCGCATCGGCTTCGGGCTGCTCGGGGAATGGTACTGGCGTTTGCCCGGCGTCGGCGAACAAAACCCGGATCCGCCGACTTTAGACGATCTATGGAGAAACCTGCGGGAAAACAGCCCCTAACCCCTCACACGACTTTAGACGATCTATGGACGGCCCCCGCGGCAGCCGTCAGTCGTCTTCCCGGTGCGCGCCAATGCGCTCCTTGCCGACCCATTTGCGGAGCGCTTCCGGGACGATGATCGACCCGTCGGGCTGCTGGCAGTTTTCAAGAATGGCGATCATCGCCCGGCTGACGGCGATCGCCGTGCCGTTGAGCGTGTGGACGAACTCGGTGCCCTTCTCGCCCTTGGTCTTGTAGCGGATGTTGAGCCGGCGGGACTGGTAATCGGTGCAGTTGGAGGCGCTGGTCACTTCGCCGTACTCGCCGCCGTCGCCGCGGCCGGGCATCCAGGCTTCGAGGTCGAACTTGCGGTAGGCCGGGCCGCCGAGGTCGCCGCTGGCAATGTCGAGCACGCGGTAGGGGATGCCCAGGCCATCGAAGATTTCGCACTCCAGGTCGCAGAGGTAATTGTGCATGTCCTCGCTTTGGTCCGGGAGCGTGAACGCGAACATCTCGACCTTGGTGAACTGGTGGACGCGGTAGAGCCCGCGCGAGGCCCGGCCGGCGGCGCCCGCCTCGGTGCGGAAGCAGTGGCTGATGCCGCACAGCTTGAGCGGGAGCTGCTCGGCGTCGATGACCGTGCCGGCGTACAGGCCGCCGAGCGTGATCTCGGCGGTGGCCACGAGATTGAGGTCGAAATTCTCGACGCTGTAGATCTGCGTCTCCGGACCGCGGGGGATGAAGCCGATGCCTTGCAGGATGTCGCCGCGGGCAAGGTCCGGCGTCACCGTGGGCGTGAAGCCTTCGCGGACCAGGAACTCGACGGCGTATTGCTGGAGCGCAAGCTCCAAGAGGGCGCCTTCGTTCCGCAGGAAGTAGAAGCCGTGGCCGGCGACGCGGGCGCCGCCTTCGAAGTCGACCAAGTCGTGCTGCTCAGCGAGTTGGACATGGTCCTGCACCGGGAACCGCATCGGCACGACCTGCACGGCGCCGCGGCGCAGCTCCTTGCTGGCGTCCTCGCCGCCGCGCGGGGCCTCGGGGTGCGTCAGGTTCGGCAGGCTGCGATAGATGGCGCCGGCCTCGGCCGCGATACGGTCGAGCTCGATTTGCTTCGAGTCTTTCAGCTCGCGGAGCCGTCGGCCTTCGTCCTTGGCGGCTTCGCGGGCGGCGTCGTCCTTGGCCTGGCCGATCGACTTGCTCACCAGGTTGCCCTGGCGAGACAGCTCCTCGATTTCCTGCTGGAGCTTGCGGCAGTCGAGTTCGAGCTGCGCGTACCGCGCCACGTCGGCCTTGGCGCCGCGCTCGATGCAGCTCTGCTGCACGAGGTCGACGTTTTCGAGGATGAATCGTTTGTCGAGCATCGTTCGTCGTTCGGATGAACCACGAAGACACGAAGGCACAAAGGAAGAATGGAGCAAAGTGCAATATCCAATTCTTCTTGGTGTCTTTGTGCCTTGGTGGTTATTCCCCTAGGTTTTTGGCACATTGGCCAATTCTTGCCAAAGTGCTGCGCTTGTGCGGATGCCGCGGTGGTAGTCGTCGAGCGAGAACTTTTCGTTGGGGCTGTGCGGGTTGTCGTCGTTCTGGCCCCAGCCCAACAGCAGCACGTCGGCGCCCAGCACGTCGGCGAACGTGTTGACGATCGGGATCGAGCCGCCTTCGCGGATGAACACGGGCCGGCGGCCGAAGCCGGTTTCGACGGCTTTCGCCGCGGCTTGAAGATACGGACTGTCCAGCGGCATGACTACCCCCGGGGCGCCGTGATGTTCCGTCAACTCGATGCGAATCCCCGGCGGCGTCAGTTCCTCGAGCCGCGTGCGCAACCCGGCCGCCACCTTGTGGGGGTCCTGGTTGGGGACCAACCGGAAACTGAACTTGGCGCTGGCCCGCGCGGGGAGCACGGTCTTGGCGCCCTCGCCCTGGTAACCGCTGGTCAGGCCGTTGACGTCGAACGTGGGCCGGGCCCAGCGGCGCTCCAGCGTGCTGAAGCCCGCCTCCCCGGCGAGGGCGGCGACGCCGAGCTGCTCGCGGAACGACGTCTCGTCGAACGGAAGCGCGGCGAACTCGGCCCGTTCCGCGGGGGTGAGCGGCGTCACGTCGTCGTAGAACCCGGGGATCGTCACCCGGCCATCGGCGTCGATCAGCCCGGCGAGCATCTTGGTGAGCGCGATCGCCGGGTTTGCCACGCCGCCGCCGAAGACGCCGGAGTGCAAATCCTGCTTCGGGCCTGTCACCTTCAACTCGAAATAGGCGATGCCGCGGAGGCCGTAGGTGATGGCCGGCACGCCGGGGGCGAACTGGCTGGTGTCGCTGATGACGACGCAGTCGCACGCCAGTCGGGCGGCATTGTGCTTGAGGAACTTTTCGAGGTGCTCGCTGCCGATTTCCTCCTCGCCCTCGATGAGCAGCTTCACCTGCAGCGGCAGCTTCCTCGCCGCGGCCAGCCATGCCGCGACGCCGTGGACATGCGTGAGCATCTGCCCTTTGTCGTCGGTGGCGCCGCGAGCGAAGACCTTGCCGTCGCGCACCGTCGGCTCGAACGGCGGCGTGACCCACTCGTCGAGCGGGTCGGGCGGTTGCACGTCGTAGTGGCCGTAGACGAGGGCTACGGGCTTGCCGGGGACGGGCGGGCTCTCGGCGTAGACCACCGGATGGCCGCCCGTTTCGACCAGCTCCGTAGCGAGGCCGATGCCGGCCAGATGCGCGCGAACCCACTCGGCGGCCCGGCGCACGTCGGGGGCGAACGCCGGGTCGGCGCTGACGCTCGGGATGCGGAGCAGTTCGGCGAGGTCGGCCTGGTACTGCTGGCGTCGCTGGTCGACAAAGGCGAGAACTTCGTGCACAGTCGCTCGTGCCTGGAGTGGTTTGGCCGTGGGCAAGGGTGCTAATATAATGCCGGACTGAGCGATTCACCACTGGCATCGTCGTACACGAAGCTGCCAGCTTCGTACGAACAATTGACAGCGCCGCCAGTTTCGCATGAGCGACGGACGGACGAAGCTGGCAGCTTCGTGTACGGAAGGGAGGCGTGCGAGCGTGTTTGAGTCCGAGGAAGAAATTGAAGGCGAGGAAACGGTCGTCGTCGTGGCGCCCAAGAAGCAGCGCTCGCCGGAGCGCGACGAGCGCCGCCAGCCCAAGTACAACGTCCTGCTCTGGGACAGCAACGACCACACCTTCGAGTACGTCGAGAAGATGCTCCGTGAGCTGTTCGGCCATGAGGCCGAGCAGTGCAAGCTGCTTGCCAAGGAGGTCGACGCGGACGGCCGGGCGGTCGTGCTCACGACGACGATGGAGCACGCCGAGCTGAAGCGGGACCAGATTCACGCATACGGCCGCGACCACCTCGAAGGCAGCAAAGGCTCCATGTGGAGTACGATCGAGCCGGTGGCATAGCGGCGGAAAAGTTTCTCACCAGCCGCCGACAGCGAGCACAACCGTGTCGACCCGCGACCGCGTGGCCATCGGCGACTTGAGGCCTCTCGAAATGCCGGCCCATCAGGCGCTGCGCAGCGATCTCGCGCAACTCTCGGACGAGGAACTGCTGGAGGCGGTCGAAACGCCCGCGCGTGGCGATTGGATCGTGATCAACGCTCGGACTGGGCTGCTCTATGACGGTAACGGTCGAACTTACGAGCTACTACGCCGCGCTCGGCGGCCCGGAAGCCGGATTTCGCTTACCACCACAGTTCCAGTAGAATACTACACGCCGAACTACTCGATGTTCCCCGATATGGATACGGAAGGGCCGTCGTAATGTCCTCGCAAACTTTGGTTCATCAACTGCTTTTCCAAGCTCTGCTGGAGATGCGCCAGCGAGGTCACGACTCGGGCGATTCTGCGGTCTTTCACCTGGCCGATCTGTTTCACAATGTTGCGTTACAGTTAGAGCAGGCGGGGACCCAATCCGAGTCAGACGACTACGATGAGATCCTTGCATTTCTCAAGCAACGCGCCAAGGAAAAGGGCTGCGACGACTGGCTGCGGCAGCAACTCGATCGCATTGAAATGAAAGCGGCGGCCGGTTGATGACTCTTACGGTTCGGACGCACACGTTGGGTTGCAAGGTCAACCAGTACGAAACGGAGTTTGTCCGCGAAGGTCTGCTTGGCATTGGGTATCAGGACGCCGCCGACGGCGAACCGGCCGACCTGTGCATCGTCAACACGTGTACGGTGACGGCGGAGGGCGACTCGAAGAGCCGGCAGGTGATCCGGCGGCTAGCGCGCGAGAATCCCGCGTCGAAGATCGTCGTCATGGGTTGCTACGCGACGCGTGCGCCGCAGGATGTGGCGTCGCTACCCAATGTCACGCAAGTGGTGACGGACAAGCGCGAGTTGCCCGACTTGCTCGGCCGTTTCGGCGTGACCGACGTCCCCACGGGCATCAGCGGCTTCGGCCGGCGGCATCGGGCGTATGTGAAGGTGCAGGACGGCTGCCTGCTGCGGTGCAGCTTTTGCATCATTCCCCACGTGCGGCCCCACCTCGCCAGCCGGCCGATGCCGCACATTCTCGACGAGGTGCGGCGGCTGGTGGACCGCGGCTTTCGCGAGGTCGTGCTGACGGGCATCCATCTGGGGCACTACGGCGTCGACTGGAACCGCCGCGCCGCGAAGGACGATTGGACGCGCCTGTCGCATCTGGTGCGGGCGATCGCCGCGCTGCCCGGCGATTTTCGCGTGCGGCTGTCCAGCATCGAAGCTACGGAGGTGACCCGCGAGCTGATCGACGTGATGGCCGACCACGCCGACAAGGTGTGCCCGCATCTGCACATTTCAATGCAGTCCGGCAGCGACGGCGTGCTGCGGCGGATGCGGCGGCGATGGGGCAGCCGGCGGTTCGTCGACCGCTGCCGGCTCTTGCAGGAGCGGCTCGATCGCCCGGCGATCACCACGGATGTCATTGTCGGCTTCCCCGGTGAGACTGATGCGGAGTTTGCCGAGACGCTGGAGGCGTGTCGGCAAGTGGGGTTCTCGAAGATACACATCTTCCCGTTCAGCGCCCGTCGCGGCACGCCGGCGACGGAGATGCCGGGGCAGGTGGCGCCGCAAGTGAAGCAGCAGCGCCACGGCGAACTGGCGTCGCTCGAAGCGGAGCTTCGCGACGCGTACTTCGCTAAATTGCGCGGCATGCAGTTGCGCGTGCTCGTCGAATCCCCCCTTCCGGAGCGAGCCGGGTCGTCCCCGACACCGGCGCGCTTCGTCGGAACCTCGTGCCGCTACGCGCCGGTTGAGGTTTGTTCCGACGCTGGAAGTCTCGGCGAGTTCGCCGACGTCGTCGCGGGCGACTCGCAGGAGGGGCGGATTCTTGCCGTAGCGCCCCGCGGAATCGGGACGAAGCCGGGTAACACGATCGCCTAGTTGCGGAGCGCTGCGGCGGCACGGGCGCAGAGGTCTTTCGCAGCGGCGAGAGTGGGTGCTTCGGCGATCGCCCGGACGATCGGTTCGGTGTTGCTCGGCCGCACCAACAGCCAAGCGCCGTCGGGCCAGTCGAGCCGCAGGCCGTCGAGGCGGTCGGGCGTGGCGTCGGCGAAATGCCGTTCAAGGGCGTCGAGCGCCGCCGTCACGCGGTCGGCGGCCAGCGCGATCGTCGTTTTGTGAATCGCGTACTGCGGCAATTCGTCGGCCAGGTCGCTGACCGGCATGTCGCGCGCCGCCATCGCATCGAGCACCAGCGCCATGCCCGCGAAACTGTCGCGCACCAGCCCGACGCGCGGGTCGATGACGCCGCCATTGCCCTCGCCGCCGAGAATGGCGTTTTCGGCGAGCATTCGATCCACGACGTTGGCTTCGCCCACCTTCGAGCGGAAAAACGGTACGCCGTGCTGGCGGGCCAAATCCTCGCTCATCCGACTGGTCGAACAGTTGGTCACGATCGGCCCCAGCCGTCCGGACCGCAGCACGTGGTCGACGCACAGCGCCAGCGTCTTCTCCTCGCCGATGTACCGCCCGCGTTCGTCGATGATCGCCAGCCGATCCGCGTCGGGATCCTGGCAGAAGCCGATTGTCTCGCCCTGCGTCGCCACCTGATCGAACACCGTGGCCAGGTTCTCCGCCGTGGGCTCCGGAGGATGAGCGAATTGACCGTCCGGCGTCGGTCCCAGGATCACAGCGTCACAACCCAACCGCTCCAGCAGTACACGGCCCAGCACGGCGCCCGCGCCATGATTCGCATCCAGTACGACGCGAAACTGACGCTCGCGGATTCGCCGCAAGTCGCAGATCGCCTCGACGAGCGTCGCATGGATCGTCGTCGAGTCGTCGATGCGACGCGCCGCTGACGAGCGAGCCGCGGGGTTCATCCCCGCGGTCTGCGCATAGCGCCGCAGCACGCGCTCGCCTGCCACGGCGGGAATCACTCGGCCGTCGCCGCTGAACAACTTCATGCCGTTGTACTGCGCCGGATTGTGGCTGGCGGAAATCTGGATGCCGCCCGCGGCGCGAAGCGATCGCACGAGCACGCCCACAGTGGGCGTCGCCGCGGGGCCCGCGTCGAGCACTTCGCGGCCGGCGCCCGACAAGGCGGCGGCAATGGCGTCGGCCAACGCGGGCCCGGAGGCGCGCCCGTCGCGGCCGATCACGATAGCGCCCGGCGGCAACTCCGCCGCAAACGCCGCCGCGTAGCGCATCGCCACAGCCGGCGTGAGCGATTCGCCCACGACGCCGCGGAGGCCGGACACGCTGATGATGAGTTCGGAAGGCATCTGCGTAGGGCAGTTTCTCCGAAACTGCCCTGCCCGAGTTTCGGAGAAACTCGGCTACGTGGGGAGAAACTCCGCCCCAGGGTTATAATGCATCGATGGCCGGCGAGAAACCGACTTCCCGACGCGAGTTTCTGGGCGGACGAGCCGCGGCGCGGGCGATCGTCGCGAAGATGCAAGCGGTGGCCGACCAGGTCGCGGCGGCATTGCCCTCGTCGGGCGGCGAGGTCGCTTCAGCGGCCCAGCGCCCCGCCGCTCCGTCCGCTGCGGCGCACCTCCACGCCAGCCGCCGGGCCATGGCGTGCGAATTCGCCCTGCAATATCACGCCGCCGACGGAGCCGAAGCGACCGACGCCGCAATGGCGGCTCTCGATTTGGTCGATCAGCTCGAAACTCAGCTCACGATCTACCGCGACACGAGTGAAATCCTCGAAATCAATCGCGCTGCCGCGGACGGCCCCGTCGTCGTCGAGCCGCAACTGTTCGTGCTCTTGGATCTCTGCGCCTGGCTGCACGCGGAGACGCGCGGCGCCTTCGACCTGACCAGCGGGCCGTTGTCCCGCGTGTGGGGTTTCTTGCGCCGCGAGGGGCGCGTGCCGGCGGAAGCCGACGTCGCCGCGGCGATGACGACGGTCGGTTTCGACAAGGTGGTGCTCAACCGCGACGCTCGGACGATCCGCTTCCGTGAACCGGGCGTCGAAATCAACCTCAACGCGGTGGGCAAGGGATACGCCCTGGACCGTGTGGCCCAGCTCCTGGCGGAGCGCGGCGTCGGCGATTTTCTCTGCCACGGCGGCCGCAGCAGCGTGCTGGCCCGCGGACGCGACAGGGGCGACGATTGCGGCGGCTGGCGCATCGCCGTGCCGCATCCGTTCGAGGCGGGCTGCAGCGTCGGCGAGATCATCCTTCGCGACGAGGCCCTGGGAACCAGCGGCGCCGGCACACAGTTTTTCGAGGTCGAGGGGCGACGCTTCGGGCACCTCATCGACCCCCGCACTGGATTCCCGGCCAATGGCGTGTTCACTGCCACCGTCGTGTCGGCCAGCGCCGCGGAGGCCGACGCGCTCTCGACCGCCTTCTACGTGATGGGTCCCGGCGGCGCGGCGGAATACTGCGCCGCGCACGGCGACGCCGCGGCCGTGCTGGTCTGCCCCCGAGACGGCGGCGGCGAGGCGTTCGACGTGCATGCTTTCAATCTTGAAAGCCGACGCTGGCGCCCGTTGTAGCAGGCTGTGGCGCACGGAGCGTCCCTGCGACAGTTGTCCGCGCCTGCACGTTCGGCCGATAGTACAATACGACGGGCGGAAAGCCGCCCCCTCTCTGCGCCACGGGCGAGAGCAACGCATGTTCGACTGGCTCCTCCAATCCGGAAGTTACCTCGGCATCTTCGTGTTCATGGTGCTGACCGGGTGCGGGCTGCCCTTGCCCGAGGAGGTGGCGATCGTCTTTGCCGGCGTGAAGGCCGCCCATGGCGAGCTGCTCGTCGCCGCGGCGTTCGCGGCTTGCATCCTGGGCGCCCTGGTGGGCGACGCGGCGATGTACGGCATCGGGCGCCGGTTTGGCCACAGTCTCGTGCGACGGCATCCCAAGTTCGCCTGGCTCGTCCATGCCGAACGCGAGAAGCATTTCGAGCAGGCCGTGCACCGTCACGGGTTCAAGGTGCTGCTCGTGTCCCGATTCATGATCGGCATTCGCGGACCCGTTTACCTCGCGGCCGGGGCCGTGCGAATGCCGTTCCGCACGTTTCTGGCGTGGGACCTCGTTTGCGCCACTCTCGTAGTGAGCCTGTTCTTCGCCCTGTCGTTCGCGTTGGGGGCGTACTTCGATCGCGAGACCGTCGGCGGGATGGTCCGCGACACCGAAGTGACGCTCACTGCGATCGTGCTGGTGCTGGCCGCGGGTGGCCTGTCGTTCTTCGCTCTGCGAAGACACCGGCGGCGGTTGCTAGAGCAGGTGCTCGACGCGGGGGAATCTTCAGAACCCTCTCCCCTTGGGAGAGGGTCAACCGATTCAGCCCCGGGCTCTGCCCGGGGGTAGCGATGTCCGGTGATTTGGAACGCGATTGACGACGGCGCGCGGAACCCCCCGGCCAGAAGCCGGGGCTGAACGCGGCATCTGTGCCGACTCAGTCCCACCACCAGACGATGTCGCCGGGGTCGCCCTTGGCGGTTGGCGCCGCCGGTGTTGTCTGCCGCATGCTGGCCAATGTCGACGCGGCGCCGGTTTCCGCCTTCGCGACGACCAAGCTCTTGCCGCCGTCGACCCACACGCCGCCGCTCACGCCGGCGATGATGTGCCGGCCGCCGATCACGCGATGGTTGATCACCGTCTCGACGGCCTTCGGCGTCGCAACCTGCGGCAGCCGGAGCAGGTCGCCGTCCAGCAACAGCGACGGCGTCCAGCCGACCTTCTCGGCGAGGCCTTCCTTCTCGATGAGGGCCAGCGCCAGAGACAGCTCAAACACGCGGGCCAACTGGCCGTAGATCGGGTACTTGTCCGCGAGTGCGGCGAACTCGGCAGTGAAGCTCTTGGCGAAGCCGCTCGTGAGGTCGTCCGCCTGCCCGGTGTGCACCCGTTCGCCGCGGGCGGCCAGCATTTCGTTCTCGCTGAGCACCTGCACGCAGTTGGCGGGCAGGGCGAACGCGTCGCGCTCGTCGGTGGCGGCCACGGTGGTCGTCGGCATCGAGAACCACCACCGCAGCACGCTCATCGGCGGCGCCTGTCCGCCGGGGCCGAGCCGCACGGTGGCGAGATAGCTCTTCACGCCGGGGACGCCCTCAGCCAGGCCCATGCCGACGAGCTTCATGTGGTAGTCGGCCGCCAGCAACAGGCCGGCGATGCGGGTGTGCGGGTCGATGTTGTAGTACTCGACATCCTGTTCGCCGAGCGTGGCCCGGAGTTCTTCGAGCCAGTCGCCGCGTTGGCCAGGCTCAACGGGCGTCGCGGCCGAGGCAGTCAGGAATTCCTGCGTGCGAGCCAGCGCTTCCTGGCGCGGCACGATCGAACAGCCGAAGGCCGCCGATTTCTCGGTGCGTGCCCGACGCCACAGGGCGAGCAGGTCGTCGAGCCGCGCCAAGGGTCGCCGCGTTTCGGCGGAGATGATCCCGCCGCCGCGCAGAATCTGCCAATCGCTCGCGGGGCCGGCGAGCACGAGGTCGCCGGTTTCCGGATAGACCAGGACGTATTGGACGCGCTCCAGGCCGGCGAGCGTCAGCATCGCGGCGTCGAGCGGCTTGTGCTCGTTCTGGCGTTGGAAGATGGCCGCTTCGAGCCGCGGCAAGGAGACGTAGCGCAGCTTGCTGGGTTGGCCGGCGTCGACGGGGGCGGCGTCGCTTGGCGCTGTTCCCTCACCCCTGGCCCCTCTCCCGGCGGGAGAGGGGGAACCCGAGGCTCGGATGGAGGCGAGCTCGGCGCGGGCGCCGCCTCCGCGAGAATCACTGTCAACACGTAGACTCCCCTTGGCATCCAGCCACACACCAGTGGGGAACGGTTGGATATCTCCCTCGCCAGTGCCATTCTCCTCCCACGAGTCGGCTTCGACGGTCGAGGTGATGAGGTCAATGAGCGAATCGAAGTCGGCGTTGGCCGCGCCGCCCTGGCCGCCGGCGAGCAGGTTGCCGCCGAAGAGTCCGCCGCCTCCGCCGCCATTGTTGACGCCGCCGAGGCCGAAATCGTTGACCGCCGCGTTCACGCCTTGGCCGTTGCGGACATTGCCCTGTTGTTGGGCCCAGGCATAAGCAGACGTCCACGCGACCGCGGCCAACAGCAATCCGCCGCGCACCAGAAAAGTTACCGACATGGCGCACCCCTTGTTCTCTGTTCCCGGAGAGAATGTGATGGCGGCGGCGATGACGCCCGAGCCGCCAATGCCGATTGTCGCCGAACGGGTTGGCGGCGTCTAGCTTTTGTGGGAACGAGCTGCATTTAGCCCCCGGTCATTGACCGGGGGCTAAGTGGCGGAGAAATGCGCACAAAAAAAGCGGCCCCTGCCAATGGTGCAGGGGGCCGCTTGTTTTCGCTAAGCCAGCCGTCGATGCGTACGAGGCGTCGACGGCTCTGACGTGCGATCAGTTGCAACCGCAGCTCGGCTCGACGGCGCAACCGCACGACGGCTCGCAACCGCACGAGGCTTCGCAGCCGCAGCTCACTTCGCAGCAGCACGACGCCGCGCAGCACCTGCGGGCGGCCATG
>JBIOVA010000272.1:0-33262 GCA_044867485.1 Lacipirellulaceae bacterium | reverse complement strand
AGCTTCACGAGGTGCGGCCAGATCGGCTCCATCGATTCGAGCGTCGACGCGGCGGAATTTCCCAGCTCGCCCCCGAGGATGAGATAGGGCTTGCCGTCAACGATCAACTGCGTTGCCGAACCTTGCTTGGCGAGGTGCGGCGTCTCGACCGCCGCAGCAAAGCCGGCGAATAGCAAGACGGCCAACGTCGCGGCGTGGTACCCCAGGAAACGACGAACCACAGGGCGTCGTCTGGCTTGCCCCCGATCGAACATCCGGGAGGTGGTGATGAGGAGGCGCTCCGCCATGGGACGTTCCACTGGTTTGCCGTTTGCGCTTACGAACGCCGCCGCCGAACCACAAAGCATCCGACGAGCAGCAGGAGTTTCGCCGCCGGCTCCGGCACGGAGCTCGCTGCTGCTTGCGAAAAGTCCTGCCCGAGATTGCGCTGCCAGATCAGAAAGTCGCGCCCGTCGGTGTCGCCGTCGTCGTCGGCGTCGCCCGTCGCGTCGACGCCATAGCCCGCCAGCCAGACGGCCAGATCGGCG
Organism: Lacipirellulaceae bacterium; assembly: GCA_044867485.1. Lineage (GTDB taxonomy): Bacteria > Planctomycetota > Planctomycetia > Pirellulales > Lacipirellulaceae > Lacipirellula. The sequence continues at coordinate 32,735 of JBIOVA010000272.1, read as the reverse complement.
CCGTCAACGTCGAAGTCCCCGTCAAAGTCGCCGGGGACGGCCACCAGCAAGCTGTAGCTTTCAGTTCCCTTGACGAGGCTCAAGTCGAACGTCTGACCGCCGACGGTGATTTCGTAGTCGCCGTAGAACCCAGTGTAATCGATCGCGCCGTCCGGCCCGACGGTCAGCGTCTGCGTCGGCGTCGTCCAGGCGTTCATCAGTGCGACGAGCGCGTCGCCCGAGTCGCGCAGGTTCCAGTTGTTGTCGAAAATGGTCGTGTTGTCCGTGGTCGCCGGCGGCCAGGGCTCCCAAATCAGAAACGACGTCGCCTGCGGCGTGCCGAAAAGCATCCTCAGCGATTCGTTGTAAATCTGCGCCGATCGCTGCTCCGTGGTCGTCACGCCGCCGGAATTCGGGGAGACGGAAAACTCCGTCAGTGAAATCGGCAGTCCCGTGACGGACAGATTCTGCAGCACCTGCTGCATGCGCGCCGGGCTGTGAACCTGCGTGTTGGAGGTCCGCGCGTCGACGGCATACTGCACGCCGATGCCGGTCACCACTTCGCCGAATCCCGAGTTGTTCATCTCCTCGACATGGCGGCGATACCAGTTGGCGTAGGAATCCGCCGCGCCGCCGTCGGGGTCGTTCGCAAATTGGAAGATGTTGTACTCGTTCGTGTACAGCCGCGCGTCGGAGCCCGCCGAGACCACCGCGTCCTGCACCCGCTTGTAAATCTCCGCAACGCCTTGAGCGCCGAAGATGTCCCAATACGTTCCCTCTCGCAAGGTCTCGTTCAACACGTCGATCTCGCTGTACTTCCGCGACCGGTCGCCGTCGTTCACGTCGCCGTCGCCGTCGCCGACGTAGTACGTGATGCGGTTGGTGATCGCCGTCATCAGGTCGGCCTTGCCTTGGGCGGCGATCGTCGGATTGCTCGACTGGGCGGCGGTGATCAGGTCGTTCACCCACGGCGGCTGCTGGTTTCCCCAGATCAGGTTGTGCATCCGCACATTCATGTTGTGCGACTGGGCATAATTGAGAATCGTGTCCACATGGCCCATCGTCGGCATGTTCTCGACATTTTCGTTCGGCTGCCACTTTCCCATGTTCGACGGCACGAGGATGTTGAAGTGTTCGTTGACGAAATTCTGATACCGGGCGGCCGTCGACGTCGTATCCCCCGGCGCCACCGGCGCGAGAAACACGTTGGCGTCGAACCCCTGAACCATCGTGCCGACGTTAAACGCATTGCGGACCATCCGAACTTCCGCCTGCGCCCCCGGCGCGGCGCCGACAAGCGCCACGCTGGCCGGACCCTGGCGAAAATGCTCGATGTACGTATCCGCCGCCGCCAGCGAGTTGGCGTTGTTCGTCGTGGTGCTCGTCGAATTGCTCACCGTCGTCGCGCCGGCGATGTTCAGGCTGCGCACCGTGAGCTGGCGATTGGCCGTGGGCGCGTCGTTGTTGAATTCCGTGCGGACGAAATATGTCCCGGCCGGAAGCTCAAACGTGTGCTGATACGAGGTGAAGCCGCTCGCCACGTCGAAGCTCACCGTTGCGTCGGCGACGACGAAGCTCATTTGCGGAAGCACCGCGTCGCTCGTCGAGCCGGACGCGCTCGCCGACAGCGTCACCGACCCCTGCGAAGCGAGCGTGAAGAACGTGCCGACGTAGCCGTTCTCATCGAGCACCCAGTCCGTGCCGGAATTGTCGCCGCTGGAGCGATACGACAGGCTGCTGCCGTTGATGGATTGGCCCCGCGCCGCAGAGGCGGCGATCAGCCCGAACAGGCACGCGACAAGAACTCTCGGGGGGCCGCCATACATCCGCTTCGCCTCGTCAATGGCCCGACGCGCCCGTCACTTCGTGACGACCTGGACGTCGAACTCGATCTGGTCCTGATCCACCGACACGTCTAATTCCAGGCCGCTGGTACCGCTGTCACGATAGTGCTCTGGGATCTTCGTCTTGGCCGGATCGGCGGGCATGAGGTTGACCGTGTAGTGGCCCGGTACGAGGCCGTCGTCCGGCTCCCAGCTCATCACGCGATAGACGCCTTGGTCGTCGAAGCTCCCGCTCGCCGGGCGCTTGTTATACCCAGGCGCCGCTTGAGTGGGCGTGAAGAACAGTTTGCCGAATTCGCCGGGGGCCTGGCCATCGATCAGCACGCGGCCGCTGATGGGGATCGTCTTCGGCCGGTCGGTTCCTCCGCAACCGCCCAGCCAGACAATCGCCGCCGCGAGCGCCCCGATCCAAATTCGCACGCCGAAAAAACCTCTTCCGTCCATTCGCAACTCACGACGCTAAGCGACGATATCCCGGAACTTGCATTCCACACAGAAGCCGGTCATTCCGAATCTGCACGCCCGAGATTCCTCGAGCGGCCGGGCGAGATTTCTCGGCGGACCTCGAAACACAACCACGGTTTACGGGACCTGCTTCGGTTGTTCGCTGCTCCGAGCGCCGAGGATATTGTACAAGTAGAAGTCGATCGATTCGTTGAAGAAATGGACGCTGCCATCGGCCATCAGCATATGCGCCCCGCCCGGATGCCGGCTCTTGTAACCGCAAACCTGAGCGTATCCTCCAATCTCGGGATCATTGTTCAGGATAGTGGATTGCCCCGCATTAATCGGTTCCGGAAACTCCGGGTGTTTCAGCATGGTGTTGAGGGGAACGTTCGTCGCTGAGAACGGGAAATTCGGGCAGTGCGCGCAAGTATAGCGGCAATGGCCGTTAGTCTGCTCGCCTGCCATGATCACATTGGTCAGTCCATCGGTGACCTCGGACAGTTTGAGCCCTTTTTCCCATCGCCCAAACAAGCCGGCAAACGTAGGCGCCGGCGTGCCTGGCGGGCCGAGAGGATCGTTGGGGGCGTTGACCGGGCCTGAGCCAAAACTGAACCCTTGGCAGCAGTAGTTGAGCTCGTCGCGCCGGTTGGTGCAAAACGGGCAACTGTCGAAGTTCGTCGGGCCCGATGAGACAGGATACCACAATCCCATTTGAAGCACGTCGCGTCGATTGATGTAGCCGCTGCCGTCGAGCTTAACGCCCGGTTCGAACACTCCGCCGTTGGAGAAGGGCGTGCCGACGTCGCTGGGACAAACCAGAAACGGCAGTGGGATGCCCAGGAGATCCCGATTCCTGTTATCATGCACCGGTACGGTGCGGTCGAACCTCGCATATAGCACCTGCATCTCAATGAAGGGCATGATTTCGAGCACCCAGGTCCCCCCAGGCCCGCTGTCGGGGTTGGGGAATCCTTTGCCGGGCCGAAACTGAGTGGCCGCCGGCAGGCGCTTCTTCGTGTCTGCGTAGTTGAGCAGTGCAAGACCAATGTTATGCAGATTGTTGGCACATTGCGTGCGTCGCGCCGCCTCGCGGGCAGCCTGAACGGCTGGCAGCAGCATTGCGACCAATACGCCGATGATGGCGATGACGACCAGCAGTTCGACCAGCGTGAACCCACCGGTTCGGGGATTCTGGCGTCTGTTCATAGTCAACATCCTTTTGACTGGGATGAAGGGTCCGACGACGTTCTTCGCCGACAGACCAGCGCCAGGCCGCACATAGTCAGGAGCGCGGCGCTGGGTTCAGGAACGGAGCCCGCGGCCGAGAGCGACGAGGTCGTTCCATAATTGTCTCGCCACACGGCCAGATCGCTGGCGCTGAGCGGATTGGGCGAACCTCCGCGCTGCCAGACTAGGAAGTCGTGGCCGTCGACGTCGCCGTCCTCGTCGAAGTCGCCGTCCAATCCCACGTCGGACAATCGAAGCTCCATGTACTCAAGCTCCAACCCCAACAAGCCGCCGCCGTTGGGAACCAGGGCTCCAAACTCGTAGATATTGAAGTCCTCCAGCAGACCGTCGCCCAGGTTCGTGAAGGCGGGCGCCGGCATCGTGCTCAGCGTAAACTGATCCAGAGGAACGGTGACGGTCGTGAACGTTGACGTCGTGAACTGGTTGAGCGCCAGGTTGAAGCTGTAGTCGTCCGCGCCAACCGGATCAGCGGGAATGACGAGAGGGCCGGACATGAGAGGGTCGTTATTGTCGCTGCCATCGAGGTCGCGAGCGTAGATGGTCATGTTCTGAGCCACTCCGGCATTGGTCAGCGGCTGGGTGAGCTTGGCGCGGATGACCACCTCGGCCTCCCTGCCGTCGAAGGATTCCGTGCCCGGCGAAGTGCGGATGAAGAATCGGTATCCTTCGTTCGGATCCGGCCCGCTGCGCGGATTGATGATCAGGTTTGTCATGCCGTTTTCATCGAAACGAGTGATCTGGTTGGTGTAATTGGGCACATAGGGGAAGCCGTCGCCCGGAATGCTGACCGGCGTCGTCGTGCCCCCCGTGAACTCCGCGCCCGTGGCGTACGACAGCCCCGTGCCAAAGCGGAACGAGAGGCCGCTGTTGGCGTCGATCCGGGCCATGATCGGCGAGGGATTGATCCGTTTCAGCGCGATGCTTCTGATTTCGAGGCTGAACACTCGCGTTTCATCGGGACCATCTCCCTGACTCTGCATGCCAATAAAGGGGAGTCCGTTGGGAACCTGCAGTTGCGAGTTAGGGCGATTGGGATCGGTCGGGCCGCCGCCGAACGACAGGGTGTCAAGCCCGTCGGTCACGTCCGAATACGTCAGGTCCGGATTCTGCATCCTCCCGCCGCCCGCCACCACGTGCATGGTGCGAAACGGGTTGTCCCCGTAGACGTGGTAGTAACTTCGTTGAACGAAAGCGGGCGTGCTTAACGGCACAACGTAGCTGGCAAAACCCTCCGCATCCTTCGGCGCGGTCGCGAAATAGTCGTTCAGTCCGACCTCTTCGGTGCCGACGGTGTAGCCGACCGAGTCGCTGGCGCGTTTATAGATGCCCGCTTCAGCGTCGAAGACGAACCCGTCGAACTGATCCAGCAAGACGTTAAACGTATGCGCCTCGTTCGCGAGGGGGAGTTCGCCTCCTCCCGACACGCCGTTCGGCTTGTATTTGACTTCGATTTGATACTCGGCCGGGTCGAAGATTTGCCCAAAGGAGCCGCGATCGATGAGGGGGTAGTAGGCGTTGCTCAGATCCAAAGGAGCGACGGCGACGGGTGCGTTGCCGCCGCTGACAAAACTTTCGGGAGTGTCGCTGTGATAGCGCGCATTGTGGCTGATTCCGCCGAAGTTATTCTCGACGTTGGGGTCGACGACGTTGTCGACGAGATAGAACGACTTATACCGCCCCTCCATTCCCGCGAAGTGCCCGAAGTTGAAGTAGACAAACGTGTTCGAACCGTCGTCAGCAGTGCCGCCCACTGAGGCGGGGTTCCGGAACAGTCCCGCAGCATTGATCGTCATCCCGTCGATGCCCATGAGCACGTTCGGCGTGTCGAGCGCGCGGGCCGACGGCGGCAACGAGCCCATCGACGAGGCGAAGCAAAAAGTGAGGCCGACCAACCCACGCCATTTTCCAATCATCGGAACCCCCCATCGTGCTGTTGATTCGTGCGTCCAGGACCTCTTCACGGTGCGCCCTTAAGACGGTGCGCCTTGATGCTCGTCGCCAGTTCTCGGCCTAGAATGCGAGACGCCGCTGTTGGATGACTCCAACGCGACCTCGCCCACGGCGCCAACATCGCCTCCTCATCCGCCAGCGCTCGGGGCACTACAACGCCGTTCCTGGCGCGCTTCAGAAACGCGCCGCTGCCTCAAAACCGCACTGCAGAAACGCCAAGGAATCCGTCAACGACAAGCTGCCCGACAAGCGACCGACCCCCCTGATTTTATCCACGCTCGCCAACCGCTCTGCGCGTAATTACGCAAAAAAGTTGTGCGTTCGCGGATGGCTCGCGGACGCGCGAGAGATCCGCACATCTTGCGGCGCACTTGCGAGCGATGAAGCCCACACGATGTGCCTCAACGAGAGCGACGTCACAATAGAGAGGGGATTGGAGCGCATCGAAAAACACCGGATAGAGGCAAAAAAATGTCGCAATTGCGGCCTCTTGTTGACGCAAGTGATTCCGTGCTTATAACCAAAAACGTCGGGTGAATTGTCTCTTCTCTTAACTGCTCTGTGTACTGCACCTAGTTTCTTGTTGTTCAGCCAAAGCGCTGACTCGGAGGGGTCTCATGAAGTTGAAGCTACTGGTCTGTTTGACGGTAGGCGCGCTCGTGATTGGCGCCCAGGCCTCGGCGGCGCCCGTTTTTCCTTCTTTTCTTTCCGTCGACGTCAATGGGTACAATGCCGACGGCGGCCAGGCGAAGGGACCGACCGAAGCCGGCTATCAGGACTTTGAGGCGGGACAAGGTTTGTTCGTGCCCGCGGCCGTCAGGTGGGACAACAGCGGCGCTGCCGGACTCACGAACGTCTATGCGACGACTCAGGGAAACATCACCGTCAACATGAAGGGCATCGCGCCCAGTTCGACTCTCTTGTCGCGTAACCGCGGCGCGAACGCGGGCGGATTGCCCGCGCTGCACCAGGACTTCGCCGCGGCTCAACGGGGGCTCGGCGGCTTCGGACAAAACTATATCCGGTTGGAAATCTCCGGATTGGCTCCCAACCGAAACTACGAGTTCACCGGGTTCTCGCGCGAAGCGGCTTTCAACAATGCCACTGACCACGTTGGCGCCGCTCAGTTGGCCAGCTACGCCGCGTGGACCGACCTCGCCAGGCTCGGCGGCGTGGACGGCCCTGGGCCCTGGATGGATGCCAACGTTGGTGCGCTAGCTGTTTATCAGCCCATTTGGGTCGACCACGACGCGAATGCGGGTACGCCGGACCAGCCGACGACGTACAAGAACCCGATTCCGACGATCGCACGTTCGCCGGTGTCCGGTCCCGATTCGCTGTCGGCTGCGAATATCTATTACCATGCGGCCACGTTCATCACGAAGTCCGACGCGAATGGAGCCGTCGTCATCTACAATTGGTCGGACCCGAACGGCTACGGCTCGACCAGTCAGGGCGCCACCCTGCTGAACGGTTTCCAGCTAGGTGCGCCCGTTCCCGAGCCCGGGACCGTGGGCTTGTTGGCCGTCGGCCTGGTCAGCCTCGCTGGCCGTCGACGCCGCGTCCGTTAGGCATGGTGATGGGATCGAATTGGCTTGCGACCGAAGGCCCCAGCCTCCGAGGCTGGCCTTCGACGGCGAAGTAGAGAATCGCGGCGTCAGTCGAGCGGGCAAGGGAGCCTGCTCGAACTGACGCCGTTTTCTTTTGCGCATCAATTCGCCTCGTCCTTAGGGGTAGGTCGACCCGCTCCATGCGACGAGCCGCGGTCCAGGCGGCTGTTCGTCCCGCGGAGGCCTTCCGTCCGTCGATCGCAATCCGAGAAGTTATTTACGCAATGCTGCATGTTGGCAGCGGCGCCTTGCATTAAGATGGGGCGCATCGAGAACGTTCGTTCACCAGCGACGCGCCCGCGGGGCGACGCTCGCCGTGCGCTGCTTTTCACCTCGTCTTGTTGATCGCGATTCCATCGTGCGCGTGGCACTCGCACCCGCTGAGGACTGTCGCTGGTCGCTGGTGCGCCTGGCGACAAAGGTCGCTCGTGCGCAACGCCGTAACGCCGCGCCATGCTGCGGAGGCGGCCGCCAGAGAGAGCGCACGCCGCTTGCGCGTCGCGCGTGCACGCTCGTCGAGCTGTTGGTCAACATCAAAATCATCGGCGTGCTGGAGCTTTTCAAGTCTTCCCTTGGTCTTCTGTCACTGAAAGGCACGGAATATGACTGGCATCTCTGCGGTGGTTGCATCGAGTTGGGTCAGGAGAACGACGTGGGCGGCGGCCGCGGTCGCCGCACTGGCCGCCCTAGTCCCCCAGCGGGGCGAGGCGCAGGCATTGGTGTACGTCGAAGGCGTGGACCAGCTCTCGCCCCCCACGCAGAACATCTTCGCCAACGACGGCGGTCCGCTGGACGCGCTGGTCAACCTCGACCCCAACAACTCAGCCAACGCCGCGGTCGGAATGAACAACATCTGGAACTACCGTGACGAGGGCTCGCCCACCGGCGGCTTCGCGACGATCTACGAATCGATCCAGGAGGACTCGCCGGAACTGCAGGTGCGGATCACGTCGGGCCTTACTCCCAATGCCAGCTACCAGGTGTACGCCGCCTACTGGTCGGACCAGGCCGACTGGGGCGTGCGGGCGGGGTTCACGTCGAACCCCGGCGCCAACCCCGTGTTCAATCGCGTCGGCGGCAACGGCGGCACGGCGGGCACGTTCGCCGGCAGCGCCGTGTGGACGACCCCGCCGGGCGACAACCCTGAAACCCCCGACGATCCGGACAGCCCGTTCGTCAACACGACCACGCTCGGCGCCACGGCAGCAGCCGCGACCCAGCGGATGTACTTGGGACTCATCGGCACGACCAATGCTTCGCCTGCTGGCCGGATTGACGTGTACATCGACGACGTGGGAGCGCTCACCGACATCAACCAACGCGCCTGGTTCGACGGCCTGGCCTTCGTCCCCGCGGGAACGAGCGTGTTCGTCGGCGCCACGATCGACCGCAATACCGGAAATATCACGATCCAAAACACGACGTCCGCACAACTGAACATCGCCGGTTACAGCGTCACATCGGCGGCGGGCTCGCTCAACTCGACCGCCTGGGACAGCATTGCGGTGGGCGGCAATGCGACGATCACCGAAACGCATCCGTGGACCGTCACGGCCCCGACGACGCCGGCCGCCAGCGTGCTCGAACTGACCGAGGGCGAGTCGCCGGCGAACAACGGCGCCCAGCTGCCGGTGCTCACCGCGTTGGGCGGCGATTTTGATAGCGACTCCGACGTTGACGGCCGCGATTTCCTCGTGTGGCAACGTGGCGGCGCGGTGTTCACCCCGGGCAACCTAACCACGTGGCGGAACAACTACGGCCAAACCGGTTCCGGCGCCGGCGGCGCGTTCAACCTGGGCAACGTGTGGATCAAAAGCCCAATCCAGGATGTAACCGTCACGCTCACGCTCACGGGCGGCCAGACCGTCGAGATCACGCCGACCTACACCGGCACGGCCGTGGCGACGGGCGACTTCAACGGCGATGGCGCCATCGACCTTGCCGATTTCGTCTTGCTCCAAACGAACATGGACACCGACGTTTCTATGCTCACCACGGTAGACGCTTACCGCCGCGGAGACATCAACCAAAACAAAGTGATCGACCTCGAAGACTTCACGACGTTTCGCACGATCTACGACAACGTTAACGGACTGAGCGCCTCCGCGGCCATTCCGGAGCCTGCCGCCTCGGGACTCGTGGCGATGGGCCTAACGGCGCTGGCCGCCCGGCGTCGCCGCCGCCGTTGTGCCGCTCCGGGTCGCGCACCACTCATCGGAAAGGTGAAGACAATGGACGCCTCGAAACTCCGCCTCGCAGCCTGGCATCTCGGATGCGCCTTGATGGCCCTCGCCGTGATGGCGCCCAGCCTCGAGGCCCAGGTCACCACGCCGATCACGAATTGGTGGGTCCGTCCCAACGGCCAAGGCGTTGCGGCCGGCGCCACGGTCACCTCGGGCGTGGACACCAATTCGCCCGTATTCGGCACGTTGGGCGCCACAGACGCCTTAGGCAATCCGATCGACCCGTCGAGCGCCACCTACGGCAACGCCGACGACGTGACGATCTGGGCCGCGCTCCCGACTCCGGTGACGCTCGTCAACGGCCAGGAGATTGTGTTCAGCGGGCAGGTCACCTTCGACGGCGTGCCCGTGACCGGCGATACGTTCCGCTTTGGCATGTACGACGGCCCGAACTTCACCGGCGACTACGATCCCAATGTCGTGGAAACCCCGGCGAACCTGGCCGGCGTGCCGCGGATGTGGAAGGGCTTCGCCACGCGACCGGCGGGCGGCGGCGCGGGAGTCGGTTACTTCGACGCGCGAAACCCCGCCTCGACCAATTGGGCAAACGTCGGGTTCACATCCACCTTCGGCAACCCCGGCAGCACGTTCCCGTTGGCCAACGTCGGCACAGGCCCAGGACAGACGCAGACGCCCGCCGAGCTCGTGATTGGTCTGTCTCAGGGTCCTGCGACGACGGGCAACTTCGGCGGCGCGGCGCCGAACAACACCTACAACTTCCGCATCACGGTTGGACGATTCGGCTTTGAGAGCACCATGTCGGCTCTGATTGAATCGACCTCGGCGTCGTATCGCTGGACGCGGAGCGCCACCGCGTCGCCAAACCAGGACACCGTCCCCTCATTCCTGCCCGACGAGTTCGACCGCGTCGGCTTCTTGCTATCCAACGGCATGAACACCGATCAGGCGGCGTACTCCGACGTGAACTTCACTGTTCGCCAAATCGAGTCGTTGATTCTGGACGTCAACACGGTCACCGGCGCCATGCGCATCCGCAATGCGTCGGGCGTGCCGTTCGACATGACCGGCTACCGCATCACGAGTGCGGCGGGGTCGCTCAACTTCGGCAACTGGACAAGCCTAGACGACGGCGAAGGCGGCGACCCGGTCGGGACAGGCTGGGATCAGTCGGGCGGCTCCGGCGCCAACGCGCTCACCGAGTTGAACCTGATTGGGTCGCGATTGATGAACAACGGCGACTCGTTCAGCCTGGGCAACGCCTTTAATACGACGGGCGTGACGACGCAGGACTTGGTGTTCTTCTTCGCGACGGCCGAGGGGGAGTTGGTCCGCGGTGTGCTGAACTACAACACGACCAGCAGCACGGGCGCCGTGCCGGAGCCGGGGGCGCTCGCGCTGGCGGCGTTGGCGTTCGCGGCGGTCGCGCGGCGGCGACGGAATTGCACTCCCTCTCCCTGTGGGAGAGGGCAGGGGTGAGGGGGCTCTGGTACACGGTTCTCCCTCACCCCAACCCTCTCCCGAAGGGAGAGGGCGATGTTTTTGCTCTTGGGGCAGATTCCGGGCACGATGCCCGGAATCATGGAAACGACGAGGATCAGCGCGGCACAAGCGCGTCGGGCGGACGAGCGCTTGGCCGCGTGACGGGACCTGTGCCGCGCTGGTCTGACTCGTTGCGATCCGCCGTGGACGGCGGCGCGCGTCAGAACTCATCAAGACCATGCCGCATGAAACGGTGGGGCGCTCGACAACTTGCGGCGGTTGCGTCGTCGCTGAGCTTCCTCGCGGCGCTCCCCGGTTGCAGCGGCCGCGCGTCGCGCGTCGGCGCGCCCGACTGGGACCCGCCGGCGATCGTCGAGCGCGCCATGACCGAACTGGACGCCAACGGCGACGGCCAGCTCGACGCGGACGAGCTGAAACACGCGCCGGGGCTCGCCGACGGACTGCGGCACATTGACCACGACGGCGACGGGAAGATTTCGGCCACGGAGTTTGAGGAGCGGCTCACGCGAATCGCGGGCGACAAGCTCGCGCTCCGCGGGCGCGGGTATCGAATCACGCATCGCGGCCGGCCCGTGGCGGGCGCCGAGGTGCGGTTCGAGCCCGAGCCGTTTTTAGGCGGCGTGATCGAGCCGGCCGTCGGCATAAGCGACGAGGAAGGGGTGGTGCGGCCGAGCGCCAACGTCGACGGCCTGCATGGTTTGCGAACGGGCTTTTACCGCGTGCACGTCAAGACAGTTCCGCCGCTGCCTACGACGCTCGGCCCCGAGGTCGTCGTGGGCGTCGAGATTGGACTTCGCAGCGACGACGACGATCCGTACGGAACGATCAACTTGCCCCTCGGCGGGTGACGCGCCGAGTGAACAAAGGATGCGACCATGAAACATCGGTCACGCGCTTTCACATTGGTCGAGCTGTTGGTGGTGATCGCGATCATCGGCGTGCTCGTCGCGCTGCTACTCCCCGCCGTGCAAGCCGCTCGCGAGGCGGCCCGCGTCAAGCAATGCGCCAACAACCTCAAGCAGATCAGTCTGGCATTTCTCAACCACGAGCTGACCCACAAGTTCTTCCCCTCCAGCGGCTGGGGCTGGCGGTGGCAGCCCGATCCTGACCGTGGCTACGGCGAGGATCAACCGGGGGGCTGGGCGTACAGCACGCTGGCGTATGCCGAGCAGCAAACGCTGCGCAACGTTGGCAAGGGATTCAATGAGGCAACCGGGGGCCGCGGCTCGGCCGCCACGCGGGCCGACATGTTGCCGATGGTCGGCGCCCCGCTGCCCATGTTTCACTGCCCCACGCGACGGCAGGCCGTCGCCTACCCGCTGGCGTCGACGCCCTTCACGTCGTTCCTCGCCTTCAACCTCACCGCCTGCACGCCGACGGATCGTTGCGTGCTGGCCCGCAGCGACTACGCGGTGAACTCCGGCAATTTCTATCGCGGCGACCCCACAGGCCCCGCCACGCTCACCGAAGCCGACTCCACCGCCTATCGCTTCGACTACGACGACGCGCTCGGCATCAACGGCATCAGCTACCAGCACAGCGAGGTGCGGATCGCGCAGATCGGCGACGGCACGAGCAACACGGCCATGGTTGGCGAGAAGTACCTCAATCCCGATGACTACGACACGGGCCTCGATCGCGCCGACGACCAGTCGGCGTACGTGGGCCACGATCGCGACATGAACCGCTACTTCGGCAACGGCCGCAACCCCGACGGCTCGAAGCGGTTTGAACTCTACCTGCCGATCCAGGACCGCCCCGGTTACTCTGGCCACGGCGACTACGGCATCTTCGGCAGCGCCCACCCGGCGGGATTCCAGCTGGCGCTGTGCGACGGGTCGGTGCGGACCGTGCCGTACACGATCGATGGCGCCGTCTTCTGGCTGTACGGCGGCCGCGACGACGGCGAGGCGGCGTCGGAGTAGCGGCCCGCGCACGTCGCGCGAACGCTCGTTTTTGCGGCAATTTTTTCGCAGAATTTACCGTGCTCGCGGACCGCGCGCGGCGCTGCGCGGGGCTGCACGCACGGCGGCTGGAGTCTAAGATAAGGGGGGAGCCTCGCTGGCCGCGGCACGACGATCCCAGGCGCCCCACACCCTTAGTCTTCTCGCACGCGATGGTGATTGCCGTTCCGAAATTGCTCGCCGCGGCGCTATTTGTGGGCGGCGTCGTTGCATCGACAGTCGCCCCGGTTCGCGCCGCGGACGACGACGCGCCGACGTTTAACCGCGACGTGCGGCCGATTCTGTCGGACCGTTGCTTCACGTGCCACGGTCCCGACGCGAACAAGCGCGAAGCCGAGTTGCGGCTCGACGCGGCGGAAGGCGCGTTGGAAATGACGATCGTCGCCGGCGACGCCGAGGCCAGCGAAGTGATGGCCCGCGTGACGAGCGACGACCCCGAGTACCAGATGCCGCCGCCGGACTCGAAAAAGAAGCCGCTCACCGACAGCGAGCGCGACGTGCTGCGGCGGTGGATTGACGCGGGGGCGAAATACGAATCGCATTGGGCGTACATTCCGCCGCAGCGGCTGGCCGTTCCGGCGGTCGAGCGCGGCGATTGGCCGCGCAATCCGATCGACGCGTTTCTGTTGGCCCGGCTCGAAGCGGCGTCGATCGAGCCGTCGCCAGAGGCCGACCGGGCGACGCTCATCCGCCGACTGTCGCTGGACCTCACCGGATTGCCGCCGACGCCGGACGAGATCGACGCGTTCCTCGCGGACGAGCGGCCCGACGCCTACGAGCAACTCGTCGACCGCCTGCTCGCGAGCGAGTCGTACGGCGAGCGGATGGCGTCTTGGTGGTTCGACCTGGTGCGGTTCGCCAGTACCGTCGGCTATCACGGCGACCAGGAGCACAATGTGCTGCCGTACCGCGACTACGTGATCAAGTCGTTCAACGACAACCTGCCGTTCGACGAGTTCACCATCGAGCAGCTTGCCGGCGACTTGCTGCCGAACCCGACGATGTGGCGGCTCATCGCCAGCGGGTACAACCGCTTGCTGCAAACGACGCACGAAGGCGGCGCCCAGGACGCGGAGTACTTGTCGAAGCACCTGGCCGACCGCGTGCGTAACGTCTCGGAGGCCTGGCTCGGAGCGTCGATGGGCTGCGCCGAGTGCCACGATCACAAATTCGATCCCTACACGCAGGTCGACTTTTACAGCCTCGGGGCGTTCTTTGCGGACGTGGACCACTACGGGTCGTTCGCCCCGATCGGCAGCAACGCAAGTCCCACGGAGCGCCCGCCGGAGATGCTGGCGTGGACTCTACCCGTGGCTGAGCAAGTCGAACAGGTCGACGCCAAGATTGCCAAGCTGGAGCCGACGCTCGAGGGGCTCGTCAAAGGCGATTGGCAAAAGCGCCGCGATCGCCTGACGAAGCTCAAGCGCCAGCGGCTGGAGCTGGAAAACCAGTTCGTCCTCACGATGGTCACCCGGGCCATCGAGCCGCGGCCGGTGCACGTGCTGCCGCGCGGTAATTGGATGGACCAGTCGGGACCGGTCGTCGAGCCGCGCACGCCGCGTTTTCTGCAACAGATCGATACCGACGGCCGCCGCGCCACGCGGCTTGATCTCGCCCGCTGGCTCGTCGCCCGCGACAATCCGTTGACGGCTCGCGTGGCGGTCAATCGTCTCTGGCATCGATATTTCGGGATCGGACTGTCCAAGTCGCTGCTCGATTTCGGCTCCCAGGGCGAGTGCCCGCCCAACCAGGACCTGCTCGATTGGCTCGCCGTCGAGTTCATGGAATCTGGCTGGGACGTGAAGCACATGGTGCGGCTGTTGGTCACGTCGAATGCCTACCGGCAGTCGTCGGCCCCCCGGCCGGAGCTCGACGCCGTCGATCCTGAAAATCGCCTGTTCGCCCGCCAGTCGCGCGTGCGACTCGACGCCGAGCAAATCCGCGACAATGCTCTCGCCGTGAGCGGGCTGTTGCTGATGAAGACCGGCGGCGACGTCTCGCGGCCGTACCAGCCGGCGAAGTACTACGAGGCCCTCAACTTCCCCCAGCGAGAGTACGAGCCGACGCTCGACGTGCGGCAATTCCGCCGCAGCGTCTACGTCCACTGGCAGCGGCAGTATTTGCACCCGTGGCTGCTGGCGTTCGACGCCCCGACGCGCGAGGAATGCACGGCCCAGCGGCCGATCTCGAACACGCCCACCGCGGCGCTGGTGCTGCTGAACGACCCGTCGTACGTCGAAGCGGCCCGGGCGCTGGCAAGTCGCGCGCTTTCCAACGATGGATTGAACGATCAATCGCGGATCTCGTGGACCTGGCGCCTCGTCACGGGGCGCGAGCCCGACGCGGAAGAAGTCGCCATCCTGGAGTCGCTGCTCGTCCGGCATCGCCGCCATTATGGGCGGCACGAGGACGCGGCCGGCGAGCTAACCGCCATTGGCGTTTCACCTCGGAACGAAACGCTTGCCCCCGCCGACTACGCCGCCTGGACCTCCATCTGCCGCGCGCTGCTCAACCTTAGCGAAACCATCACAAGGAACTAACGCGTGTGCGAGTGTGCCACTGGCGTGTCGCCAGTGCGAAGTAGGTACTCGTTCGGCACATCCCACTGGCGAAACGCCGGTGGCACACCAGCGGAGGCGGTCAAACGATGAACCAGCTCCAGTCCACCGCCGCCGAAAACCTGCTTCACCGCCGGACATTCCTGAGCCAGGCGTCGCTGGGGTTAGGTTCCGTCGCGCTCGCCGGGCTGATGCAGCCCAAGCTGTTCGCGGCGCCCGCCGCCGCCTTCCGCGGCATCGTCCAGCCGTTGCACGCTCCGCCGCGGGCCAAGCGAGTCATCTTTCTCTGCATGGCCGGCGGTCCCTCGCAGTTTGAAACCTTCGACGAAAAGCCGGCCCTGGCCAAGATGCACGGCCAGCCCATGCCGGAGTCGTACACCAGGGGCCAGCCCATCGCCCAGCTCCAAGGCAAAGAGCTGCTCTGCCTGGGGCCACTGGCGACGTTCCGCCGCTACGGCGAGTCGGGGCAAAACATCAGCGACCTGTTGCCGCACACGGCAAAGATCGCCGACGACATCTGCATCATCCGTTCGCTGCAAACCGAGCAGATCAACCACGACCCGGCTCAAACCTTCATGAACAGCGGCACGAGCATCTCGGGCCGTCCCAGCATGGGCTCGTGGATCACCTACGGCCTGGGCAGCGAGAACGAGGACCTGCCCGGCTTCGTCGTCATGAAGAGCCTCGCGGACTCGCGCTCCCCGCAGCCGATTTCCTCCCGGCAGTGGCACAGCGGCTTCCTGCCGAGCAAGTTCCAGGGCGTGCCGCTGCAGTCGCATGGCGATCCTGTGCACTACGTCGGCAACCCTCCAGGCGTCGACGCCCGCCGGCAGCGCGACGTCGTCGAGACGATCAACGAGCTGAACCGCCATCGCAACGCGGCGGACATGAATCCCGACGTGACCGCGCGGATCGCCCAGTACGAGCTGGCGTTCCGCATGCAGGCGAGCGTGCCAGGGTTGGTCGACATTGCCGACGAACCGCAGCACGTGCTCGACGCCTACGGCGTGAAGGGAGCCGACGGCTCGTTCGCATACAACTGCCTACTGGCCCGCCGCATGGCCGAGCGCGGCGTCCGGTTCATCCAGCTCTACCATCGCGGTTGGGACCATCATGACAGAATCAACCAATACGTCCGCGAGGCATGCAAGTCGTCCGACCAGGCCAGCATGGCGCTGGTGGCGGACCTGAAGCAGCGCGGCCTGCTCGACGATACGCTGGTCGTCTGGGGCGGCGAGTTCGGCCGCACGCCGATGGCCCAGAACGACGTGAACTCCGACGCCGTGGGCCGCGACCACCACATCCGCGGCTTCACCATGTGGCTGGCCGGCGGCGGGATCAAGCCGGGCGCCGCCTACGGCACGACCGATGAGCTGGGCTACTACGCTGCGGAGAACCCGGTCCACATCCACGACCTGCACGCCACGATGCTGCGGCTCTTGGGCGTCGACCACGAGCGGCTCACCTACCGCTACCAAGGCCGCGATTTCCGGTTGACCGACGTGTCGGGCCGCGTCGTGAACGAGATCCTGGCGTAGCCGCGCCGGCGATCACTGCCAGTCGCCTGGTGCGACAATCTCCCCGGCGTCGCGCGAGAGCAGCGCCACGACCACCTCGCCCGCCATAGCGGCGTCCCACAAGTGGACCGAGCCGTCGGCCATTGCCGCGTGGGCGCCGCGGTGGAAGCCATACACGCCGGAGTGGTTGTTCCGGTTCACGCCATCGGCGTCGAACGAAGAGAAGTCGCTCGTGCCCCAGGCGCCCTCGCGGGGCGTCACGACCGTCGCCGCGCCCTCGGGCCCGTACTCCATCGGCTTGCCCGCTTGCTCCACCAAGAGCGCGGTGTTCGACAACCCGTCGACGATGAGCCGGCGACGACCAGCCATCACGCGCAGCTCGGGACTCAGCCGATCATAGGGCGCGCCAGATGTTGGGTCGCCGCCATTGAGCGACTCCGCCGTCGATTGCAGATCGGGACCGCCGTTAAAGGCGCCGCGAAACGGGTACTGCTGCTCGGGCGCGCTCACATCGTGCACGGCCACGTAGTCGTGCGCCGCCGCTTGCAGCGGAGCCGTCGTTGCCGCGCCGGCGCCCAATTCGTCGATGCGGCGGACGAAATCAGGGGTCGACGGACACTGCAGCGGCGGCAAGTACGTGGCCAGCACCTCGCGATTGCCCGTGGCCAACGGTTCGGCGCTGAGGTTCAGCGCGTCGTGGACTTGCCGCAGCTCCAGATGCGGCAGCACGAAAATCCGCCACGGAAAATTCTGCCATGGCTGCAACCGCGCCGTATGCCACAGCGGCGGAAAACGGCCGTCGTGCTGGTCCGCGTACAAATCCACGGCCAGCGCCTGCTGCCGGAGATTGTTCGCGCATTGCGACCGTCGCGCCGCCTCGCGCGCCGCTTGAACGGCCGGCAGCACCAGCGCCGCCAGCGCACCGACGATCGCAATGACCACGAGCAGTTCAATCAGCGTCATCCCGCCGCGCATGGCCGCCCGCCAGCGCCCGGGCTCCAAGCGTTCCGCGCGCGTGCACAGCGAGCGAGCCATGGTCAACAATCCGCCTCGGTGCATCATCGGTGGGCTCCGCGGCGAGACGCCGCGCTACGTCGCTTCATGGTACATCAGTTCCGGACGCCAAAACGCCGCCGCTCCGCCCGACGCAACCAGTCCCAGTTCTCCGACGTAATCGGACCGCAGGCGCGAATGGGCGATTTGACTCTTCTGCCGGCCCGCCGTCGTCATTGTCCAGGCCGACTCGGGGATCAACCGGTCGTCGACGCGCACCTCGGGAAACCCCGCAACGCCGAGCGTTACCGACAGGTGCCGGGGCCGTTCCCCCGAGCCGCGCGGCAACGCGGTCGACGCCCAGACCTTCACGTCGGCGGCAGTCGCGTCCGGAGCCGCCGACGTCACGTGGGCCCAGCGCAGCCAATCGCCCGCGCCATCCGCGCTGGCCGCTGTCAACTCCATCACATGGAAGTCGCGTACCAGCGCGCCCTGCTCCACATGCTCACGAAACCGGAAGAACAACCCGGCGCGCGCCTCGCTTCCGCGGGGCTCCACCGTTGCGCGAAGCGAGAACTGCCCCGTCACGGGCCGTCCCAAGATAATGAGTGCATACGGATGGCTCTCCAGTTCCAACGAGCGGGCGCCGCGGTCGTATGACCACGTGGCCTCGTCGCGCGGCGGCGTCAGGCCGGCGCCCACCGGCGCCAGAGCGCGCCACGCGCCGCTTTCGACCTTCGGCGCCGTCCGGCCCCACGGCCGCCCGTACGCCACGCCCAACGCCGCCGCCGCCGCCACGCTCGCCAGCGCCGCGCGGCGACTGACGAGCGGCTTGGTCCTCCCGAGAACGACCGATCGCGACCCCGCCGTCCGCGCCGTTTTGACAGGTCGCTGCAACCCGACCCGCTCGGCGAGTGAGACCAGGTCGCCGTCGCGAGACAGCGGCGTCAAGTCCTCGATCAGCGCGGCGGCGCTCGCGTAGCGATCCTCCGGACGCTTGCCCAACAGCCGCCCGACGATGCGATCCAGGTCCGCCGGCGCCTCAGGTCGAGACGCCGTGACGCGCGGAATGGCCGCGCGTCGATGGGCGTCCATCTTCGACGCATAACCGTCCGGCAACGGATGGAACGGAGCGGTCCCCGTTGCCAATTTCACGAGCGTGCACCCGAGACTGTACAAGTCAGCCCGAGCGTCGACGCGCGAGTAATCCGTCCACTGTTCCGGGGCCATGTAGTCCGCGGTGCCGCGCGGGACGTTGTCCGCCCCGCCATCGCCCGTCGAGCGATGTCCCCGACCGCCGCGCACAAGTCCCAAGTCCAGCAGCTTAATTTGCCCCTCAGCGGTCAACAGCAAGTTGGACGGCTTCACATCGCGATGCACAACCCCGTGCTCGTGAGCGTGTTGCAACCCCAGCGCCGCCTGCCGCGCCGCCTCGCACGCTTCGCCGATTGCCAGCCGCCCGGCACGGCGCACGACCTCGGACATGTCGAGCCCCGCCGCATATTCCATGACGAGGTATTGCCATCCCTGGTCGTCCCCCGCGTCGGTCGCGCGAACGATGTGAGGATGATCAAACTGGCCAACCGCCTTCATCTCGCGCAAGAAGTCCTCCGGCGACTCTCCCAGCGCACTCCGCCCGCCAGCCAGCGCCTTAACGGCGACGATGCGATCGAGCCGCAGATGCCGCGCTCGATACACGATGCCCGACGCGCCGCGACCAATCTCGTCCAGCAGCTCGTAGCCCCCCAGCCTCTTCGGCGGAACGGCCTCGGCCTGCTCATTCGGAGGCGTCGGATCCGGCTCCAGCGCGCTCGTCCCTTGCGTGAGCAGTTCGCCCTGCAACCGGCGAAACTCCTGCTCGTCGTCGCGCGTCGCGGGCCAGGCCGTCAACGATTGCACAACCAGGTCGCTTTGGTCTTCGAGCCGTTCCGCTGCGGCCAGGCAATCGCTGCAGGCCGCCAGGTGCGCTTCGAGCCGCACGTTGGTCGCCTCGCCGCCGCGCCCGGCGAGAAACTCGGCCAGCTCGGCAGCCGTGGGGCAGCCCTCGCGGTCGACGTGTTGCGCGTCCGCGCCCATCAGCGCGAATCCTCAGGAATGGGAAAACTGCTCGTCGGACGACGTCGCCGTGCGCTCGGCAGCCTCCGCCGCCAAGGGCTCCGCGACAAGCTGGCGAAACCGCCGCAAAATGCGCATCTTGACGAGCCGAACCGCATTGGCGGAGACGCCATGCTCGGCGCCGGCCTCGGCGGCCGACTGCCCGTCGACCACCACCCGCCAAAACAATCGCCAGTCGCGCTGCGAAAACTCTTCGCGGACGTGCTGAACGACGGCGGGATCCAGGGCGCCGCCGCTGGAGCAAGGCGCGTCCACCACGTCGTCGCACTCTGCGGCGATGTCCGCTTGGCTCACCAGCCGTCGATAAGCATCGGTCCCGCCAGCGGCCGAGGCCATCTGCCGCCGTTCGTGCCGCCAATGATCGCGAATCTTGTTATCGGTGATCCGGCGGAGCCACCCGCGAAACGTGTCGCCTGGTCGGTCATGCCGAAAGCCGCCGATGCTTCCCGCGACCGCCCGCAGCACATCCTGCACGACGTTCGCCGCGTCGGCCGCCTGCAAGCCGTCGCGTCGGCACCAGCGATAGATCCGCCGGCTGTATTGCCGCACCAGCGCCGCCCAGGCGTCGGCGTCGGCGTCCTGCGCGCCGCGCACCACGCTGAGGTGCGTGCGACTGGTGGCTTCTTCGGCAGCAGCCGCGGTGGGGCGCGTCACGGTGGCTCGAGCGGCAGGGGACAAGGGGCCCGCGACAACCAGCCCGTATCGTAATTGACCCTGCCGCGCCGTGCCAGTCGTTAGCGCCGCCCCCTCCGACCCGCTCGCACCAGCGGAGCCGCCGCCAGCCACGCGGCCAATCCCAGCAACGCCGCGCTCGGCTCCGGCACGATCGCCAGTCCCACGATCGAGTCGCTGGCGAACGTCGCACTGCCCACCGCCGTCGCGGCGCCCGTCGACGGGTTGACCGTCACCAGGCGGTCCGTTACGGCAAGCAGCGTCCCGTCGCGGTCGAAGACAATCGGCCGGTGTCCGAAGATGGCCGGGCCAATGACTGCCAGGTCGCCGCCGATCACGGTCTCTTGGCCGGTGGCTCGATCGATGCGCACCAGTCCGACGTTCGCCGCCGCCGCATAAAGATGGTCCTGGCCATCGAACGCCAGGCCGGTGTAGGCGGCGTCCACCACGGCCAACGTTGTCGCCAGGCCGGTCGTTACGTCAATCTCTGCCAGCACGGGAAGCGCGTCCGCCGCCGGGTTGCCGTTCAACAGAATGCCGTGCAGGCGGTTCTGCGAATCGAACGCGATCGAGTACACCTGCGGCGTAAACGCCGTCCCATCGCTGAGCGGAACGAACTGCTCGACCTCGCCGGTCGACGAAAGTCGATTGACGCGGCCTTCGCCAAACCGCCCCAGCACGTTGAACAACTGTCCCGTCGAATCCGCGGCGAGATTGAAGCCGATGCCGCTCCCCTCGACGAGAAACGGCGACCCCAGCATCGTCGCGACGCCGGTTTGCCGGTCAATCTCGACAAACTGCCCGGGCGTGAACGGCGCCAGCGTGTTGAAATTGATTCCAAGACCGACGAGCTTCGTGCTCGCCGCGTTTGCCGACGACGCCGTCTCCGACAGCCCTGCCGCTCCCAACGCCGCCGCCAGCGGCCAGACCAGCCATGCCAAGGACTTCATGAGCGTTTCCCCCGGGATTCTTGCCGCCCCTATTACTCTAACGTCGGGGCATTTCAAGAGTTTTCCCGGGCGCAAGATGCGGCGACTTGGGGGCGTCGACGAAAAACCGCTCAACGACCGTTGCCAAGGCCCCGACCTTCGGCTCACGGACGCGTCGGTCCGCGTGGTGAGCGAGAGTCTGGCGCAGCCGTCCGCCCGTCAGTCGTCGTCCTTCTCGATGGGAGTGCGAATCTCTGGGCGCTCCGGAATCCGTTCCGCCAACGTGCTATGGCCGTCGGCATCCTTCTCCAACGTGAACGCGTCGTACAACTGGCCGGTGGCCAGCCGCGCTTCGTAGTGGATCTGCTCCGGAGCGACTTGAATCACCTGAAACAACTGCACGCCCGACGCCACCCGACTGACGTCCCACGTTTCTTGAAGCCAGTACTGCTTGGGTCCGCTGACGCTGACCACGTACACGGTATTGCTGTCGCGGACGCGCACCCCTTCGGGAACGTTCTTGGGACCTCCCAGCTCCGAACGAGCGTAGGCGTGGTCGTGGCCCTGCAGCACCAGGTCCACGCCATGCTTCTCGAGGATCGGCCGCCAGGCGGCGCGAAGTTCCGGATTGTCACGGTCCTTGGAAGCGGAAAAAACCGGATGGTGAAACGTGACAATCGTCCACTTGGGCCGACGCTCGTCGTCGAGCGCGTCAACAAGCCAGGCACACTGCTCGTCGATCCGTTCGTTGGAATTAAGCGAGATGATCCGCGCGCCTTGGTAGTCGAACCAGTATGTGGTCTCCTCCAGCCCCGCAGGACCATTCATTGGAAACGCAAATTGAGTTCGCCAGTGGGCCGTCAGGCCACGGTCGTCGTCGTATTCGTGGTTGCCCGGCGTGGCCACGACGGGGATCATACCGTTCAGCCAGCCGGCGGCCCCGAACCACTCGCCCCACTCCGCGTCGCTGTTGTCCGTGTTGATCAGGTCGCCGGCGTGCAACATGAACGCCGCACGGGGAGCGTGCTGGTTGGCTTCGCGGATCACTCGCGACCATAACGATCGAACCGCGTTCTGGGCGTCGCCAAAATACACGAACGTGAACGGCTCCGGCGCTGAACACGCGGTACGGAACTGGAACCACTCGCTCCAATGCTCGCCGTCGCCGACTCGGTAGACGTACATTGTCGTCGGCTGGAGTCCCTTGAGGTGCACGGAGTTGACCTGGCAGGTCCCCAAGTCGGAGGAGAAGTTCTGCTTCGAACCCGCCGCACGCTGACAATTGGGAATGACGCCGTCGCGAAGATTGCCGGCCACGTGTTCGGAAACGGCATACTCGGCCGCCGGTTCGCCCGTTGACGAGTCGGTGCGCCATGTGACGTCGATGGACGTGGTCGGATCGCCGCTCCACGTGAGCACCACGCGATCAGGCAGCGGCGTGGGGCGGTGTTGCACCTGCGGCGTAAAACCACCACTGTCAGCGTGGTCGCCGTCGTGGGCGGCGGCGCGGGGAACTCCGCCCAGGCTGGCCGCAAGCAGCAGAGCAACAACGATTCGACGAGACAGCACCATCGGACGTACCTCAAGGAACATAAGAAATGAGCCAACACAACGTCGGTCGTTCTTCCAACAGCCTCAAGACCGCCGCCAGCGATTGGAGGGACCGCACCGCGGCGGGCGCGGTCCCTCCGCGCACAAACCGGCTCCAAGTCACGACGCCGAGTCTAACGGCGTTGAGCTGCGGCGCACCAGGCACAACAGGCTGGCGAGCGCGACAAACCCCAGCGTCGCCGCAGCCGGTTCCGGCACGAGGACGATCTCGGCGGCGAAGCCCGGGCCAAAATTCCTCAGGAACGGCACGTTCGTGAACGCCTGCCCGTCCGCCAGGACGCCCGTCAGATTGCCGGAGCCGAACGCAATCGGACCAAACGCCAGCGGCACGGCGCCGTTGAACGCGGCAAAGTTGCTCCCAAAGATCTTGATCGTCGTCGTGCCCTGCGCAGAGATGTTGTTCAAGCTGCCGTCCCCGCCTTGGAGCGTGAACACGCCGTCGCCGAGGGCCGTCAACGCGGATGCGAGGCTTCGACTCAGGCCGTGGTTAATCCATGCTACCGGGCTTGTGCATCATCGCTAATCTCGGGCGGCTGTCCGATGGCACGGAGCATTTGTAGTTGAGCAACATCGTAGTCGACCACGGCGTCGAGATGCTCGGTGCGCGCCTTCGCCAAGGCGCCGATGGCCTGTTGGATCTCGATGGGGCGCAGCACGCCGCCGCGGATGCCTTGCAAGTTAAGTCGCACCGCCTGCTGAGCCGACTCAACTTGGGGGCGGGTGACGTCAATTTGACGCTGGCGAAATTGGACCCGTTGATACGCCTGGGTCACTTCGGCCGCAATGAGATCGCGGATTTGCTGCACGGCTAAATTCGCCTGGCGGTGCACGCTCTGCTGCTCGCGTTGACGAGCACCATTGCCAAATCCGAAATTCTCCAGCTCCCAAATCGCGGCGACGTCGAAGTCCGTACGGTCGCTGAAGCTGGTCACGTCCGAGCCTTCACCGCCGCCGAAGCCGCCGCCGCTCGCGCCGGCGTACAGGTGGGGCAGCCAGGGCCGAACTTGCTCCTGACGGCGGCGGCGCCAGGCGGCGTCGCGCCGCGCGTCGGCGCCGCTCATTTCTGGTCGTGCAGCGACCGCCTGTTCAATGAGCGAACAGAGCGGCGCCGTCGGGTCAACAAAATCAAGTGGAGCGGGCGCTTCATCGACGGCCTGCAGCCGAATGGCTGGGTCCAGCCGCAGGAGGCGCGCCAACTCGGCCGACACAACGGCTAGGTCCTCTTGGGCCTGCAACACGTCCCGCCGTCGGCTTCCCGCCTCGACCTGGGCGCGATCCGCGTCGGCCTGCAGCCCGTGGCCGCTCTGGGCAAATTCACCTGTGATTCGCGCCAGCTCTTCGGCGTTTCTCACGGCTTCTGCAGTGATGCGCACTCTGCTCTGCGCCCGTACCAAGGCCAGATAGGTTGCGGCGACCTGCAGCAGCGTGTCATTGAAAGTCGCCGTCCGATCTGCCGCCGTCGCGCGCACGAGTTGGCGGGCGACGAGCGGCTCGAAGATCGTGTCCGCGAGCGACAGATCAACGAACATTCGGGCCGGGCCCGACGCGCCGCCATTGGCGGGCGAATTGCCGATGGCCGCCCCGCCTCCCACGAAGAGCGAATTGCGGCTGACTTCCAGGATTTCGCCATCCGTGCCCTGGATTCGCCCGGAGTGATTGTTGTAGACCACGCCGGCGCTCAGCGACGGAATCCACAAGGCATCAGCCGCAGCGGCCCGCGCGGCCGCCTGATTGACGCGCTCGCGCGCCAAGGCAATTTGCAGGTTGTTCGCGCCGGCCAGTTGCAGGGCTGCCGGCAGGTCGATGGGAGAGAATTCTTCGCCCGTCACAGGACCAGGCGGCAGGTCTTCCGGGACTCCAGGCATACGGAGTCCGTCAGCCAAGCCCGTCTGCAGATCAATCGAGGAATCGACCGGCTCAAAGAACGGCAGCGGCCCTGCATCTGCCGCAGGCGGCAACAGGTGAAGCGAAGCCGGTGAGAGCGCCGCCTCGACGGCGTTGACATTTGCCGGTTCCACGGTGGGCTCGGCTCCGACCGTCTGGCCGACAATCGCAGCGCCGAAAACGGCAATCAGCGCCGCAGAGGCGACGCGCAGCACATGGCGAGCGGAGGAAAATCGATTCGGGCGACTTGGTTCCATGTCCCCTCCCTGGGACGAAGGCTTCTTGTCCTACTGATCGGCAATTGTTGCTGGCATTGGCCGGGCGAACTCCACGGGGGTCGAAATAGGGCGATAGCATTGCCAGCAGCGTTGTCCTTAATTTCCTGCCTCAGATGGCGTCAGGTCGATGGTCAGTGAGCCAAACATGCCCGGCCGCAACTGGTCAGTCGGCGCGTCCAACTCGGCTTCAACGCGGAGGGTTCGAGTTCGCGGATCGAGCACGCCGGCCGTGCGTTGGACGGCCCCGCGGAAGGATTGACCTTTCAGTGCGTCGACGACGAGCGTCGCCGTCTGGCCGAGTCGAATCAGCGGCGCTTGCGATTCCGGAATGTCGACGACGATCCGCAATCGGTCCACCCTGGAGAGCGTAAAGAGCGGCGCCGAACCATGACCAACCGCCGAGGCGACGAAAGCGCCTGTGTCGACGCTCCGGTGCGTGATCAGGCCGGCGAACGGAGCTCGCAACTGGGCATAACTCATGAGCACATCCGTCTTTTTCAAGTCCGCTTCCGCCAGCTTCCGCTGGGCCTCGGCATGCGCAAGATTCGCGTGCGCAAGTTGCACGCGCGCCTGTTCCACTTGCACGTTCGCTTCCGCCGAAGCCACTGCGGCCCGGGCCGCCGCCAGCGCCGCCTCGGCCGACCTCAATTGATTCTGTTTCTCGTCCAAGAGGGCCTGATTCAACGCCTCTCTGCTCACCAGTTGCGCGATGCGGTCGTACTCGCCGCGGCGAAAGTCCACATCCGATTCATAGTGAGCCACGCTGGCCTGGGCCTCGCCGAGCTTCGCTGAGGCCGCTTCGACGAGCGACTCCGCCGCCTCGACCGCCGCCGTCATCTGCAGCACGGCGGCCGCGGCTTCGTCCACCGAGGCGACGCGTATGAGCCGTTCCTCGTCCATTTCGGGAATCCAAAGTACAGCGAGCATCTGGTCTTTTTCGACCTTGTCGCCAATGTCAACGTGAACACGCGAAACGAATCCCGAGGCCTTGGCGAGAATTTCGGTTTGTTCATAAGGCTGGATCTGGGCCGGCTGGGTGATCGCGGCAGGAGGATTGGAGGCCGGCGAAGCGGGCCCGCCTTGCAAGATCTGCGCATTAGCAAGCCGCTCGGGAGCAAGGAACGCAATCGCGGCGGCGCAGGACACGACGGTCTGGACGACGGCTGCCACAGGGGATGAGCTCTTTCGGTGAATCATGACTTACTCCCGGCAAGGACCGGTTGGATCGCGGCCGCGGACTTTCCCTTGAAGATCACGTAGAGACAAGGAACCACAAAGATCGTGAGCATGGTGGATGCGGTCAGCCCGCCAATGACCGCGCGAGCCAATGGCATCGTGGCGTCCCCAGCATGCAGCGCGAGCGGTATCAGTCCCACCACGGCGGCCAACGAGGTCATCACAATGGGTCGCAGCCGAACGCTTCCCGCCTCAATCGCGGCCTCCAAGGACGAGAGGCCCTGCTCATGGCGCAACCGATTGGCAAACTCGACCAACAGAATCGAGTTGGACACGGCGATGCCGATCATAAAAATCACGCCCATGAATGACTGGATATTGAGCGTCGTCCCGGTCGCCGCCAGGATAACCAGCACGCCGATGATCCCCAAAGGCACGGCAAACATGATGATGAATGGATCCAAGAACGAGCGGAACTGTGCGACCATGATGAGATAGATCAGCACGCCAGCCAGGACCATGCCGAAGCCCAGGCTGCGAAACGACTCGGTCATGCTGGCCACCTCGCCCCGCATGCGGACCGTGTAGCCGGCCAGCGGCTGGGCTGCGTTCGTTGGGTCCGGCGGCGTCCACGACGCGACGGCCGACGAACTGCCGGCCGCCGGCGCGTTGCGCTGGCCCCATTTTGAGAGAACCCGTTCAATGTCGGCCGCGACCGATCCGACGTCGCGGCCATCGACGTTGGCGTAGACGTCGACCACGCGCGCTAGCGCCACGTGATTCACTTCCGCCGCCGACTTCCCGAGTTCGGCCTCCGACGTCACATTTTGGAGTTGAATGGGTGACGCGGGGTTCCGATCGCTGGTAATCGGCACCGTGCGGAGCGACTCGAACGAGTCAATGTCCTGCTCCTTGTAAGTCACGCCCACGAAATAGTGATTGCCGGTTTGATAGTCGAGCCAAAAGGCGGGATCGAAGGACGTGGAGCTGTTCAGCACGCTCATGAGGTTCTTGATCGCGTCCTCTTGCGTAACGCCGGAATAGGCCATCTTCACCCGGTCGGGCTTGATCTTGAGCGTCGGGTAGTCAATCGTCTGCTGCACGCGGACGTCGACCGCGCCGGGAACATCGCGCTCGATGAGACTGCGAATCTCCTCGGCAATGCGAGACTGCTCCCGCATATCGCGCCCCTCGACCTGGATATTGATCGGCGAGGGAAGGCCGACGTTGAGCGCGGCGGACACCATGCCGCCCGTGTTGAATGCGAACGACGCGTCGGGGAATTTGTGGTTGAGCCGCTCCCGCAGTCGCCGTGCATACTCCTCGCTCGACGTGTGCCGCTCGCCCGCCTCGGTGAGTTGGACGAGCATCGTCGCGTCCATCGGCCCGGAGTTGGCGGTGTAGCCGGCCGGCCAATCGTAAAGCACGCCAAGATCGGTCACGATCATCTGGCGATCCGCCTCAGCAATAACGCTCTGAATCTCCTGTTCGATCTGCTGCGTCAGCTTTTCGGTGAGCTCGATTCGCATGCCGGCCGGGGCACGGACGTTCATGACAATCTGGCCCGAGTCGGTAACGGGAAATAGTTCCTGCCCGATGAGAAAAGAGAGCGGCAGCGAAGCGACGACGAGCGCCAGTGCGCCCAGCACGGTCGCCCATCGCCAGCGGACGGCGAGTCGCAGGAGGGCCGTGTATCGCTCCCGCACGCGGTCAAATCCCCAATCGGCGGCACGGAAAAAAGCGAAACGCTTTTCACCTGGCGCGTGGGCTTTGAGAAAGTAAGCACAAAACGCCGGTGACAGCGTCCGCGATAAAAAATACGACGCGAACATCGCGAACGTCACGCTCAACGCTAACGGCGTGAACAGGTACTTTCCCATGCCGAACAGAAAGACCACGGGAAAGAACACGGCCACCGTCGTGATGGTGGCCACAAGGACTGGCATGGCGATTTCCATCGCGCTCTCGAGTGCGGCCTGTTTGGGCAATTTGCCCATGTCCAAATGTCGGAACGTGTTCTCGATGTCGACGATCGGATCGTCGACGAGCCGGCCCATCACCAGCGCCAAGCCGCCGAGCGTCATCGCGTTGAGCGTATTGTCGGTGAAGTACAAACCGATGATGGCCGCCAGCGCGGACAGCGGTATGGTCAGCGCGATGATGATCGTGGAGCGAAAGCTGCCAATGAACACGAGCACCATCAATGACGCCAACGCGGCGCCAAGCACGCCTTCCCACGTCAGACTGCGAATCGCATTGCGGACAAACACCGACTGGTCGGCCACGACGTCCAGGTTCAGCCCGGAAGCTGGCTTGCCAGTCTTGGGGTCGGTGTAGCCCGCTTTCGGCGGCAGTCGATCGAGGAACTGCGGGATCCGCTCGCGGACGCCGTTGACCACGTCGATCGTGTTGGACCCGGGGCGGCGGAAGACCGGAATGTACACCTGCCGTTGGCTTTTCCACGTGGGCGCGCGGCTAATGCGGACGACGTTCGTTTGAATCGCGGACGTGTCCGCAACATCCCCCACGTCCCGCACGTACACCGGCCGCCCCTCAACCATCTTCACGACGACGTCGTTCAGTTCGTCGATCTTGCCGACCATGTTTTCCATGTCGACCATGTAGTCGATGTCGCCGATCTTGGCGTTGCCGGTGGGGATCATCAGGTTGTTCTGTTTGATGGCCCGCTGCACGTCCATCAACGAAAGGCCATACGATTGCAGTCTCACTTGGTCGAGATAGATGTAGATTCGCCGCAGCTTGCCGCCGAACACGGCCGGCGCGATCACGCCTGGCGAGCCGGAGAGCATGTTCCGAACGTTGAAGTACGCCAGGTCGTAGCTTTCCTTCTCGTCGAGCACGTCGCTCGATGCGGCCAAGAGAGCCGTGGGCATGGGGGCCGTTGGGTCAAACAGCATGCACATCGGCGGCACGGTGCCCGGCGGCAGGTAATACAGGTCGCTCATGGCGAGGCTGGTGACCTGCGAAAACGCCGTGTTCGGGTCGATATCGTCGCGGAAATAATCCTTCACCACCGACACGCCCATCATCGTCCGCGATTCCTGCCGCGCGATGCCTTCCGACTGGCTGGTCCACCGCTCGATGCGGTTGGTGATGTCCCGCTCCATGATCTCGGTCGGCATGCCGGGATAGAGCGTGAGCACCTGCACGGCTGGCGTCTTGAACGACGGCAGGATATCAACCGGAATTCGCGTCAGCGTCACGTAGCCCAACACCACGATCAGCAAGCAGAGTACGATCACCAAATACGGATTGGAGATCGCCGTGCGGACCAGCCAACTCGACTGGTGCGAGTGAGTCTCCGAAACCGATTCCGTAGTACTCATGAAATTTGCCTGCTGCCTCGCTCTCTGCGCGAGTCATGTCGAGCAATCGCCGTAATGTGCGGCTCTCACGCGGGGTCGTGCGGATAGGTGCCGTAAGCGCGAACCACCCGTTCCAGCTTCTCCGGCGAACCGCGTCCGATCACAACCACGATGTTGCGGTCGACTTGTGCCAGCACCATGTCGTACTCGCCTTCACGGCAATGATGCACGGCTTCGCGACTGAGCATGTCGCGCTCAGGCAGGAACTGCCGCAGGCGCTCGGCCGGGAAAATGAAAATAGAGACATCCTTGCTTTCCACTCGGCCAACCACGTAGGCGGCCGCGTCGCCCGCGATCGTGCAGACGCCGCCCCCGCGAACCTCAAAGCCCGCGTCCTTTCGCGGCGGACACCGCACCGGAAACGAGACGCGATCCTTGAGATACTCCTCGACCGCCACGTCGGAGAGGCTGTTGAATTCAATCTGTTCGCTCTCATCGGTCAGTTGCCGGTGAACCACGGCGGTCAGTTCCGAGAGATGTTCTGGCGGCCGTTTCCGGGTGAATTGCCACGCGCCCGCGATGAGCAGAAGCGACGCGGCCAGCGCCATGCCTGGGCTGAAGAACGACCAACCGCGCGCTGCAGCCGGCCGCGCGACGCCGGACTCGAACAAGACCCGCTGCCACAACCCAACTGTGGGTTCGGCGGCGGCCAGCTTGGCGGTGACCGCGTCCTCAAACTGCGCCTGTTGTAAAAACCACGTCGCGCAGCGTTGGCACACAGCCAGGTGCTCGTTGATCTGCAGGTAGAGCTCCGAGTCTCCCTCGGAGTCGTAATACAACTCCCAGTGCTGCCGGACGTCTTCGCAGTTCATGGTTCACCTTGAGCCGGTCATGGTCGCGTCGCGGCCGACTTCAACAGGCTACTTCGGGTTTTGTAAGGAGCCGCGGCCGAGCAACCCGTGCTCGCGCGCGTACTCGGCCAAGCTCGATCGCAATTTTGCCCGCGCCCGCGAGAGTGCGCTCATAACCGTTCCCATCGGGACTTCCAAAACGTCGGACATCTCTCGATGCTTGAACTGGCCGATGGCTCGCAACAACAGGACCGAACGCTCCAACGGATCGAGTTCGGCAATCGCCGCTGCCAAGGCCTTGTCGCAATGGCTCAAGATGCGTTCCGGCTCATCCAGGAGTCGCTCAATGAGCGGCTCATCGACGGCGTGTTCCCAAACCTTTTCGCTCGTGGGCTCGTTCGACAGAGCCTCGCGCCGCTCGCGATGGAACGAACGATTGCCGGCGTAAATCTCCAAGTTCAGGTAGCGAAAAATCCACGCCCGAAAATTCGTCCCTTCGGCGTACAAATGAAAGTCCCGATAGGCCTTGCCGACCGCTTCTTGCAGCACGTCTTCCACGGAGTTGGGGTCATGAACGCTCCGCCGACAATACGCCTCCAGCGCAGCCTTGAGCGGCTCCAAATGTTGGAGGAATCGCGCAGCTCGATGGTCGCTTGGCTTCGCCAAACGGAAACGTCCATTGGGGGTACTGCGAGGCGCCTCTAGGGAACGTAAAGATTCTCGCAGCCCGCTTTCATGCAGTTCCATGAGTGGTGGACGGCGGGAACAGCGAGCGCCAACGGCAACTGCTTATTCGGCAAAGACTTACGGAGACGAGAAAAATGGCTTGATAGGCTCGCCGTCGCGCTTGTGCACGCTGCACGTCCGCTGTTCGGCGTCGATTAGCCGAGAAGCGCCTGCCCGTCCATCTCTCCGAACTTCGGCTTGCAACGCGGACAGAGCACGATGTGCTGCTTCACTTTCGCCGCTTCGGCCGGCGAGAGCCGGCCTTGTAGGAAATCGTCGCCGCAGGCGACGACTTCGGAACACGTCAGTCCGCCAAATTCGTACTCTCGCTCGCGGATTGTTGAGCGAATGAAGGCCCACCCACCCACGGCCGCGAGCAAGCTACCGGCGGTTCCCACGCCCATTTTGAGAAACTGTCGACGGCTCTTTCGGCTCCTCATGCTGCGAGCCAAATGAGCGATCTCCCCGCCGCTTGCGGGCTGCCATTGGTCAGAGGGCGTGAGTGGGGGGGGTGCGTGTGTGGCCATTTCGGACATTCCAAGTTCAGATCGCTGTCGATTGCGATCTACGCGTCGCCGCTTCGGGCTCTGTTGGCAGTTCGCTTTCGAGCCGAAGCCGTTCGAGGTCAAGCACGACCACTCGTCGGCGCTGGATGGAGATCAGCCCCTCAGCCTGCAACTGGCCGAGGGTCAAAGTGACTGTCTCGCGGCTTACGCCGATCAACCCGGCGAGATCTTGATGCGACAGGGGAAAGCGAATTACGTGTCGATTTGCAATCCTCTCGCCGTGCGATTCGACCAGCTCGATGAGTATGTGAACCAAGCGAGGACGACTCGGCAGAAAGAGGATGTTCCGCAACCGCGTCTCGATTCGCTGCCGCCGCAACCCGATCAACTTCGTCACCGAGAGGGCGAGATCGGCCCGGTTCTCAAGCAATGCCAAAAAGTCGTTGCCAGGAATCGCCAGCACCTCGCAGTCTTCCACCGACGTTGCGAACTCGCGGCAGGGCTTTCCGTTGAGCGCCGCTAATTCGCCAAACAATTCTCCTTGCTCGACAAACGCCAGGATGGTTTCCCGCCCATCGGGAGTCAGGTCATAGATCTTCACGCGCCCCTTGGCCAGTACGAGAACCGATTGGGGGCGCTCGGCGGGGGCGTAGATGATCGACTTTTTCTTGTACCGACGCACAAGCGCGCGACTGTTAAGTCGTTCAGCCTCGGCGTCGGTGAGCCGCGCGAACAGGTCGCACGACTTCAAATACCAGATTGGACCCGCCATCAACGAGAGCTCGGCTATCGGTCATCGAGGGTTCAGCATCGTTCATTGTAGCCCGCCCTCCGACAATCGTCCCGT
>JBIOVA010000271.1:0-46036 GCA_044867485.1 Lacipirellulaceae bacterium | reverse complement strand
GACTGCGATTGCGATTGCGTTGGCGGCGAGATTTCAATCTCCGCCAGCCGTTGCATCGGCCCGCTGTGAAAGAAGTACCGATGAGAGATCAGATCGCTCAACTCCGGCAACGTCGCCTCGACGTCGCCCAGCAACGTTTCCAGCGGCCCGGCGTCGCCCTCCTCGAAATCCCCGGCGATGCTCCGCACGTCGGCCCGCCGCAGCAGACTCACCAGCGCGCCGGCGAGGCCCTGGTCGAGCGCATGGTTCGCGTCGCGGGAGTCCTGCGGCAACGCCTCGACGTGTGCGGATGCCTGGATCAACTGGTAGATCACGCTCCGCGGATTGGTCTCGTCGCAAATCATGAGGTCGAGGACCGGCGCCAACTGAAATCGCGAGGCGTACCGACTGCGATACGTCATCACGCTGTCGGCGATTTCCAGCAGGGCTTCCAGCGTCTCCGGTTCGGCGTCGCCGCCCTCTTGGAAGATGCCGCGCACCAGTTGCGACTCCTGCAGGGCCCGCTCGATGCGTCGGCCGAGGTCGAGAAACCGCCACGCGTGCGTGCGGGTCATGCTCTCGGCGACTTGCCCCGCGTAGGCCGCCAGGTGCATCAGCAGCACGTCGATCTTGTCGAGCATATCGAGGAAGCCGTCGCGGCCCGGCGTGGGGCGAAAGTCCTCGTCCATCTGCCGAATGATCCGCCACGAGTCGAGCGACATGAGGTCGCGCACCGTGGCGGCCAGGCTGGCCAATTCGGTGACCGTGGCGCGCAGGGCGCCCGGCGACGCCTCGAACGCGCTCTTGGGAAGTTGCTTCTCAATCGCCGGAAGCCGGAGCCGGATTTCCTCGACCACGTAGCCCGGCTCGATTTGCCCCTGCTCGGCGAGGATGCGGAGCAGGTGCGGCAGCTCGGGGATCCGCTCGGAGGCTTCTTCGCTCGCCAATCGTCGGGCCGCGCTGCGAAGCAGCTTGGCCAGCGACTCGGCCCGCACCGAATGCCGCCCCAGCCAGAAAAAGTGCTCCGCGGCGCGGCTCGACAGGTCGACGCCGCCGCGGCGAAGTTCCACGTCTTCGTCCGGGGCCGTGAGCAGCGAAATCTGCGAGACGTGCCCGTCGGCCAGCACCCAGCAGTCCTTGCTCCGCTCGCCGTCCATGAGCGACAACTCCAGCGGACCGAGCGACTGACTGACCCGCGCCAGGCCGCCGGGCATCACCGCGAAGCAGTCCTCTTGGGCGACGGCGAATGTTCGCAACGCAATGTACGACTGCGCGAGTTGACCCCCGGCGAGCACCGGCGCCGCGCTGCGATCGATTCGCTCCTGGGCGACGAAGTTCGCCGGATCGCTCGTGATGAGCGCCGCCAGTTCGGCCCGCTCCAGCTCGGTGAGCCGGCTGGTCTGCGCCGGCGGTTGGCCCCGGCGGCGAAACGCGGGGAGGATCGTCACGTTGTCGAGCCGGTCGAGCACCTGCGGCAGCACCAACGGATCGCCGCACCACCAGGTGGCCACGCCGGGCATCAGCAGCGACTCGCCCAGCAGCGCTTCACACAGCGCGGGGATAAACGCCATGAACACCGGCGACTCGATCAGCCCGCTGCCTGGCGAGTTGGCGATTGCCACGTGCCCGCTGCGCGCCGATTGGAACAAACCGGCGACGCCCCGCGACTCGTCGTCGGCGATTTCCAACGGGTCGCAGTGCTCGCTATTCGGCCGGCGGATGAGCACATTCACCGGCGACAGCCCCGCGAGCGTCTTCAGGTACACCTGGTTGCGGCGCACGGCCAGGTCGCCCGCCTCGGCCAGCGTGTAGCCGAGATACCGTGCGAGGAACGCGTCCTCGAAGTAGTTGATGCTGCCGGCGGCCTGGCTCAACAGCACGACCCGCGGCTCGCCTTCGTACTGCGGCGCCAGCCGGGCGAGTTGCTCCTTCACCGCGATGAAGTAGGACGCCAACCGCTCGACGTGGCACTGCCGCACCACGTCGGGGAGCATTCGCGACACCGCGATGCGATTCTCCAGCGCGAAGCCCGCGCCCGACGCGCTTTCGCAGCGATCGGCCAGCACCCACCACCGCCCGTCGGGCCCGCGGGCCAGGTCGGCCGCGTAGAACTGCAGCATCCGCCCGGTGGACGAGTTGCTCTGGAACTCGTGACTGCTCGCGTCGAGCGAGCTGCCCCACGGCAACGGCCCCCGGCAAAACGGCAGCCGGAATCCAGGATGGCGATACAGCGCTTCCGGCGGCAGCAGCCCGTCGCGCACCAGCCGCTGCGGGCCGAACAAGTCGCGCAGCACGAGGTCCAACAGCGCCGCCCGCTGTTGGAGCGCCGCCGCGACGCCGGCCCATTCTCGAGCGCCAATCACCAGCGGCAGGCCGTCGAGCTCCCACGGGTGGCGGCGCGCCGTCGGGTCGCGCAAATCAGGATACGCAAGGCTGTTTTGACGAAGCAGCCGTTGGGCCTGCTCCCAACGGCGCACGTACTCGGCCCGGCTCAGCCCCGCGGCCGCTTTGGCGAACGCCTGCCATGCTGGCCGCAGCACGCCGGGCGCGGAAAACACCTCGTCGTACGATCCAGCGGCTGGCTCGTAGCCGCGGAACAGCTCCGCATCCAGAGTAAGTTCCGACGCTGCCACGCCCATCCTCGACGAAGCCCGAAAACTTTATCGCCACGACGGCGCGAACAAGACTGATGAACTGACAGGATAACAGGATGGGCGGGATTAACAGGATCAATGCCCTGATTGAATCATCCTGTTGATCCTGATCATCCTGCTATCCCGTCCATTCCGTCATCGTGCGACAGTTGTGCATTGGAAGAGTATCATCGCCCGCGGCGCAGGTCGAGCGTGAGCGGGTAATCGCGGTTGGGTTCGTCACGTGGAACGTCGAGCGGCCCGCCGCGATGCCCCATCTTGAAGAACCGCGCGGCCCGGCGGCTCTCGGCCTCAAAGGCGTTCACAGGAAAAGTTGACGGATTCAGCCCGCCGGGATGGCCCACGTGATACGTGCCGCCGCCCATCGAGCGCTTGAGCCACAGGTCGAGCACATCGAATACCAGCGGCGCGTCGACCGGGATCGTCGGATGGAGGCAACTGGGAGGCTGCCACGCCCGGTAGCGCACGCCGGCGACATACTCGCCTTCGACGCCCGTGGGGTGCAGCGGCAGCTTTCGCCCGTTGCAGGTGATCGTGTGCCGGGGGTTGGTCATGCCGCGTACTTTAACCTGCAATCGCTCGACTGACGAGTCCACATACCGGGCCGTCCCGCCATTGGCCCCCTCTTCGCCCAGCACGTACCACGGTTCAATCGCCTTGCGCAGCTCCACGTGCACGTTGGCATTGGTGAACTCGCCGATCCGCGGGAAGCGGAACTCGAAGTGCGGCGCGAACCAATCTTTCTCCAGCGGATAGCCCGCTATCTGTAGCTCTTCGATCACGTCGCGGAAATCCTGCGCGACAAAGTGCGGCAGCATGTACCGGTCGTGCAGCGACGTGTCCCAATCGACCATCGGCTCGGCGTACGGCTCCTTCCAGAACCGCGCGACCACGGCGCGCAGCAGCACCTGTTGCGCGAGGCTCATCCGCGCATGCGGCGGCATCTCGAACGCGCGGAACTCGACCAGCCCCAACCGGCCCGATGCGCTGTCCGGCGAGAACAGCTTGTCGATGCAGAACTCGGCGCGGTGCGTGTTGCCCGTGCCATCGACCAGCAGGTTGCGGAATACGCGGTCGACCAGCCACGGCGGCGGCGTCCGGCCCGCGGCGGCTTGCTCGAACGCGATTTCCAGCTCGTACCGCGCGTCCCGCCGGCCCTCGTCGACGCGGGGCGCCTGGCTCGTGGGACCGATGAACGTGCCGGAGAATAAATAGGACAGCGACGGATGGTTGTGCCAGTAGCCCACCAGGCTGCGAAGCAGGTCGGGCCGCCGCAAGAACGGGCTGTCCGCCGGCGTCGCCCCGCCGAGCACGACGTGGTTGCCGCCGCCCGTGCCAGTGTGCGAGCCGTCAAGGTCGAATTTCTCTGTGCCGAGGCGGGAGTAGTGGGCGTCCTCGTACACGCCCGTAGTGATCGACGCCACCTCGTCCCAACTGCCGCCGGGAGGGACGTTCACTTCAATCACGCCGGGGTCGGGCGTCACCTTCACATGGCTCATGCGGTAGTCGTGCGGCGGCTCGTAGCCTTCGATGACGAGGGGCGTCTGCAGTTCGGCCGCCGTCGATTCGATGGTCGCCACCAGTTCGAGATAGTCTTCGAGCCGGTCGAGCGGCGGCATGAAGATGTGGAGCACGCCGTCACGGGGTTCGACGCACAACGCCGTGCGGACGACCCACGAGGGATCGTCGCTTGCGGAGACCTGCGATGTTGGCCATGGAGACGAGTGCCACTGGCGTCCCGCCAGTGCTGAACTGCCGTCCGAGTACCCACTTCCCAGTGGCGGGACGCCAGTGGCACTCGAAGGCCTGCCTGAGCCGTTCGTCTCGTGGCGGTTTGAGCCGTTGTCGGAATCGTCGCCGCCGTTGCCGCCGCCGCCTCCGCCGGCGCCGACGAGCGCAGGGGCGCTCTTGAACTGCCGCGCATACATCGGAGCCGCCGCGACGGCGCGCTCGCGCAGGCTGTGGTATTGGGGCAGGGGGCCGCGCTCGGCGAACGGCTCCACCGCGTATCCCGCCTTTTCAAGCGCCGACCGCTCGTACCACAAAAGCGACTGGATCGGCAGCCGGAATCCCATCGGCGAGTCGCCGGGGATGAGAAACATTTCGTCGCTGCGAACGGTCCACTCGCCGCTTTCCCAATGCGGCTCCGGAACCCACCACACGCGCCGCAGCGGCAGCGTGACGCCGACGCTGGCCGTGAGGCCTTGCTCGAAGATCCGCGCAATTCGTACCCGCTCTTGCTCGTCCTCGATCTTCGAGTCGCGGATGCTGACATTGGTCGGCAGCCGCCGCTCTTTCCACGTGTAGTAGAGCGCATCCTCGTAACCGTCGATCACGTGATTCGCCTGCACGCCGAGCTTTTCGGCGAGCAGCTTGCCGAATCGGCGGGCGTCGTCGACCGTGTGCGCTCCCGGTTTGGTCGGATCGGCGAACAGCGACTCGTCGCGCCAGATCGGCTCGCCGTCGAGCCGCCAGTAGCAGCGCAGCGCCCAGCGAGGCAGCGGCTCGCCGGGATACCATTTCCCCTGGCCCATGTGCAAGAGGCCGCCGGGGGCGAAGCGGTGCTTGAGCCGCACGAGCAGGTCGCCGGCGAGGCGCCGCTTGTTCGGACCCATTGCTTCGGTCTTCCACTCGGCGCCTTCCATGTCGTCGATCGACACGAACGTCGGCTCCCCGCCCATCGTGAGTCGCACATCCTGGGTCCGCAGGTCCTCGTCCACCTGGCGGCCAAGGGCCATGACCGCTTCCCATTGCTCTTCCGTGTAGGGCTTGGTAACGCGGGGATCCTCGTGAATCCGCGTCACGCTCATTTCGAAATTGAATTGATCGGCGCGCCGTTCGGCGGTGCCGGTGATCGGCGCCGCGCTGATTGGCTCCGGCGTGCAGGCCAGCGGAATGTGCCCCTCGCCGCAGAGCAGGCCCGACGTGGGGTCAAGCCCGATCCACCCCGCGCCTGGCAGGAACACCTCGGCCCACGCGTGCAAGTCGGTGAAGTCCTCGGCGGCGCCCGAGGGCCCGTCGAGCGACGGCATGTCGGCCTTGAGTTGGATCAGGTACCCGGAGACGAACCGCGCCGCCAGGCCCATCCGCCGCAGGATATTCACCAACAGCCACGCCGAGTCACGGCACGAGCCCTTCTTTTTCTCCAGCGTTTCATCGCACGACTGCACGCCGGGCTCCAGCCGGATGACGTAGCCAATCTCCTGCTGCAGGTTGCGGTTGAGATCGACCAGGAAGTCGATCGTCTTGCGGCGCGTGCGGTCGACCTTGCGAACGTACTCCGCAAATGGCGTCCCTTCCATCACTGGCGACACATGCAAGAACGGCATCAGGTCCTTGAGCATGTCGGGCGAGTAAGCAAACGGATAGAACTCGGCGTCGGCCTCCAGGAAGAAGTCGAACGGATTGATCACCGTCATCTCGGCCGACAGGTCGACCTCGAACACCAAGCGGTTGGCCGGCTCGTTGAAGATGACACGGCCCAGGAAATTGCCGTACGGGTCCTGCTGCCAGTTGAGAAAGTGCTGAGCCGGCGCGAGCTTCAGCGAGTAGCTGAGCACCGGCGTGCGACAGTGCGGCGCCGGTCGTAGACGAACGATGTGCGGGCCGAAACCCACGGGGCTGTCGTAGGCGTACTCGGTCTTGTGATGCAGCGCGACGCGGATGGGCATGGCGGGAAACTCGGCGGCTAGCGGGGAGAACGCTCCTGGGCGCGCAGCTCAGGGGATGAGCGCGCGGACGCCAGGGCTCGCGACGTCGGTGGGTCCGCCGCGAAAGGATAGGTCACGTGCTCGAGGGCCAAACGGGTCGTGCCGCCGGGAGAGCCAACGAGCCGCCTCGCCCCATATCGTCCCCACCGGCGGGCCCTGCGCCAACAGCCAGGGAGGGTGAAAACGCCGAATTTACGGGGGGAGCAGGGCGGCAAGGAGCAAAAAAATGGCCGGGAGTTCGGTGCGAACTCCCGGCCAGGTCAAGGTAGAAGTCGATCAGCCCCGCTTACGGAGGGCGCCAAGCGCCAACCCGCCCAGAGCAAACAACAGGCCGGCCGACGGCTCGGGCACTGCTCGCATATCATCCCAGTTCGTCCCCAGCCGAATCTCATCCACCACCAGAACGGCGAACGGCCGATGGTTGGCCATGCCAACGGTGCCGGCCGTGTTGCCCACGAAAGGCCGCACGAAGTCGACGTTCGAGAAGTCGCGGGAGTTCGTGTCGCCGCTGAGGATTTCGACAACCGCGTTGGCCTTCAGCGGTTCGCCGCCCAGCGGATCGGGATTGATCCACAGCCATGCGCTGTCGGCCACGGTCGCGTCGCCGATGTGGTCGACCCGCACCACGCCCCACGCCAGGGTCGACCAGGGGTTGGCGGCTGATCCTTCGCGATTGCCGCCGCCGCCCTGCGGAATGATCGACCAGGCGTCCTCGGTCGCGTTGGACGAATTGCCCACGCCGAATCGCTCATTGGCAGTGCCGCCTTGTGATACGGCTTCGGTGTCGAACAGGCCGACGTTGGCGCCGCGAGGATAGGGATTGCCGGCGACGTTGGTCGAGGTCTCGCCCTGCCGTTGGGCGAGGAAGCTAAACCAGGTCGACGTGCCGTCCGCGCCGGCGACGTTGGCAAACGATCGGGCCATCTGCAGCGTGCCGAACTCGCCGGTCAAGAACGCGTGATTGCCCGCAGTGGGCAGGCCCGCCGGACCCGCCAGACTTCCCGCGGCCACAGAATTGGAGTTGGCGGGAATGGCTGTGGCGCCCTGTTGTCCCCAGGGGCCGCTCCAGCCCACGCCGCCACTTTGGCCGCTGACCGCCGACCCGACGGTGTAATTGAATGGTTCGTAACCCAACAGCGTGGCGCTCGCCGCGTGCGGCGCCATCGCTCCCGCCGCGACGAGCGCGGCCGCGAGGCAACGGATTCGACAGAAACTTGCCCACCTCATGAGCCAATCCTCCCAAGTTGCAGGGCGCGAAAATAGACACGCACGGCGCCCCATTGCATGGCGCCGACCCAGCCCCGAGTACGAGTCGATAGCGACTGGTCCAACAGGCCGACGTCGGGCGCCAAATCACTGACCAGATCAAAGGCGCCGTGCTGACAAGGTGCGGAATCCAGTCGCCTGGAGTCCGCGGACGATTCGCAGAGCTTCGCTGCCTCAAATGCTCGGCGAGTCATTAAGTTGTAAGCAGTCTCGGCGACGCGATAACGCGATTTCTACAGTTTTGCAAGATTCCGCGGCCGTTTTGCGGGATTCGTGCCAAGGCTTTCCGCGGGTCCATAATCCGGAGATAAATACCGAGACATCAACGAGGGCGCAAAAAATTGGCCAGGAGATCGGATGATCCCCTGGCCAATGGAGGCGTTCGATCAGGGTGGTAGCTAGCGTGTGCGGCGCCGCATCGCGGCGAAGCCCAACATCGCCAGCGCGGCCAACGCCGGCGTCGCCGGCTCGGGAATCGCCACCATGTAGTCGATGGCGTTCAGCAACATGCGTTGTCCGTCGGCGTCGAGGTCGAAGATGCCGGCGATCTCGCTGTTGGTGCCGTTGGCCTCGCGGGTGCCGCCGAGAAACGCCAGGCGATGATTGGCCAGCGCGGCGCCGTTCAGCACGGCCCCCGGCGCCCACTTGGCGATGACCTGTCCGGTGTCGGCGCCGTCGCCGGCGGTGTTGATGTTTGCCAAGACAACGCCGCCGCCGGCAAGCGGGTCTGTGTTGACCGAGATGCCGCGTTGGAGTGAGGCTGTCAGCACCGTATTGGTGATCGACGGCAGGGCGGTCGTGTACGGGTTGACCATCGTGTTGCTGCCGTCGAGCGACACGCCGGCGAAGATCGGATGCGCCGGGTTAGTCGCCTTGAGACGCACCACGCCGGTGGGGTTGCCGGCGCCGCCCGTATCGGGAATCGTGCCGCCGGTGGTGTGCCCCAAACGAACATTGCGGAGCGTATAGCCCGCCATGTTGATGATTTTTGCGGACACGCCATGCCATGCTGCGACTTCCGCGGCCGTTTGATAGTGCCCGCTATTGACCGAGCGGCCGATGATCACCAGATCGAAGGCATTGAGCGGGGCCAACAGCGCCGGCGTGGCGTTGTCGATTGTCTGGAACCGCGTGACGGTGTGGCCGTTGGCCGTGAGAAAGTCGGTGTAACCCTTGTCAGGGGCGTCGGTGAGAAACCCCTGCCCGACGGCGCCGGCTGAGGGCGCGTTGTCGGCCGCGTGAAAAGAAACCCAAGCAATGCTGGCGGCCGAGGCGGAGTAGGAAATCGAGATCGCCGCCAAGAACCCGATTGCGGCGACAAGCCATTTGCTGCATTTCATTGGACACACCACAAGAGGTTACGCGAAGAGTGAGAAAACCACGCCAAGACTAATCAACAGAAGCAACTACAACGTCTGAAGCAACCAAAACGCCTGAAGCAACCAAAACGTCGATGCCTCAACGCCACCCGAGTCTTAGTCCCACAGACAAGGCGCTCCCCGGAATCTCCGGGGAGGGCACGCAGACCACTGCAGTGCGGAACGGCGTCCGCAAGCACATCAGCCCGCGCGGGGACTCAGACGACTGCGAATATGACCCCTGCT
Source organism: Lacipirellulaceae bacterium (assembly GCA_044867485.1). Lineage (GTDB taxonomy): Bacteria > Planctomycetota > Planctomycetia > Pirellulales > Lacipirellulaceae > Lacipirellula. Next base: position 36,823 of record JBIOVA010000271.1, on the reverse strand, counting down.
CAATGGAATTTCAAGCTTTTTGCGCACGGATTTTCCGGATTTGCGGATTTTTGGAGTTGGCGGCTACGATTCCGGTGTTGCGCGGCGGCATGATGCCTTCGGAGTACGCCGCTTGCGGAATTCAAGCCGACACGGTCGCTCGACGAGGCATTCACCCCTCTTGGGGGGTCATAGCCTCGCTGATCGCAGTCGCAGTGCGTTACCCACCACGGACAGCGAGCTCAGCGTCATCGCCGCGCTGGCCCAGGCCGGGCTGATGAGGATGCCCGCAACGGGGTACAAGACCCCCGCGGCGACCGGCACGCTGACGACGTTGTAAATGAACGCCAGGAACAAGTTCTGACGAATGTTGCGCATCGTGGCGCGGCTCAACCGGCGGGCGCGGACGATCGCCGCCGGGTCGCTTTGCACGAGCGTCAGGTCCGCGCTCTCCAACGCGACGTCGGCGCCGGCTCCCATCGCAATCCCCACCTGCGCTTGGGCCAGCGCGGGCGCATCATTGACCCCGTCGCCGGCCATCGCCACATGGCGCCCCTCTCCCTGGAGCCGCTTGACGACGGCCAGCTTTTCGTGCGGCAAGACCTCGGCAATCACTTCGTCGATGCCCAACCGGCGGGCCACGGCCTCGGCGGTCGTCCGATGATCGCCGGTCAGCATGATGATGCGGAGGCCCTCCCGGTGCAGCCCCCGAATCGCCTCCGGCGTCGATGAGCGAATCGGATCCGCGACGCTCACCAACCCGGCGAGCCGGCCGTCGACCGCAACCAACATGACCGATTGCCCTTCGCCGCGCAGGGCGTCGCTCCGCGCGTCAAGCGGCGACGCATCGATGCCATGATCGGACAGCAGCGCGGCGTTGCCGATCGCGATGCGACGCCCGTCGACCGTGCCGACGACGCCCTGGCCCGGCGCGTAATCAAAGTCGGTGGCGGCGGCGATCGCAACGCCCCGTTCCTCGGCGCCGCGGACAATCGCCGCGGCCAGCGGATGCTCGCTCGCCCGCTCCAGGCTGGCGACGAGTCGGAGTAGGTCGTCGGGCGCGACATCGCCGGTGGTCTCGACGGCCTGCAACACCGGGCGACCCTCGGTGAGCGTGCCCGTCTTGTCGACCACGAGCGTGTCAGCCTTCTCAAACACTTCGAGAGCCTCGGCGTTCTTCACCAGAATTCCGTTCTCGGCGCCTCGGCCGACGCCGACCATGACCGCCATCGGCGTGGCCAATCCCAAGGCGCACGGGCAGGCGATGATCAGCACAGCCACCGCATTGACCAGCCCATGCACCAGCCGCGGCTCCTCGCCCCACCAGCTCCACGCGACGAACGTGAGCACTGCCACGACCAGCACCGCGGGCACGAACCAGGCCGACACGCGATTGACCAGCCGCTCGATGGGCGCCCGACTGCGCTGGGCCTCGCCGACCATCCGCACGATCTGCGCCAGCAGGGTGTCGTCGCCGACGCGCTCGGCGCGGACCGTTAGGGCGCCGAATCCGTTGATCGTGCCGGCGATCACTGCGGCGTCCGATTGCTTCTCAACGGGGATCGGCTCGCCGGAGATCATCGACTCGTCCACCGCGCTGCGCCCGTTGATAACGACGCCGTCGACGGGAATCTTCTCACCCGGCCGCACTCGCACGACGGCGTCGGCGTGCACCTCCCCGATCGGCACGTCCTCCTCGCGGCCATCGGGGTGCACGATCCGCGCCGTGCGCGGCGCCATTCCCAGCAGCCGACGGATCGCGCCGGTTGTCTGGCTCCGGGCGCGCAACTCCAGCACCTGGCCGAGCAGCACCAGGGCTGTGACTGTGACCGCCGTGTCGTAGTACGGCTCCACCGACCCGTCGGCCATGCGAAACCCGTCGGGGAACAAGTCCGGCGCCACCGTGGCCGCCGCGCTGTACAGCCACGCCGCTCCCACGCCGAGCGCGATCAGCGTGAACATGTTCGGGCTGCGGTGCACGATCGACTGCCACCCCCTCGCGAAGAACGGCCAGCCGCACCACCACACCACCGGCGTGGCGAGTGCGAGTTGCACCCAATTCAGCAACGTCATGTGGGCGTGCAGCGGCGCCGTGATGGCCAGTGGCAGCATCCCGCTCATCACCAGCAGGAACACCGGCAGACCCAGCGCCAGGGCCAGGGCGAATCGCTGCGTCATATCGGCCAGCTCGAGATTCGGCCCCTCGTCGAGCGTCACCGTCTTCGGCTCCAGCGCCATCCCGCACTTGGGGCACGCTCCCGGGCGATCGCTCACCACCTCCGGGTGCATTGGGCAGGTGTAAACGTTGCCCGGTGGAGGCGGCGCGGCCGCGGCGGCAGGCTTCGTACTCGCCGCGTCGCCGACGTACTTCTCCGGGTCGGCCTGGAACTTCGCGATGCAATGTCGGCTACAGAAGTGGTACGTGCGGCCGTGATACTCCGCCGAACCCGCCGCTGTCGCGGGTTCGACCGTCATGCCGCACACGGGGTCAACGGCGTGGGGCGCCAGCGACGGCGCCTCCAGAATCGGCAGCACCGTCGACGGATCGTCATGCGGCGCCCCGTGCTGCGCCGGATCGTGCGTTTTGTTTGTCTCGTTAGCCATCGACTTCGCCTTCAACCTGCCATCCGTTTCGGCGCCGGCGCCCTAGGCCGCCGCACACAACTGCATTTTCAACGTCCCTGCGACTTGCGGCCAGCCCGCAAACGCTTTGCTTGTCACTCCCCGCTGGCCGAGCGAGAATTGCGATCCCAGAACAAGGAGTCGGATCATGGCCCGAATCGTTCGTTTTCATCGCCTTGGCGGCCCCGAAGTTTTGCAGATCGACGAGGTCGACGTGCCCGCGCCAGGCCCCGGCGAGGTCCGCATCAACGTCAGAGCTCTCGGGCTCAATCGGGCCGAGTCGATGTTTCGCTCGGGCCAGTATTTGGAGGAGCCGAAGTTTCCCTCGCGATTGGGTTACGAGGCGGCCGGCGTCGTCGATGCGATCGGCCCCGGCGTCGAGGGGCTCCAACCCGGCGACGCGGTGAGCACGATCCCGGCGTTTCCGCAGGGTCAGTATGGCGTCTACGGCGAGGTGGCGATCGTCCCTGCGGCGGCGGTCGCCAAGCACCCCGCGTCGCTCTCGTGGGAACAGGCCGCGGCGATCTGGATGCAGTATGCCACCGCGTGGGGCGCACTGGTCGACATTGCCGGCATGACGCGCGGCGACCATGTGCTGATCCCCGCGGCGTCCAGCAGCGTCGGCCTCGCGGCGATTCAGGAGGCGAACCTCGTTGGCGCCACGCCGATCGCGCTGACCCGCAAAAGCGACAAGCGCGAGGCGCTGCTTAAGCTTGGCGCTGCGCATGTGGTGGTCACCGACGAGCAAGATCTCGTCGCCGAAGTGCAGCGGATCACCGCCGGGCAGGGTGCTCGGATCGTGTTTGACCCGGTGGGCGGCCCGACGCTCGCCAAGCTGTGCGCCGCGACGAGCCCCAAGGGGATCGTCTTCCAATACGGCGCCCTCAGCACCGAGCCCACGCCGCTGCCGTTGTTCGAGGTACTTGGCAAGTTGCTCACGATTCGCGGCTACTTGCTCTTCGAGATCACCTCCGACGCGGCGCGGCTGGAGCGGGCCAAGCAGTTTGTGATCGACGGCCTCGCGTCGGGCAAGCTCCAGCCCGTGATCGACAAGACCTTCACGCTTGACGACATCGTCAACGCCCACCGCTACCTGGAATCGAACCAGCAGATCGGCAAGATCGTGGTGACGGTTTGACGGGGGCCCAACGCGAAGGTTCGTTACAAACTCTGTTGCTTTTGTCCGCAATCATGAGAGAATCTGCCTTGTCTTCTTAAAATGTGTTGCGCGCCGTCATCAGAGGTGGCCGACAAGCCAAAGGAGGAGGCGATGGGCGACGTCAAGCTGACGGACATGATCATTGTCGTCCCGGGCATCCTGGGGAGCGTGCTGCGGCAGGGCGATGACGATGTCTGGAACCCGTCGTCTCCGGGTTTCTTGGGCGGTCGATTGATTGGCCTCCCGCTCGATGGACTAGCACTCGCCAATCGCTTGGAGGCGGTTGATCTCATCCGCATACCATTCGGCCTGCGCAAGCTGCTGTCGAGCAAGGGGTACGACTTGTTGATGGATCGCGTCGCAGACCATTTTGCCGTGGAATCAACGGGGCGAACGTGTTCGAATCTGCACCCATTTCCCTACGACTGGCGGCAGGACAATCGGGAGTCGGCTCGGTTGCTCAAGGAATTCGTCGACGAGCGGCTCGATGAATGGCGTCGCGAAACGGGCCGGCCCGACGCCAAAGCGATTTTCTTGGCACACAGCATGGGCGGGTTGGTGTGCCGGTACTATCTCGAATGCCTGGGCGGCGCCGCCGACTGCCGACTGCTCGTCACGTTCGGCACGCCGCATCGGGGCTCCGTATGCGCCGTGGATTCGTTGCTCTCCGGCCACACGGTTGGACGCACGGACGTCAGCGACTTGATGGAGACGCTGCCCTCGATGTATCAGCTCCTGCCCACCTACAAGTCATGCTATGACGGTTCCGCGTGGCTCTATCCGTGGCAGTTGCCCCAGTTGCAAGGCATTAACAAGGCTCTCTTGGACGACGCCAAGGCATTTCACGAGGAACTCAATGCGGCCGTCAGCGCAAACATTGCCCAAGCGACAACGACGCGTCATGCGCTCTGCGCGATCGTTGGTACGGAACAGCCGACGATTCAGCGCGCTCAGCCGGAAGGAGCCAACTTTGTGTACACCGATGCAATGCCGGATGAGCTCAATGAATTGCCGCGATTTGGCGACGGCACCGTGCCGCACATCGGGGCCATTCCTCAGGAGTTGTCCAACTCGCCGTCATGTGTGTTCGTGCCCGAGCACCACGGGTTTCTGCACGCCAACGACGCGGCGGTCGACAACGCTTTTCAGCTCATCGAGACGCTGCAGTCCGGGCAGCTTGCGAAGGCGCGGGGGATAATGTCGGCAACTCCCAGTGCGGGCCAAGCTGCGCTTTCGCTGCACGCGGCAAGCCTGGGAGGGCAACATATCGACGTGAGTGTCGCACTGCACAATTCGGGAGTTCAGTTCGGAAAGGCAGTCGTGAAGTTACGCGACGCCCTCAGCGGCGATCTCGTTTCTCAGGCAACGAGCGTCGAGACGCTCGGTCCGGTCGCATGTCGCGTGACGATCGAAGTTCCCGCGGCGGGAATGTACGAGGTTCGGGTCGAGTCGGAATTCCAACCGCAAGGGGCGCCATCGCCGGTCCACGAGTTGGTTGAGACGGAGTGACGCTGGATTGACAGTGCGCCGCGTCAAGGAACGTCGCTATGACGCAGTATTGGAAGAATCCGTGGAGCATTGCCGATACGCTGTCGCTGGCTAGATATGTTGCACGCACGTCGCCGATCGGCGTGCCGGCCGACATTTCGACGGCGCAGCCGCTTCTGACGCGGGTCGATAAGGTCTACGAAGCTCTCGCCGAATTGAAATACGATTACGCTCTGGAGCCGTGGTTAGGCCAACGACGAATCCAGCTCATTCGCCATCCGGCGCAGATGGCGGCGGAGAAAGTTGGAACGTGCGTCGACTTGTCGTTGCTGTTCTGCGCCGTGTGCCGCGAGGCTCGGCTTGTCCCTTGGCTTGTCGCGCTTGACGGACACGTTTTAGCGATGGTCTCGGTGGTTTATGACCTCGAATCGGCGGGAAAGGATCTCCAGGGGCGATCCGGAGATGTGAAGCTGTTTGCCGATAACGTGCTGAAGGACGTGGCGCCACTCATCACGGCCATAGACCATCAGCGGTTTGTTGCCGTCGAATGCACGGGATTCACCAACACGACGATCAATGCCGACGGCTCGAACACTGCTTCGCGGATGTCTTTCAAGGAAGCGGCTGACGCGGGCGCCAAGATCATCAGCGCCGCGAAGGATAAGGCGGCGAACACCCCTCTAAGCTTTCGCGGCGCCATCGATTTGCATCTCGCTATCGAGGGGAACCAATTGCCGCCTGACGGTCCAGTGGGCGAGGAGCCTTGGCATTGGAGGGCGCGGCGATCGAACGACGCGCTCCGGCAGAATCTCAAGATCAATCCTCTTTCCCAATGGACTCGAACCGAGGAATTCCCGATACCGCTGGATATCAACTTTTGCTCGGCTAGCAGCTCTCAACTGATTCATTTGGACGATGGACTTACGCTCTTTGATTGGATGGTCAAGCAACGAGTTCGATACGTAATCATTGCCGGTTCGGGCGCTTCCGGTAAAAGCAGCTACTTGCAGAAGCTCATTGCATACGCCCAATCGGACGCGCTCTTCGTGCTGCTCAATCTCAAGCTATTCAGTAGCAGCGAGTTGTCCCAGCCCGGTGCGATGAAGGCGGGATCACCCGAAGACCGGATTGCCGCTCTGAGAGTCCTACAACACTGCAACATTCTTCAGGGGGATTCCATTCGGGACCTAGCAAGCCGCGGGCCGGTCGCGCTCCTGGTTGACGGCTTGAACGAGGTTCCCGACGATCAAGATCGCACGTCGCTCCTAACGCTTTTGAAATTGCTAGTGTACGACCGACCGAACGCGACAATCGTCGTGACGACGCGCGAGGCTCCTATGCGATGGATCCAACAATGGAGCACGAGTGCGCCCGCGATCCACGATGCGTTGATTGCGACCGTGGAGCCGTTGCCCCCAACGGGCGATTATGCAGCCAAGATTACAGGCGCATCCGCAGGCGCCGGACAAGTGACGTCGCCCTTTTTCCTCGATCGCGGCATGGCGCCATTCAACTATCTTCGCGACAAGCTCAGGCTCTCGGAATCCCACATAGCGCAATTGTCTCGCGTCGCCTACGCGTTGTATGCTGAGCGGAAGCTTTCATTCACTAAAGCCGATTTCCTGCAGCTGGTCGATCCCGGCGATCCGCTAGGACTCTGGGAATTCTGCACATCGAATCACTTCATCATACCGATCGGCGACAGCCACGCCTTCGAGCATCAGATCTTTCACGACTATCTGGCTGGCCGTCATATGGCGACTGCAGGACATGACGTCGCCCGTTGGACGTCGACAACGTTTGACGCGATGACGCTCGACAAGGCGTCGAGCGACGCCTTGACGTTTGCGCTAAGAGAACTGCCCGACGCAAAGTCCGGCGACGCCTTTTTGGAGCGAGTGAACGACTGGAATTGGCGCCATGCATTCAACTGCTTGAGCATCGCGGTGGCCGAGTCGTCCATCAACGAACGCAAATGGAGCGACGAAGTCGAACAAGCGTTTAGCGCGTTGCTCCACGATAAGCGAGAAGACCCGGTTTGGAAGACGCGGATCGACGCCGAGCACCTTTGGCAGCGTGTTTCAAGCAAGCTTCCCGTGCGTGGGCGCCGGACAACGGGCGATGCGCCAAAATGGTCCGAGCGATGGAAGGCCATCTATGAGCGTCATCCAGAAAATGGCGAACTCTCGTTCGATCTGGTTGCCTCAATTGTCGACAGCAATTCGATCGTGGGTTGGGCAACCGCCAACGTGCTGCGCCGATTTCATCCGAAGTCCGCGAGCCCATTGCCGGAACCGACCATGGCGCTCCTGCGTGGCATGTACCTGGCGCGCCAAGGTGAAGAAGATGGCGCCGTGCGCTGGCGCGTCGTCCATGCCCTAGGGGCATTCCCCACGCCGGAGAATACGAAGCTTCTATTGGCGGCGCTGGCCGACGCCAACGAGTACCGCTGGGTGCGTTACGGCAGCGCTCGGTCGTTGATCGAACAGGCTGTCAGGCTTGGGCCGACAAGAGAGAGACAGTCTTTGCTCGAACGCATCAAGGAGAACTGCGCTTCTTCCGCGACGCGTCCCGAGACCGCGGTACTATTTGAATTGGCCGACACGTCGTTGTATCGCAGCGCTGATGACAAATGGGTTCCCTCGGTGCTGCCGATGCTCCACGAAATTGGCCGCCAATTTGATGGGAACGAGGAGAAATCGTCTCGCTGGAACGAGCTTCTGAGAGTCTTGGAGCACGAGCAGGCGCGTTGGAATCCTTCGTCGACTGCCCCTGCGGAGGCGACGTCGTGAAGCTTCTCGTCCTGGACGTCGAAGGAACGCTGTTCCAAACGAAGATTCGTCTTCCTGGCGCGTCCATCGACTCGACGATCTGGCAGGCGCTGGCCAGCGCTCTAGGCGAGGACGCCATTCGCGCGGAAGTGGCGACGCACCAGCGCTGGGATCAAGGCGGCTATCTCAGCTACCTGGAATGGATGAAAGACACCATCCGAATTCACCGGAAGTTTGGTCTCACCGAGGCGATCTTTCGCCAAGTGATCGCCGCCGCGGAATACCAGGACGGCGTCGTCGACATGCTCCGCCGAATCGATCGAAGTCAATTCGAGCCGGTGCTTGTCACAGGAGGTTTTCGCGAACTGGCCCGGCGGGCCCAGCTTGACTGCGATGTGTCCCACGCGTTCGCCGCCTGCGAATACCTGTTCGCCCCCGACGGACGGCTGGCGGCGTTCAACCTACTGCCCTGTGATTTTGCCGGTAAGCTGGATTTCGTCCACCTCATGCTGCGCGAGTACCGGCTCGGGGATGACGATTGGGCGTTCGTTGGCGACGGTCGCAATGACGTGCCGATTGCCAAGGAGGCGCCATTTTCGGTGGGCTACCGGCCACATCCCGAGTTGTCAGCAGTTTCCTCAGTTTCGATTTCATCGTACGACGAATTGCCATCGATCCTCGATCGCATCACGGCAAAGGTCTAATCGCAGATTCCTGAAGTTGGTGTAAAAATTTGAGTCGAACAGACTCCCGATTTTTCGTGAGCCAACTCTAAAAAATAGGCCAGCCGCGGCGAGCGCCGCCATCAACCACAGCGAGTGCGCGAGCGTGAGACACAATCGGCCGCTGAACGCGGGGTCGGCGAGTGCGTCGATCAGCGTCTCGAACGTCATGGCTGCTGCTCCTTCGCCTTGCGGCTGATGAGCCGGCGCAGTTCCGCCAGCTCGTCAGCGTCGAGGTCGGCCGTATCGATGAGATTGAGGGCCATGGCCGCCGGCGAGCCGTCGAACGCCCGCGTCACCAGGTCGCCGAGCATCCCGCCCACGACCTCGTCCTTCGCCGCTCGCGGGGCAAACAAAAACGCCTTGCCCTCTTTCTGCCGCCGCACATAGCCCTTGTCGTGCATGATGTTCAGCATGGTGATGACGGTGCTGTGGGAGAGCGCGCGGCCCGATTGCTCGGCCAGCCGGCGCCGCACGTCGCGAACAGGCAGCGGCGACTCGGCCCACAAGACTTTCAGGAGTTCGAGCTCGAGCTCGGTCGGGTATTCGGAACCAGGTCGCGGCATGGACTTCTCTGACAAGCGATGGCGACGGGCGGGCGATCGTTTAATTCTTTAGACGATCGTAGCGGATCGCCGCGGGCCGCGTCAACGCAATCTTCTAAGAAATTCGATGATCGCGGCGCGAGCCAGAAACGCTCCCTGGCGGAAGGAGATCGACGAACGCACGACTTATGGCGATCTATGGAGAAAATCCCCGGAAAAAGGCGTCTTAGCCCGTACACGACTTTAGACCATCTATGCGATTCGCCGACCGTGACGCCGTCCGGACCAACAACTCCTTCCCCCGATTTTTCACAATTCAACTCCAATAACACAACAACTCGCGGCGCGCGTAGCTCGCGGAGACTTGACCCTGCTCGGCGGCGCCCGTTAGACCGAAGATTCTTCTCGCTTGAGGAATGCCAACCCCAGGGTCCCGCCATGGCCGCGGATCGATCGGTCGACGCCGTCGTCGTGGGCGCGGGCGCCTGCGGCAGCCTTGTCGCGAAGGACCTGGCCGAGGCGGGGTGGCGTGTGACGGTGCTCGAAGCGGGGCGGCGGCTTGATCCGGCCGTCGACCTCGCCAACAGCGAAGCCAACGCCGGCAAGATCATGTGGACCGAGCCGCGCGTGTACGCGGGCAAGCACGGCGTTGTGCCCAAGACGGGCGTCGGCGTGGGCGGCGGGACGCTCGTGTGGCTGGGCGTGATGCCGCGGTTCCATCCCGAGGATTTTCGGACGCGGTCGATCGACGGCGTCGGCGCCGATTGGCCGATCGGGTACGACGACCTGCGGCCCTATTACGCGCAGATCGAACGCGAGTTCGGCGTCGCCGGTGAGTGCGGGCCGTTCGCGCCGGAGCAGTACGAGCTGCCGCAGCCGCCGCATCGGTTCAACTGGCACGCGCAAGTGCTGGCCCGCGGCGCCGCGAAGCTGGGCGCCCGGCCGTTTGCGCCGCCGGTGGCGATCAATTCCGTCGCGTACGGCGGCCGGCCGGCGTGCATCTACTGCGGCTGGTGCGGCTCAGGTTGCCCGACGGGAGCGAAGGCGACCGCGTCGCAGATTTACCTCGAGCCAGCCGAGCGCGCGGGCGCCAAGGTGATCAGCCAGGCGTTCGTTCACCGCGTCAACTACAACGCGGAGCTGGGCCGCGCGACGGGCGTCGAATACTCCGACGCCGACGGGCGCGAGCATGCCGTCGAAGCGCGCGTCGTCATCCTCGCGGCGCACGCCATCGAAACGCCGCGGCTGCTGCTGCTCTCGGCGAACACCACGTTTCCCGAGGGGCTCGCCAATTCCAGCGGCTGCGTCGGCCGGGTGCTCATGAGTCACCCCACGTGGCAGGTGTTCGGCAAGTTTGCCGAGCCGATCAACGCCTACAAGGGGATGCAAATGGGCCACGTCATGGTGCAGGATGATTACCGGACCGATGTGCGCCGCGGGTGCGCCCGGGGGTACGTGCTCATTTCCTACATGATGACGCCGATTACGTATGCGAACCTGAGCGACGCCGGCTATGGCCTCGAGTACAAACGTTTCCTGCACGACTACGCCTTCACGGCCGCGTGGTGGGCGCATGCGGAGGGGCTGCCGATCGAGACAAACACGGTCACGCTCGACTCAGAAGTGAAGGACGCCCGCGGCCTGCCGGCGGCGCGCATCACCTACGAGTGGGGCGACAACGACGTGCGGTTGGCCGGGGCGGCCCGCGACCGTGCGGCGGAGATGATGGCGGCGTCGGGCGCCGAGCGGGTGCACATCGGCCTTAACTACGGCGCCCATGCGATGGGAAGCTGCCGCATGGGCGACGACCCGCGGACGAGCGTCGTCAACTCGTTCGGCCAATCGCACGACGTAGCGAATTTGTTTGTTTGCGACACAAGCGTGTTTGTGACGAGCGCGGGCGTGAATCCGACGCTGACGGCGATGGCGCTGGCGCGGCGCAGCGCGGAGTCGATGATCGCCCGCGCGAGAAGGCGGGAACGATGACCGTGAACACCTCAACCGCGTTTGATCTGACGGCCGCGCTGGCGTCGCTGGCCGATGGCATCATTCCACCGGATGAGCGCGACGACGGCGCGCGTGGCGTGGGCGCCGGGCCGCGGCTCGCGGAGCGCGTCGCCGCGGGCGTCAACGCGGCGCTCTACCGGGACGGATTGGCGACGGCGGAGGCGATCGCCGGGCGGCAGTTCGGCAAGAGCGTCGCTGCACTGGCCGCCGCCGAGATCCATGGGCTGATCGGCCTGCTTCGCGCCGAGTCGCCGGCGTTCTACAAACAACTTCGCATGGATGTGTCGGCGATCTACCTGAGCGATGCGGAGGTGTGGCGCCGCATCGGCTTTCCAGGCCCGTCGACGGCGTCGGGCGGATACTCCGACTTCGATCAACCACAGACCTGATTGGGTGGCACGCCCAAGGTCCGCCGCAGGGCGTGGAGCGTCACGATTGATTCCACCACGCCCTGCGGAAGACCTTGGGCGTGCCACACCGAGATAACTCTCTCAAATCGGAGGCGTGGACAATGCCCCTCGCTCCTGTTCTTCCCGCGGTGGCCGAGTTCCTTGCGCGGCCCGCCAAGATGCTCATTGGCGGGCAATGGCGCAACGGCGACGGGGCGCCGTGCGTGCCGTCGTTCAACCCGGCGACGGGGCAGCCGATTGGCTCGTTCCCCGATGCGACGCGCGCCGACGTCGACGCCGCGGTGGCTGCGGCCCGTCAGGCGTTTGGCGGGCCGTGGCGAAAGATTACGCCGTACGAGCGCGGCCGCATGTTGCAGAAGGTCGCGCAGCTCATCGAGAGGCACGCCGACGAGCTCGCTCAGCTCATCACGCTCGAAAACGGCAAGCCGCTGTGGGAGGCGAAGAAGGAAGTCGCCACCGCGGTGAGCTGGACCGATTACTATGCGGGCTGGCCCACCAAGCTGCTGGGGGAGACGATCCCCACGTCGCTGCCGGGCGAGTTCCTCAATTACACGGTGCGCGAGCCGCTGGGGGTGGTCGCCGGCATCACGCCGCCGAACTACCCGCTGACGATGCCGCTGTACAAGGCGGCGCCGGCGCTGGCGACCGGGAATGCGATCATTCTCAAGCCGTCGGAGGACACGACGCTCGTGGCGCTGCGGCTGGCGGAAATCTTCGTCGAGGCGGGGCTGCCCGAGGGAGTGGTCAACGTGGTGACCGGCTACGGCGAGACATCCGGCGCCGCGCTCGCCGAGCACGATGGCGTCGACAAGATCACGTTCACCGGCTCGACCGACGTGGGGCGGCTCTTGGTGAAGGCGTCGGCCGGCAACCTCAAAAAAGTGTCGCTGGAACTGGGCGGCAAGTCGCCGAACATCGTGTTCGCCGACGCCGACCTCGAAGCGGCGATCAAGGGCGTGTTCTTCGGCATCTTCTTCTGCCAGGGCGAAATCTGCTCGGCGGGGTCGCGCGTGTTCGTCGAGGAGTCGATCTTCGACAGCTTCGTGGGCCGGCTGGCGGACATGGCGCAGGCGGTGAAGCTGGGGCCGGGGCTCGACAGCGACGCGACGATGGGGCCGCTGGTGTCGCGCGGCCAACAGGAGCGCGTGCTGCAGTACATCGGCCTTGGAAAAGGGGAGGGCGCCGCCGTGCGGTGCGGCGGCCAGGCGCCGGGCGGGGCGCTCGCGGGCGGCTACTTTGTTGAGCCCACGGTGTTCGCCGGGGTGACCAACCGCATGCGCATCGCTCAGGAAGAAATCTTCGGACCGGTCGTCTGCGCGATGCCGTTCAAGGATTTGCCCGAAGCGATTGCGCTCGGCAATGACAGTTCCTTCGGCTTGGCCGCCGGCGTGTGGACGCGTGACGTGCGGAAGGCCCACCAGGCCGCGGCCGCGCTCGACGTGGGAACCGTGTGGGTCAACTGCTACAACGCCTTCGACAACGCCTCCCCGTGGGGCGGCAACAAGCTCAGCGGCTGGGGCCGCGAGAAGGGGCAGTATGGGCTGGATTTGTTCACGAAGGTGAAGTCGGTGGTGGTGAATTACACATAGGGCCCGCCACGGTCACCCTGAGAGCCTGTCCTGAGGTCTTCCGAAGGATCCGCCGAAGGATCCGGATTGAAGACTTGCGGCCGGACGCCTCGCAGGCTGATTGTGGTCTTGCCGGGACCCTCGCCGGGATAGAATGACCCCGGTTCGCCGCTGCGCGTTGGCGGCGGTTGTCACTCCCCAGGGGAGACCGCCATGGGTTGGTCTTGGCGCTTAGGGCGCATTGCCGGCATCGACGTGTACGTCCACTTCACGTTCCTGCTCCTGTTGGGGTGGATCGGCGTCTCGCACTACACCCAGGGCGGCTGGGCCCAAGCGGCCGTGGGCATCCTCTTCATTCTTGCGCTGTTCGGCATCATTGTGCTCCATGAGTTGGGGCACGCCCTGGCGGCCCGGCGATATGGCATCCCCACGCGCGACATCACGCTGCTGCCGATCGGCGGGGTGGCGCGGCTCGAACGCATGCCCGACAAGCCGTGGCAGGAGTTTGTCGTCGCGCTCGCGGGGCCGGCCGTCAACGTCGCATTAGCCGCCATTCTGTACGTCGTGCTGCGGTTTGGGCGCGACTTGACCGAAGTGAACCAAGCGATGCAAGTCGGCGCCGGCTTCCTCAGCCAGTTCTTTTGGATCAACATCTTTCTGGCCGTGTTCAACATGCTGCCGGCGTTTCCCATGGACGGCGGGCGCGTGCTGCGGGCGCTACTCGCGATGAAGCTCGACTACGTGCGGGCGACGCAGATCGCCGCGACGATCGGCCAGGCGATGGCGATCCTGTTTGCGTTCATCGGCCTGTTCGAGAACCCGTTCCTGGTGTTCATCGCGTTGTTCGTGTGGCTGGGCGCTGCGCAGGAGGCGAGCATGGTGCAAATGCGCTCCGCACTGCGCGGCATCCCCGTGCAGCGGGTCATGGTGACGAACTTTCAGGCGCTGGCGGCCGAGGACCGACTCGGCAAAGCGGCCGACTACATCCTTGGCGGGTTCCAACAGGATTTTCCCGTGGTCGATGGCGGGCAGGTCGTCGGCGTGCTCACGCGGCATGATCTCATTGCCGCGCTGTCGAAGACCGGGCCCGAGACGCCGGTGCGCGACGCCATGCAGCGCGAGTTCGTCACCACCGACCCCCGCGAAATGCTCGAGCGGGCGTTCGAGCGCCTGCAGGAATGTCAGTGCCACACCCTGCCGGTCGTGCAGGACGGCCGGCTACTGGGGCTGCTCACCGGCGACAACGTGGCCGAGGCCCTGATGATCCAGCAGGCGCTGCGGGATCTGGCCGCCCGCCGCGACGGGCGGGCGCCCGGCCCCGGCTCGGCGCCCGAGGCCTTGCCGCGGGATGCTGCCAGGATCGGGTGATGAGCAGTGCCAGTCACGCCGAGGGCGGCCGAGGCGTCCGCCCGCAAGCACACCGACCGGACCCCTCGGCGGACCTCGGGGTGACACGGAGTCGGGTCCGGTTTTGCGGGCAATGACCGCACGTCGGGGCGAATTCTGCGGCCCGATTTGTGTCGCGTTTTCCTCAGGCAACTATACTGAAGGTTCGCCCCTACTCATTTGGGGTGGCATGGCCTCGGAGGTCCGCCGACGTGGCCATGGTTTTCGGCAATTCAACATGCCCACGTAGGCGAGTTTCTCCGAAACTCGCAGCCGCGTTTCGGAAAAACGCGGCTACGTTAGGACATGACCACGCGGACGAGGGCATGGCACGCTCGAATTTCCCACCTCCGAACGACACCGGGACAGCGGACATGAGATTGGCGAGACGAATTGGTTGCGCGGCAGTTCTGCTCCTCATCCTGCAGACGGGCGCTGCGGCTCAGATCATGCGGTTCGACACCAGCGTCGGCAGCTTCGACATGGAGCTGAACCCGACGAACGACGCAAATTTGCAGCCGTTGGTCGACAACATCGTCGCCTACATCGGCCTGGGGCGGTACCACTACACGGCGATCAACCGCGCGGCCGACGGCTTCGTGCTGCAGATGGGCAGCTTCCTGGGCTTCCCGCCCACGCAGAATGACTTCCTCGGCTTGCTGCAAGAGATTCGCCGACTTGATCCGGTGATCGTCGACGACGACATGGATGGGACCGTCGACTTCACGGCGCTGTCGAACACCCGCGGCACGGTGTCGCTGGCCCTGTCGTCGGCCGGTCCTAACAGCGGCACGAGCAGCTTCTTCATTAACGTCGGAGACAACGCGGGGCTCGACTCGCAGGGCTTCGTGCCGTTCGCGCGGATCGTCGACATGACGACCGTCGACGCGATCATGGGCTTGGAGAAGACGAACCTGTCGGGCGACCCGAACGATCTCACGTTCCGCGACGTGCCGCTGCTGGAGAACGACCGGCTGGTGATCCTCGAGCGCGTGCGCGTCCTGCAAGCGTCGCCGACGTTCTCGTTCGTCGGTCCCGTGGCCGCGGCGCTGGAGCAGATCCAGCAGGAAAGCGTGATGAACATGGCCGCGGCGTCGGCCGCATCGGCGGCGGCCGTCAGCTCCGCGGCGAGCAGCGTTCCCGAGCCGTCGGGGATCGCGCTGGCGGCGATGGGACTGTCGTTCGCGGCCCGCTTGCGTTCACGGCGCCGCCGTCATTCGTCGTGAATGCGCCGCGACTCAGGCCCAACGGGCCGGCGGTGAATAGCCAAGGGCGAGCACAGCTCGACCCCTGGACCCCGATCGCGCGGTTCCGGTCGACCCCGGCAGGGGTCCCAGCGATCCCGGCCATCAATCCCGCAGCGAAACGTCATTGCGCCCGCGCCATGCAGAACGCACACACGCCGTCCCGCGCGCCGCCCCGCCGCCATTGGCGGCGCCTGCCTCGTCGTTCCTACTCGTTCGGCATGAGCGACGCCCACAGCGCCGAACATGCCCACGCAGACGAGGGCATGCCACCCAAATCCGAGCCCAACGGCGCATTCTGTGTGGCATGTCCTCGTCCTCGTGGACTTGTCGTCCGACAAGGCCACCCGCCGGGAACAGATGGCCACGGCGCGAATTTCCCGGCTCATCGTCTGCGCACTCATCGGAGCGGGCGTGGCGGCGTTTATCTACTTCGCTAAATAAGCGCTGGAGAGCCCTGCGAGAGGCGTCCGAGGGGAGGGGCTAGGCGAGTGATATGGGCTCCCTTGCCGCAAGTGCGTCCATGATCTTATAGACATGGGTATTGGGCGCTGGTGGAATGAAATCTGCGTCCGAACCGGATGACCGCGCACGGTCAATGGCAGAGCTAACCATTTCTTGCGTAATCGCAAACGATCGGCAGCAAGTCTTCTTATACCCGTTAAGAAGCTCCTTGAGCCGTTCATTCAAGCCACGGGCATTGCATGGCGTCTGGGGAGTCAGGTCTTCATGGTGCAGGAGAATCCATAGCTCAAAGCATGGATTACTTACTGCGATCCCGTAGCCCTTTTGTCTGCACTCCTGAAGCACCTCTGAAAGTGAGCCTTCGTCCCATCGGTCTCGGTCAATGCAAAGCCAGAAAGTGTCGCCATCCTCCGTCGCGTACTCGGCCTTGAAATCGTCGAGTCGTCGCATCACATACTGCGGTGCCGATCTGTCGTCCAGGGTCGGCAGTACCACGAATTGTGCGCGATGGGTTCTGAACCGCTTGAAGTAATCGTCTGCGGTATATCGATCTTCGGAGGCAACGATGATCAGCGTGGCATCCCTATCCCTGCCGTCTTCGCGTTTAAGTGGCCGATTCTTCCGTGGCATCATCGGCCTCCGATTCTTCGCATTCGAGCAGGCGCTCTAAGTTGCCCATTCCGCCGATTATTGGAATCGCCCCAAACCTACCGCTCAAATAGCCCTTATCGACCTTTAGATCATTGCGTATCTTGAAGTCAAGCAACGAGACTAACCGCGTCTGCTGACTGTCATCCTTTTCGGCAAACCAGTATTCATCACGCCTCAAAAGTTCTTGATTGAGTAAGTGCGCCTCATGTGTGGTAACGATGAGCTGACGCCGTGCGCCCTCGCAGGATTCGCTGAAAAAACGAACAAACTCCCAGCACAGTAGGGGGTGCAAGCTCCTGTCCAGTTCGTCAATAACCACAACATGTGTTTCGTCTGGAGCCGAGGCAAGTATTGGCATTAGGTGCAATAGCGCCTGCGTGCCGTCGGACTCTTCAGAAAAAGGCAAGTGAAATTTACTGTCAGAGATAAAATGCTCGCCGAAAAGCTTTCGTTCAATCACATAATCCGGATTGTCGGGCTTTGGGATAATGTCCATGTCGTCGCGCAATCCAAAGCGACGCCGTTGTGGCTCTCTTGGACGACGACGCTCCCACTCGGTAAGCTCTCGCTCTAAGGTTTCTAGCTTCAGGCCACCTACACCCGTGCCAACGCTGTTGAGGAAGCGGGCGCAGAAAAGCCGGAACTTTTGATCGTCGTACAGTCGATCAAGAATGTCGATCGATCGAGAGCTTGCTGGCAACACGATCAAATCAGTGGTGAACCACTTAATAATCGAGCGCAGCGTTTCCCCCTGCAACTCTTCGGGAACTGCAGTTATCGCACGGCTTAGGAATAGCTGATCGTGTCTAAGTGGAACGCCCTGGAGTGCTTCAAAAATCTCGAATGTCTGGCGATCATTTGGAAACAACTTGCGGCCTGCGTCTGCAACTTCAACATTGCTGTCTTGCCGTTCAAACAGGACAATCTCCTCTTCACCCTTGACGACGGCTAACCATTCCGCAGGATACTTTCCTGCTTGGAAGTCAAAGCCGTAAACGAAGACTTTCGCTCCGACCATGAACCGAAACTCAAACGAACTCAGCGCAGGTTCGCCAATTCGGAAGCGAAAGGCGGCAATGGGACGCCGTTCGGCTCCCGATTCGCAGATCAAACGCCGCGCTACGTCCATTGCCTTGATTAAGTTCGACTTTCCGGCAGCGTTAGCCCCGTAGATTACGGCGGCCCTGAGAACGTGCTTGCCGGTGTCGCCGATTGGCACAAGGTGATTTGGATGGTCGGACAGCTTATTGCTGGCGACCATATTGAGCGTCACCTCCTCGCCAATGGAGCGAAAATTGGTGACGGAAAAAGAGACGAGCATATGCTCTCCACTTGCTGCTATAATCCACTGAGCAAGTATCCGCGATATTTTCTCGCATGCATGCCCCGCCCGCCTGTATAATAAGGCGTTTTGTGACTTGGAAGCGAGAAAAACGCGAACTTACCGATTTTTCCGGCGTCTACTAAGGCCGGACAGCGGCCCGCGTATTGGCGGCGCAGCAGACTTATACCCTGCTGTAGGGGACCGTCCACACGGGTTGAGCTCGACTCCCCCTTTGTCCGCTAGCGTTTCTTTCGCGCCAGCAGCCCCCGTTTCGGCTCGGGAGAATTCGGCACATTTGGGACTCCTGTCTCCAGGCATTATTCCTTCCGGCCGACAGTGGACAGCCACAAGATTCTTCTTGTTTTTGGCCGCGCGACCCGTTAGGGTACAGGTGTATAGATGAGTAGTGGCTTTGCCCCAAAAGTCGTGTCAAGCGGCTAGATCGGCCAGCTATCAGGCATCGCTACCGCAAGTGGCTGTGCTCGCTTGCTAGTTTTTGGGCAAAGCCGATAAGTAATCGGCGACGAAAATCCGCGCCTCCAGCCTCCAGCCTGGCCCCGGCGACCGGTAACTCGCGCCTCCCAACGCGCGACTCCCCCCATGCCGCACTCCGCACCCACTACGCGAACGCCCCGCAACCGCGCCAAGTCGCCTGTTGCGTGCGGAGCCTATGTTTCTCGGCGTCCGCCGCCCATGGCCGGCTTGGCCCCCGCGCCATACACAAATGCCGAAGACCGTGCGGAGCCTGCGATTCTCGAGGCTCCGCGCGAAAAGTGCATTTTGGACGCAAATTCTTCAGAGCCCTGCCAACGCGCCGCGGCCTGCGGCGTGCGGAGGCCGCGACTCTCAGGCCGGCGCCGGCTTCGCGGGAGGCGCGAGCGCGTCCCGCTGGCGAGCCTCCTGGAACACCCAGTGCCGAGCGGTGAGAAAATTGGCCACGGCGGCGACGAGGATCCCCAAACCCGCGGCGACCAGCGGATGCGGGCCGAGGGCGGGGACGAGCTTCGGGGCGCCGAGCGAGACGCCGTAGTTGAGCGCTGCCCCCACGCCGCACGCCACCGCGTACTGGGCGAAGCGTCGGGCGCGCCCGGGCCCTTCGCAGCGGAACGTGCATCGTTCGTTGCCGAAGAAATTGCACGTGAACGCGACGGCGATCGCCGCGGCGCGGGCCGCCGGCAGCGCGACGCCGACGGCCAGCAGCGCGGCAAGCGTCGCCAGGTCGACCATCGCCCCCGTGGCGCCGACGGCGCAGAACGACGCCACCTGCCACGAGAGTCGGAATTTGAAGCGCGCCAGCCGGGCCAGGTGCCGCAGATAGTTGAGCTGCTCGCGGAGCGACAGTTTACTCTGCCCGCGGCGTCGGTCGGCGAAGTGGATCGGCGCCTCGCGGACGTTCCGGCAGCCGGCCTTCACGAGAATTTCCAGGCCGATCTTGTAGCCCACCGGATCCCAGTTGGTGGTTCGCTCAAAAACTTTGCGGGGCACGGCAAAAAATCCGGCCATCGGATCCTTCACCGACGTGAACGGCCGGGCCAGCAGCGTGGCGATGCGGCTATTGAGCCGCCGGAACAAGCCCCACGCTTCGTCGGTCGAGGCGCCGGCGACGTACCGGCTGCCGATGACCATTTCGGTTTCCGGGGATCGCGCGGCGGCGACCAGTTCGGGGAGTGCCTCCGGCGGATGGCTGAGGTCGGCGTCCATGCACACGAGCACCTCGCCGCGCGCTTCGTTGAACCCGCGGAGCACGGCGGAGCTGAGGCCGCGCTCGCCCTTGCGTTCGACAAGCCGCACGCGGCGGCCGGCCTTCTGCAGGCGGGCGATCTCCGCGTCGGAGCCGTCGCGGCTGTCGTCGTCGACGACGATGATTTCATAGAGCAGCTCGAGCCGATCGAGCGAGTCGGACACCCGGGCGATCAACTCGTCGAGGTTGTCGCGCTCCTGGTAGGTGGGCACGACGACGGAGACGGCGGGCCGGTCGACGGGCGGAGCGACGGAGCGCGGCGCGGCGGACGGATCGGCGGTTTGCCGTGCGGCGCGATCCGGCGCAACGGCGCCGTCGTCGAGTACGGCGGCAACGGGTGCGGCGTCGGCGGGCATGGCATTCGCGCGGGGCGCGGGCGATGGAGAGCGGCGGAAAAAGCTACGCTTGAGCAGGCGCCGCGCGTGCGCCGCCGGACCTACCGAACCCTACCTTTTGAGCCGCCCCCGACGATGAACGCTCCTTCGACCCCGCGGTCGCGGCTGTGGCTGGCGCTGCCGCCTGTGCTGGTTTTGCTGACTGTGTGGACCGCCGGCGAATTTCCGCTCGACTACTGGCTGCACGTCAACACCGGGCGGTGGATGGCCGAGCACAGTCGGCTCGTAGCGGTCGACGACTTTTCGCACACGATTGCGGGGCAGGAGGTGCGGAATCAGCCGTGGCTCGCGCAGCTTGCCATGTATTGGCTGCATGAGCAGGGCGGCTACGCGCTGAACCAATGCGTCGCGGGGGCGGCGTATGCCGTGGGGCTGTTCGGAGTCACCTGGCTCGCGTGGCGGCGGAGCGCCAACAGCGCGGTCGCCGGGCTCTTGGGCGTGGCGGCCCTGGCGGCGATGGCGAACAACCTGGGCGTCCGCCCGCAGTATTTTTCCGTCGTGCTGTTCGCCGCGGAGATGATCCTGCTGATGCGCGTGCGTACGGCGTGGGCTGCGGCGGCGGGGACGTTTGCAATTGTCGCCCTGTGGACCAACCTCCACGGGGCGTATCCACTGGGCGTCGTGCTGCCGGCGGTGCTGGCGGCGGCGGCGCTTGGCGCGACGGATCGAGGTCTTAAATGGCGCCGGTTCTGGCGGTATGCCGCTGCGACCGTCGCCGGCGCCCTCGGCGTCTTCGTCCGGCCGGATCCCCAGAACAGCGTGGCCTACGTGCTGGGCGTTAGCTCGAAGTCCGTGGCCCGGGGCCTGGAGGAGTGGCTCCCCCCAGCCTGGGATCGCAATGCCGGCGCGGCCTTCTTCGCGGCCATCGCCGTCGCAATCTTTGTCATGGCGCTGTCGCGACGGCGGAGCTCGCTCGCGGAGCTCGCCATGTTGATCGTCTTCTTCGCGCCCGCGGTGCAGTCGCAGCGGATGGCGATCTGGTGGGCCCTCGTCCTGCCGGTGGCGCTGGCTCGCCCCGCGGCGAGCGTGTGGCGGCGCTGCGTCGTCGCGGAGGAAGCGGCGCCCGGAGGCCAGTGGACTCGCGCCGGCGAATGGGCCGTCGCGACGTTGCTGGTGGGCCTACTGGCGGCGTCGACGCCGTGGACGCGCACGGCCAACCCCTTGTTGCCTGCCGCCAAGCGAATCGCCCGGCCCGCGGACGAGCCATGGCAATTGGCCGCGCGCTGGTCGACTCCGGCGCACTCGGTGCGCACCTACGCACCACTGCAGTGGGCGCCGTATTTCACCTGGCATTCGCACGGCATGCTGTTGTCGTTCGTCGACTCGCGAGTTGACTTCTTCCCCGACGAGGTGTGGAACGACTATCAGCGAATCGCCGCGGGCGACGAGGCCGCGCTAGCGCTGCTCGACGGCTACCAAGTCGAGTTGGTCATGTGCGACGCCGCGCACGGGCGGCTGGCGGCGACGCTCCGCGGCGACGCACGGTGGCAGGTCGACTATGAGGATCCGCGGTCGACGGCATTTCGGCGGGCGACCGCCGCGCAGCTTTCTCGCCGATAATATCGAAGCGCTCGAGCCCGCCGTCAGCCCGGAATTGCGAACTCGCCACGGTACTTGGGCTTGCCGAGGGCTGCGTTGGCCCGGTCGGCGCCGTCGCCGGAGAGCTGCTCCGAGTCGCCGTTGATTTCCAACAGCCCGCTGCTGTGGAACGCTTGCGAATCCTTGAGACCGTAGGCCGTGAGGTGGTCCTCGATCACATGGTGCAGGCGATCGTGGCCAGCAACTTTTGCGATCCGTTCCGGCGGAACCAGGCCGTTGATCGTCGCCGTGCGGTACGCGGCGTTGATGACGTGCGACCAGCCGGCCGAGGAGTGCCCGACTTCGACGGGTGCGTTGAGAAGCTTGCGATCGTGAGCGCGCACGGCGGCGAAGAAGTTCTTCATATGCCCCGCCCCCGAGTCGCCGCGGAACGGGCGAATCGTCTTGCCGTCGTTGTCGACCGCCTCGCCACCGCCGCGCCGGCCGCGGTAGGCGCCGCCTTCGCACAGGACGACGTATCCGCATTCGACGTCGTCGAACTTGAGGGCGCTGTTCTGGCCAGGCGCCGCGGGCAGGTTGCTGAGAGCGAACAGCACGGGCGTATCGCCCGCCTCAAGGTACGCGATGTGGAAATTAGGCGACTGGCCGGCATCGTCCCACACAACGCGGGCGCCGCCGCTGCAGACGCGAGAGGGCAGCTTGTGCTGGTCGCGGAACACGACATTGACCACGTCGTCGATCAGGTGGACGCCCCAGTTGCCGCATTCGCCGTCGCCGGTGTTCCACGACCAGTGCCAGTCGTAGTGCCAATTGGTGCGGTAGATCGGCTCGTCCTGCGTAGGACCGGTCCACAGGTTGCGGTCGACGGTGGCGGGCGCCTCCAGCGGCGTGTCGCGTTTTCCGATCGACGCTCGCACGCCGAACCGAGCGATTACGACGGACTTGATGGCGCCGAGCGCACGCTGGTCATGGATGAAGTCCTTCACCTCGGCCTGTAGCGGATCGCTGCGCTGCTGCGTGCCAACGGCGACGATGCGGTCGTGCTTCTTCGCGGCGGCGACCAGTTGCCGGCCTTCCCACAGCGAGTGCGAGAGCGGCTTCTCGCAATAGACGTCCTTGCCAGCCTGGCAGGCCCACACGGCGGCGAGGCAATGCCAGTGGTTGCATGTGGCGATCGCAACCGCATCAATGCTCTTGTCATCGAGCAGTTTTCGCATGTCCGAGTAGGTTTTGGCGCCGGGAAACTCCTTGGCGGACTCGGCGGCGCGGGCGGAGTCGGCGTCGCAGAAGGCGACGAGCTTGGCGCCGGGCACGTCCTTGATTTGGCGAATCAGCTCGTTGCCGCGGCCGCCGCAGCCGATGACGCCGACGGTGATCAGCTCATTGGCGGACTGAGCGCGAGCCAACCGCGGGACGGCCAGCGCCCCCGCGCCAAGAGCGGTGGTGGACAGAAACGTCCGGCGAGTGAATGGGGACATGGTCAGCGCCTCGCGTAGGGAGAGAAGACGATCGATGCCGGTCAAGACAGGCAACGCCCAAACCGCTGATTGTACCCCGGCGGGTAGGCGGCGAAAGAGACGGACGAGGAGGAGGAGGGGAAACGCGGCAAAATCATCGCCTCGCGACGCCGAAGCGTAGCCGACGGCCACGCCAAATGCGTTGCGGCGCCGGCCGACGTCAATGATATCAACGACGCGCAAGTGATCTTGCTGGGCTCTCACTACGACCAGATCACGATGCACCGCGCGGCGCCGAACTTGGCGCCCCAGCCTAGGGCTTCGCGATCACGCTGGCGGGAGCGTTCGGCGTCGTGGCGATTCGGCCGCGTCTACGCCACGCCGCGTAACAATCCACGGAACGAACGAGGATTGGGCGGGAGTCGGCCGTTTCTGCTCCCGTCCCTCGTTGCTTTTCGAGGAGGCCGCCCCGTTGCCGTTTATTCTCATTTTTTGCTTGACGAAGGGTCTTCCAGGAAATAGTGTACTAATGTATGCTACACGTCGATTGGCTGTTTTTGGACATGAATTCCTACTTCGCCTCGGTCGAGCAACAAGCCCGGCCGGCGTTGCGGGGACAGCCTGTGGTCGTGGTTCCCGTGATGACCGACCGCACGTGCTGCATTGCCGTCAGCTACGAGGCCCGGCGTTACGGCATCCGTACGGGGACCAACGTAGGCGAAGCCCGTCGCCGTTGCCCCCGCTTGCGACTGGTCGAAGCCAGGCACGAGCTCTACATCCGTACCCACGAAAGAATCATTGCAGCGGTGGAGACGGTTCTGCCCGTGGAGCGCGTCTGTTCCATCGACGAGATGGTCTGCCGCCTTTCGCCTCAACACCGTTTGCTCCCGGAAGCGCTTCCGTTGGCTGGGCGAGTCAAGCGCGCTATTTCGCAACAGGTCGGTCCCTTCGTTCCCTGTTCGATTGGCTTGGCCACGAACCGGTTTCTCGCCAAGGTTGCCAGCAATATGCAGAAGCCGGATGGGCTGACTTCCCTCACGCGGGATGATTTGCCGCACAAGCTCTACCAGCTTTCTCTCTCCGACCTGCCGGGGATTGGCCGTGGCATGCTGGCCCGTTTGCAACGTCGGGGCGTGTTATCGGTGCGGCAACTTTGCAGCTTGTCGCGCGAACACATGATCGAGATTTGGCAGAGCATCGTGGGCGAGCAATGGTGGCATTGGCTTCGCGGCGATGAGTGTGCTCAAGCCAAGACGCGGCGCCGGTCGGTGAGCCACTCCCATGTGCTCGCGCCCCAATTTCGCAACGAGCAGGGAGCGCGGGCCGTGCTGGTCCGCTTGATTCACAAGGCGGCGGCTCGACTGCGTCGGTTAGGCTTTTGGGCGAAACGCATGCAGGTGGGTTTGTCTTACGCCAAGGGCGAGCCGAAGTGGAAAGCCGCCATCTACCTCGGGCGGAGCCAGGATACGCAGACTATGCTTAAAGCCTTCGAAGCCGTCTGGCTCCAGCGGCCGCCGGGCGGGAGATTGCTGCAAGTGAGCATTGTGCTCTGGGACTTGGCGACCGAGGCCAATACGCCCTTGCCCTTGTTCGCCGAAGAGCTGCGTAACCTGCGGGCGGCCCGCGCCATGGACGCGATCAACAAGTGTCTCGGCTCCAATTCGGTTTATTTTGCGTCGATGCACGAAGCCCGCCGGCAGGCGCCTATGCGGATCGCCTTTACGCACATTCCCGACGTGATGGCGGAAAGCGAGCGCTGAGGAGAGCGCTCCACCGCAACCCTGCGCTGCCGCGAGCGGTGAACATGGGGTCATCTTCCGGTGGTCATTCACCCAGTTGCCGATCCATCGCGTCCGCAATCCTGCGGCACTCGTTCATCATGTTTTCGAACTGCGGGAAGTTGAGCGACTGGTAGCCATCGCTGTGACTCTCCCCGCCTTTCGCGGCGCGTCAATTGGGCGGGCTTTGGGGCGAGTCTATACTGACAGGCATGATGCACCCGAACGACAGTGAGCGCCCAGCTAATGATGCGTTCGCGACGACGCAATGGAGCGTCGTGCTGGCGGCGGGCGGCAAGCGGGAGGTCGGGGCGCAGGCGGCGCTTGCCCAGCTTTTCCAAAGCTATTGGGAACCGGTCTACGGGTTCATTCGCCGTCGTGAAGCGAGCGTCGAAGCGGCGCAGGATCTGACGCAGGAGTTTTTTCTGCGGCTTTTGGAGCGGGACGCGATCGCCGCCGCTTCGCCTGATCGTGGCCGGTTTCGCGCGTTTTTGCTGACAAGCGTCAAGAACTTTTTGACCAACGAGCGCGAGCGCCGGCGGGCGCAGAAGCGCGGCAGCGGGCGCGTGTTGTCGCTCGATTGGGAGACCGCCGAATCGCGCATGAGTTGGGAGCCCGCGGACGACGCGACGCCGGAGCGGCTGTTCGAGCAGGCTTGGGCGACAACGTTGCTGGCGCGCGTGCTCATTCGCCTGCAGGATGAGCACGCCGCTGCGGGCAAGCAGCGGCAGTTCGAGGCCCTCAAGCAGGCGCTCGTGGGAGATCGCGATGGCCTGCCGTATGCCGACCTGGCCGAGGCGCTCCACTGTTCGCCGGATGCGGCGCGGCAGACCGTGCACAGGCTGCGGCGGCGTTACCGGGAACTGTTGCGTGAGGAAGTGGCTCAGACGGTGAGCGATCCGCGGCAGGTCGACGAGGAGATCCGCGACTTGTTCGCGGCGTTCGGCCCCTGATCGCGGGCCGATTTTTCTTGGAGATCGTCGGTCACACGTCTAGAGTTTTCCTGTAGAGGCTGATAGAGCCAGCCTCGTTCAGGAGTTTCGCCATGGTCGACCCACGTCGTTGTCCCAGTTGCGGGACGGAGCTTTCGGCCGACGCTCCGGCTGGCTTGTGCCCTAAGTGCCTGCTCCAGGCGGGGTTGGCGCGCGAGGGGGCGAGCGATGCCGAGCGGCTCGCGGCGACCCAGTCGCATCGCGGCGTCCCGGCGGCCAGCTTCTTGCCGCCGCTGCCGTCGGAGCTTGCGTCGCGGTTTCCGCAGCTTGAGATCCTGGAACTATTGGGCCAAGGCGGAATGGGGGCCGTCTACAAGGCACGACAGCCGGGACTCGACCGTTTGGTGGCCGTGAAGATTCTGCCCCCCGAAGCAGGCCGCGATCCGGCGTTTGCCGAGCGATTTGCCCGCGAGGCCCGCGCGATGGCGCGGCTCAGCCACCCGCATATCGTCAATGTGTTCGACTTTGGTCAGACCGACGGACAGTTCTTTCTGGTGATGGAATACGTCGACGGCGTGAACCTGCGGGCCGCGATTCGCGCTAGCAGCGTCTCGCCGAAGGCGGCGCTCAAGATTGTGACGCAGGTGTGCGATGCGCTGCAGTACGCCCACGACGAGGGCGTGGTCCATCGCGACATCAAGCCGGAGAACATCCTGCTCGACAAGCGGGGGCGAGTGAAGATCGCGGACTTTGGATTGGCGAAGCTACTGGGGGCCGAGGGCGCCGCCGTGGGGCTCACAGGTACGCAACAGGTGATGGGCACGCTGCGCTACATGGCGCCGGAGCAGATGGTGGGCTCGCGAAACGTCGACCACCGGGCCGACATCTACTCGCTGGGCGTGGTGTTTTACGAGCTGTTGACCGGCGAAGTGCCGATGGGCCGCTTCCAGGCGCCGTCGGCCAAGGTGCAGGTCGACGTGCGGATCGACGACGTGGTGCTCAAGTCGCTGGAGCGGGAGCCGGAGCGGCGGTATCAGCATGCCAGCGAAGTGAAGAGCGAAGTCGAGTCGATTGCGAGCGACCCGCGGTCGCAGGTTACTTCGTCAGTAGAGCTCGGCGAGGTCCCATCGAACGCCGAAGCGCAGGCGACGATCGAAGGTCTGATCGGTTCAGCCGTGGGATTGGTCGTCATCGGAACGCTGCTGAGTCTTGTGCTCGGATTGGGTTTGTCGGAGAGGTTGGGCGAGTTTGCCGAATGGTGGGTGGTTGGGTTGGGGGGGCCAATCATCTTGCTGGGCGGCGTCGCAATGAGTCGGCTTCGCTTTTACTGGTTGGCGTTCGTTGCAAGTCTTTTGTGTCTCTTGATTGGCTTTGCCACGCTGTGGTTCGTTTTTCTTTTTGCCCTCACTCCCCTCGCCGTACCATTCGTGGGAGGCTTTTCGCTTTGGCTGTTGATGCAGCCGGAGGTTCGCGCGGCGTTTGCACGAAGCGTTCCGCGACGAGAGCGCCAGTCCGGCGACGACGCTGCCGTCACCCGCTCGTATCGCTCGACTAAGTCCACGGCTGAGGCCAGCGAGGAGAACGACCTTGATCGGCTTGTACGGCAGATGTTGCGGAACAACAAGGGACTCATCGCCGCGGTCCGCGTCTACCGCGAGGCAACCGACGCCAGCCTAAGCGAAGCGCACTCGGCGGTCAAAAGGATTGCCGCGGCCGACGGAATTCCGACGGGGCTTTCCACTGGTCAGCGAGTTAAGGAAATCGCCTTCGCGAGCGCGGCGATGGCCATCGGCATGAACATCGCGCCGGATGATTTCTACGTCCTCAAGTTCTGCGGTTTGCTGGCCTACGTTGGGTTCTTGATCGCGCACTTGGTAGGCGCCCGGCGGGAGCGAACGCTGCTGTCTCAGGCGCCGGGGCAGGTGGACGGGCCAGTTGGTTCAAAAGGAACGCC
This sequence comes from Lacipirellulaceae bacterium, assembly GCA_044867485.1. Taxonomy (GTDB): domain Bacteria; phylum Planctomycetota; class Planctomycetia; order Pirellulales; family Lacipirellulaceae; genus Lacipirellula. Next base: position 8,686 of record JBIOVA010000271.1, on the reverse strand, counting down.
GTTAGACGCCGGTTAAACGCCGGAATATGAAGGACATTCGTAGAGCCGGACAGCGACGCTGGCCAGCCTGCACAAATTTCGGCGCCACTTACGCGGCGAGGCGACTTTCTGGTGATGAATCCGCGCCTCCCAATTATCGGTCGATGGATCTGACTACGTCATCCTAATCAATCCCCACTGCTCCTCCGCTCGGGCCTAGCGTGAGTGAGGCTCCCGCCAGGATGTCCGGGCTATGACATTAACCGAGCTCGCGGTCCATCGCCTCGGCGATTCGCCGGCACTCGTTCATCATGTTCTCGAACTGCGGGAAGTTGAGCGACTGGTAACCGTCGCTCATCGCCTTGTCGGGGTTGGGGTGCACCTCGATGATCAACCCGTCGGCGCCCGCGGCGATCGACGCGCGGGCCATCGCCGTCACCAGGTGCGTGTGGCCCGTGCCGTGGCTGGGGTCCATCACCACGGGCAGGTGCGTCTTGGCCTGCACGTAGGGCGCCGAGGCCAGGGGGAGCGTGAACCGCGTGTGCGTCTCGAACGTGCGGATGCCGCGTTCGCAGAGCATGACATTGGGGTTGCCGGCGTCGAGGATGTACTCGGCGGCGAGCAGCCACTCGTCGACCGTGGCGCTGGGTCCGCGCTTGAGCAGCACCGGCCGCGAGGCTTTGCCGCACGCTTCCAACAATCGGTAGTTCTGCATGTTGCGAGCGCCGATCTGCAGCACGTCGGCGTATTCGGAGACGAGTTCCACATCGTCGGGGGCGATCACTTCAGTGACGATCGCCAAGCCCGTGGCATCGCGGGCCATGGCGAGCATTTTCAGGCCCGCCTCCTTGAGTCCTTGAAAGCTGTACGGGCTGGTGCGCGGCTTGAAGGCGCCGCCGCGAAGGGCCGTGGCGCCGGCGCGTTTTACTGCGCGCGCCGTGTTGACGATTTGCTCTTCGCTCTCCACCGAGCACGGTCCGGCGATCACGCCGATCGTGCCGCCGCCCACCGTGAGACTGCCAGCGCTGACCACTGTGGGCTCGGCTTTGAGCTCGCGGCTGGCGAGCTTGTACGGCGCCAGGATCGGCATCACTTCGTCGACGCCGGGCCCGCTTTCCAGCTGCCCGATGCCGGGCAGGCGCTCCTCGCCGATGGCGGCGATGACGGTGCGTTCCGTGCCGCGGAGGACCACCGGCTTCATGCCGAGGGACTCGACGTGCTGGATCATGGCGGTAACGTCCTCTTCGGTGGCTGAGCGTTTCATGACGACGATCATGGGCTGGGGCTCCGGATTTAGCCCCTGGTCAATGACCGGGGGCTAAGTGAGTGAAACAAAAAAGCCCCGGGCTCCTTGCGGCGCCCGGGGCTTGCGGTTGGTTGTGCTGGCGATGAAAAAGCTGTGCACTACCTCCGAGCCCGCGACGCCGCGCGGGTAAAGTAAAATCGGAAGTCACGCCAAGTGCCGTTCATCGTTCCTCTATTGTCGGCAGCCGTCGCGGCGAACGCAAGGGAATGTTGCGGAGAAAATCGCGGCGCGCGGCTGCACTTAGCCCCCCGGTCAGTGACCGGGGCTAAATGGCAAGGACAGGAAACGAGCCCAAAAGTTCACCCCCCCGATTCGGCGGAGACTGTTTCCGGCTTGGCTTCCGGCTTGGGCATCTCGCGGCGGTCGGCGGGCAACGCGTCACCCAGCCCCGGCACGCCGTCGACGCCGACCGGCACGTGGATGGAAGCATTCTCGAAGTCGTCGCCCACCGGTTCGTACCGGCCGCCAAGGTGCTTCGACAAGAACGCCTCGGTCACCGCGTTGAACGACGATCGGTTTTCCTCGCGGACGAATCCGTGGCCCTCGTCGGGATAGAGCACGTAAGTGACGGGAATCTTCTTGGCCTGCATGGCCTCGACGATCTGATCGGCCTCAAGCTGCGTGACGCGCGGGTCGTTGGCGCCCTGGCCGATGAGCAGCGGGCGTTGGATCTTGTCGACCAACCGCAGCGGCGAGCGCTCCAACAGCTTGGCGCGGCCCTGCTCAGTGCTCACGTCGCCGACGCGAACCTTCATCACGGGCATGAACGGCGCCCAATACGGCGGGATGTTCTGCAGGAGCGTCACCAGGCTCGATGGGCCGACGATGTCGACCCCGCACGTGAACACCTCCGGCGTGAACGTGAGGCCCACCAGCGTGGCGTAGCCGCCGTAGCTGCCGCCCATGATGGACACCTTGTCCTTGGCAGCGATCTTCTGGTCGACGGCCCAATTGACCGCGTCGATCAAATCATCGTGCATCTTGCCGGACCACTCGCCGTCGGCGGCGTTGACGAAATCCTTTCCGAAGCCGGTTGAGCCGCGGTAGTTGACGCTCAGCACCGCGTAACCGCGGTTAGCCAACCATTGGTGGTAGGGGTTGAAGCCCCAGTCGTCGCGCGCCCAGGGGCCGCCGTGCACATCGAGCACCAGCGGCACGGGCCTATCGGGGCGACCGTCGCCGTCGGGATCGCTCGCCTTGGGCAGCGACAGATAGGCGACCAGGTCGAGGCCGTCACGGGTCTTGATCACCATGTCGTGCATCTTGACCAGCGGATAGCCGTCCAGGTCGTCGCGGCTGCTGAACAAGTAGTGGGCCTGCTTGGCGTTGCGGTCGTAGCGATAGTACTTCACCGGGCCGTTGTCGAGCAGGAACGCCACGGTCCACTGAGAATCGTCGAGCGTGCGGCTCGTGACCATCAACTCCCCGTCCTCGACCGTGGCGAGGAAGTCGAGATCGGCCTTAATCGCCGGGTCGAGAATCGTCCACTCGCGGCGGGCGTAAGTGAAGCCTACGGCCTGAATCGTTTTCTCCGTGGGATGGGCGATGATCTCGCTGATGTCGGCCTTGTCGTTCTCCGCCATCAGCGTTTGCTTGCCGGTGGCGATGTCGACCGCGAACAGGGCGCCCGTGTTGCGGTTGCGGCTGTCTTGGACGTAGAGGACGGTGGCGTCCTTGTTGAAGCCCAACGGGCTGGTAGTCATCGCGTCGAGCGGGCCGACCTTCATGAACTCGTCCCACGCGGCGGCCTGCTGGAGCGTCGGCTCCTTGGCGCCCTCGGCGGGCATCTTGAGCAGCACCGTCCCCCCGTCGGGAGTGTAGTTGAAGGCGAAGCGCACGTTGAAGTCGTCGTCGGTCATGAACCCGGCGAGCCCCGGGTTGTGCTGCACGAGCGTGCGCTCGGCCGTCTTGAGATTCACTCGCCACAGGTCGTGAAACTGTGGCTCACGGTCGTTGAGGCCGACGATGATCTCGTCGGGGAAGCGTTCGCTGGTGCTGTCGATCGTCGCGTGTACGCCTTCGAGCGGCGTCAGGTCGACCGTTTTGAGCGTCGCGACGTCGGTCGCGTAGACGTGCCAGTTCTCGTCACCGCCTTTGTCCTGTGAGTAGAGGATCTGGTTGCCGTTGTAGGCCCAACTGTACCCGCGGATGTCGCGCGTCTTGTCATCGGTCACCTGCTTGGCGGCGGCCAGGTCGCCGACCGGCGCCACCCACACGTTGAGGATGCCGTCGGCGGGCGCGAGGTAGCTGATCCACTTGCCGTTGGGGCTGATGCGCGCCGACGCCCGTTGGGGATTGCCGAACAGAACTTTGCGGGGGATCAACTTGGTATCCATCGGGGGAGCATCCTGGGCAAAGGCCGGCGGCGTCAGAGCGAACACGAGGAGCAGGCCGGCAAACAGTTTGGCGGATATTGTGAGCGAGCATCGCATCGAATGAATCTCCAAGAGCGGGGCGGTTCCGAAGAGGCGATGGGTATTGTTCCCATTGCCCGCCGCGGCTTCAAGGATGCTGGCGCGGCCATGGGCCGCCGCGACCGCGGAAAACCGCTCCCTAGCCGCCGTCGGAAGACGGCGTCGGCGCCAAAACGAATCATCGGCTGCCGACGGCGGCTAGGATCGGACGGCGGAATCTCCCGTTTTTGCGAAAGAACAAGATTGGAGTAAACTGGCGCCAGCTTTCTTGCTCCTCTCCGCATCGTCCCAACGGCTATGGCGATTGCGCCTCAATGTTCGCCGCGCGCGACGCCGTACCGGCCGGTGATGTGGGTGGGCGTTGCCGCGGGGCTCGGCGTCGCCCTGGACGATGGACTGGCCGGCGACGCTACGAGGAACCTGATCGGCTGGTGGTGGTTCGCGGCAGCCGCGGCGCTGGTTGCGGCCTGGCTGGCGCGGCGGCGGGGACGCGTTGTGCTTGGCGCCGCGCTTGTGTTCCTCGCCGCAGCGGGTATTGGGGGCGCGTGGCAGCATTGGCGGTGGAACTACGTGCCGGCGGACGACCTGGGGTTGTTCGCCCGCGAGGCGTCGCAGCCGGCGTGCGTCGACGTGGTGCTTGCCGAGCGCGTGAAAATCTCGCCGCCGGCGAGCCGCAATCCGCTTCGTGCAATGCCGGCGCGCACGATGAGCGAGGCGACGGTTCGCGTCGTGGCGATCCGCGACGGCGCCCGGTGGCGTCCGGCCACGGGGCGCTCGCGGCTGCGCGTGGCCGGCGAGCTGCACGGCGTGGCGCCGGGCGATCGCTTGCGCGTGTTCGCGCAACTGGGCCGCCAGCCGCCGCCGCTCAATCCCGGGCAATACGACTGGCAGGCCGCCGAGCGCCGCGACGGTCGCCTATGCGAGCTGTATTGCGACGATCCCCAATGCGTCGCAGCAACGCAATCCGCGTCTGCGGGCGGCGCCGGGAGCTGGGTCCACGCGCTCCGCGTGTGGTGTTCGCAGCAACTGACTCAGGCCGTCGGCCCGCGCGACGCGCCGCTCGTGCTCGCCACGCTCTTGGGCGATCAGGAGCGGCTCAGCGACGCCACCAAGGAGGCGTTTCTCAAGACCGGTTCGATTCACCTGCTGGTGATCTCCGGCGCCCATGTGGCGATGCTCGCCGGGATCGTGTGGGGGCTCACGCGCGCGGCCGGTTTCCCCTCGCGCTGGCAACTGGCGGCGACCATGGCGGCGGTGCTGCTGTACGCCACTGTGGTTGGATTCGAGCCCTCGGTGACGCGGGCCACGATTCTCGCGGTGACGCTGCTGTTGGCGTTGGAGCTGGGACGCAAGGCGTCGGCGGGGAATCTGCTGGGCGCCGCGGCGCTCGTGGTGCTGGCGATGAATCCCAGCGAGCTGTTCAACAGCGGCACGCAGTTCAGCTTCCTGGCGGTGGCGGTGCTCGTGTTGAGCGGACGCTGGCTGTGGCGCGAGCGGCCGGTCGCGCCGTTGGCCCGGCTGATCGCCGAGACGCGCCCCTGGCCGGTGCGGCTCGCCCGCCATGGGGTGCGAACGCTCGCCGGCGCGACCGTCGTGTCGCTAGCCGTGGGCGCCGCGGTGGCGCCACTGGTGGCCTACCACTTCCATGTGCTGACGCCCGCCAGTGCGTTGCTCACGCCACTGGCTTCGCCGCTCGTGGGCGCGGCGATTGTGGCCGGGTTGGCCGTGGTGACGATCGGCTGGCTCATCTCGCCGCTGGCCCCGCTGTTGGGCGCCGTGTGCGGCGGCTCGCTCCATGCGACCGGGCAGCTCGTCGCCGCCGCGCAACACATTCCGGGCGCCTATTCGTATTGCGCCAGTCCCGGCGCGTGGTGGCTGTGCGGCTTGTACGGCGTCGCGGGTCTCATGATTGCCGTGCCCGCGTTGCGACCGCCCGGGCGCTGGCAGGCGAGCCTCGCGCTGGCGTGGGCCGCCGTTGGGTACGCCAGCCTCGGCGCCGGCGGACGCAGCGACGGCGAACTGCGCTGCACGTTTCTTGCCGTGGGGCATGGCACATGCGCCGTGTTGGAACTGCCGGGCCGGCAGACGGTTCTCTACGACGCCGGCAGTTTCGGCTCGCCTGAGGCCGCGACGCAAATCATTGCGTCGTTCTTATGGCAACGTGGCATCGACTGCATCGACGCGCTCGTCCTGTCGCATGCCGACATCGACCACTACAACGCCGTGCCCGGGCTGTTGGAGCGGTTTCCGGTCGCCGTCGTGTATGTCTCGCCCATGATGTTCGATCCGCTGGTGACGATGGGCAACCTCGCGGCGCCGAACTACCTCCGCGACGTGCTGCACGCCAGCGGCGTGCCGCTGCGCGAGATTTGGATGAATGACCGACTGCGAACTGCGGACGCGCGGGTGACGATCGACGTGCTGCACCCGCCGCGCGAAGGCATGCTCGGGCGTGACAACGCCAACAGCATCTTGTTGAGCGTCCAGTTTGCGGGACGGCGGCTGATACTGCCGGGCGATTTGGAGTCGCCGGGGATCGAGCGCGTGATGGCCGACCCGCCGCTGGATTGCGACGTGTTGCTCGCTCCGCATCACGGCAGCGAGCAGAGCGATCCGCCAGGGTTCGCCGCGTGGTCGTCGCCGGAGTGGGTCGTGATGAGCGGCCGACGACCCGAGCGAACACTCGACTCTCAAGTTTCGTATGAGCAAGCGGGGGCCGCGGTGTTGCACACGGCACTGGACGGAGCAGTTTCTTGCGAGCTGTCGGCTGATGGCGTGCAAGTCGAGAGCTTCCGATAAGTGAATGGTCGTAGCCCGTTTGCCAGCTGCTGGTGAATTTGGGCGAACTAGGAAGACGCTGCGGCGATATCCGGTCGTTGTTGAGACTGTGTTGCAAGAAAGTTGGGACGATGCCCTAGCCGGCCCGCCGCCAATTCTCTATCTTCGGGGACGGTTGTGAGGGAAGCGTCGACTTGCCACAAGTTAGGGGTCACGTCCGCTGGCGCCGCCGGCGTTGTTGGTTCGCGAGTTGCCGCTTCGGGTCGTCCTGAACGGCAAATTCCTTCGTTTTTGTCAGGTTCCTGCCAGGCAAGAGTAAATCCGTTCCCGCGAGCCCACCGAAGATCGAATTGAAACGACTGCAGAATAAGGAACTACGACCAGTGTCAAACTCCTCCCCTGGATCGACCAGGTCGTCGCGGCCCGCGAGCCGCAGTTCGGAATCCCCAAATATGTCGGACCCGCAGAAACCAGTTGGAGACGCTCCTCTTCGCGGCATGGGCAGCTCGGCCGTGTCGGCGATCAACTCCGCCTACGTGCGGGCGCGCACCGCGTTCCGAGACTTCGGCATCAACTGGCCCGTGGTGATTTGGATCAGCGTCGTCCACATCCTCGCGCTGGCGGCGCCGTTCTTTTTCAGTTGGCCGGCGCTGATCACCTGCGTGGCCCTGGCGTTCGTCACCGGCAGCTTTGGCGTGTGCATGGGGTATCACCGGCTGTTGACCCATAAGAGCTTTCAGACCTATCGGCCCATTCGCTGGCTCTTGGCGTTCCTCGGCGGGTTGTCGGGCGAGGGTTCGGCGCTGATGTGGGTCGCCCAGCATCGCAAGCATCACGCGTTCAGCGACCACGACGGTGATCCGCACTCGCCGAAAGACGGTTCCTGGTGGAGCCACATGCTGTGGTTCATGCCCAATTTCGGGCGCAAATGGCAGACGGATTTGTTTGAGCGCTACGCGCCGGACATGCTCAAGGACAAGGTGATCTTGGTGCTCCATTACTTGTTCCTCCCGTCGCACTTCATCTGTGCGGTGATCCTCTACCTCATCGGGTACTTCGGCCCGGTGAGCTGGGGCCTGGGATCGAACTGGGGCGGATGGTCGATGATCCTGTGGGGCCTGGGCGTGCGGATGGTCTACGTGCTCCACGTCACTTGGTTCGTCAATTCGGCCACACACTTGTGGGGCTACCGCAATTACGAGACGACCGACAATAGCCGCAATCTGTGGTGGGTTGGCCTGCTGGCCTTCGGCGAGGGTTGGCACAACAACCACCACGCCTACCAGCGCGTGGCTCGGCAGGGGCACCGGTGGTGGGAGATCGACGTCACCTATTGGTGCATCTGGCTGATGGAAAAGCTGGGTCTGGCCTGGGACGTGATCCGGGTGAAGGACATCCCCAAGGGGATGGCCCACTAAGGCCCCCTCAATTTCTGCCCGGGTGGCGTGGCCTCGGAGGTCCGTCGACATGGCAATGTTTTGCCGGGTAGGACATGCCCACGTGGACGAGGGCATGCCACCCTATCAGGAAACCACCGGCAAAGCCGGTGGCTTTCGTGCGGTTGCGTTCCAGCAGGCATCCGCTACATTAATGATCTTGGCCCATGTGGGGCCGTTGTCACAGTCACACGCACAACAGAGTGGGAGCAAACGCAAGCACCAGCTTTGCGCACGGTCCGTGGAATTGACATTCGGCGCCGTGGAAGGCGTCGCGACCGGACGCCGTCTCCCAGCGCGTTAGCGACAGAAACCTCGAACACAGGCACGCTCGAGCGGGCGTCCGCCGGAACAAGCACAGATGTCAGTCACGAAAGAGCGCAAGACCGAGTTGGTTCAGAAGTATGGCCGCGCCGATGGGGACACCGGGTCGCCCGAGGTGCAGGTTGCCATTCTCACCAGCCGCATTGCGGAGATGACGGGCCATCTGCAGCTTCACAAGAAGGACTTTGCCAGCCGCCGCGGGTTGCTGGGCATGGTCAGCCGGCGCCGTCGCTTGCTGGATTACGTGAAGCGCACGAATCCGCAGTCGTACCTCGATCTGTTGCGGCGCCTGGACATCCGCAAGTAGCGCCGCTTGGGCGGCGCGCGTCCGTCGTTCGACGAAGCGAGCGGACGATGATGCGGACGGCGCAGAGTTCGCGATGCTCATCGTCGCGACTCGTGGCGCGCCACGGTCGCGTCAGCGATCGGCCCTCCGCAGGTCATCGCCG
>JBIOVA010000270.1:0-6067 GCA_044867485.1 Lacipirellulaceae bacterium | reverse complement strand
CGCCTCGGCCTCCTGAGGAGGCCGAGGCGGTCCTGTCCGCTAAAGTCTGCTCACTGCGCCGCCCCGACGCCCACCGGCGGGCCGGCGCCCGGCATGGCGCCCATCATCGCGGCGGTTCCGGCGGCTTTCAGCACGCCTTCCTCCACTTCGAGACGCATCCGCATGCCGCTGGGAACTCCCTCGGCAATCATGTGGAGATGGTCCTTGCCGGACGAGTCGCTCGTCAACATGCCGGCCACCATGCCTAGCATCGGCTTTTTGTCGTCGTCGGCGATCGACTGAGCCATGGTCAGCATTTTGCCGAGCGACACGGTCGCCTCCATCGGTGGAATCGCCTTGCCCGGCGCCGAGGCGCTGGCGTCGATCACCTTCTTCAACTCGTCCTGGGCGTTGCGCCCAAACGCCACATACGCCGACTGCGGGCCCAGGCCCACGACCACATCGCACGTGTCGCCGAAAAGCGTCTTGGCCTTTTCGTCCGGGACTGGAACCTGCATCACGTGGAACGTCACGTCACCGTGCGTGGCGGCGCTCCATTGCACCGGCGGCAGCTTCACGTCGGCGTCGCCGGCCGCGGCCTCGGTGAGCTTCTTCAGACCGCTTTCGATCTTCGCTGGTTCGGTCACAAGTCCGCCGGCGACAAACGTCAGGCTGCCTGCGTTGGCGAGCAGCACCGCGCCGCCGTCCATCGAGCCGGCCTTGGCCGTCGCCTCGAAGGCGTCAATGAAATCCGCCGCCGCGGCCTTCAGCGCCTCGGCGGTCGCGCCCGTCGACTCCTTATCGATGTTGGCGTTGGTCTGCTCGCGCACTTGCCGCATCCCATCGGAGATCTGCTGCATCGTGGCGCCCGTCACCTTTGCGGCGAACGACATCGACGCCGCCGCGTCCGGCTGCGCGAAGCCCGCGAAGTTGGTCGTGGCCTGGCTGTTGGCCGCCATTTGCTCGGCCAGGGCCGTGCCCGGCACGGCCGTGTAGCCGAAGTCCAGCAGCACCTTCTGCATCTCGCTGGCGATGGCCAGCCCCACGGTGAACTGGTCCATCTCCAGGAATTGCTGCTGCTGCGCCTTCATGGCCGTATCGAGCTGCGCCTGGCGGGCGGCGAAATCCTCGGCGCTCTCGTCGGGAAGCTGCGTGACGCCGGCCTTCGCGGCGTTCGACATCATGTCCGTCGCCATCTGCCGCCACGCCTCGGGCAGGTTCTGCACGTTCACCTGAAAGGCGAGGTCGTACTCCGTCGTCAGCGGGCCCAGCACCGTGCCGGGATCGGCCGGCAGACTCTCGAGCGCATCGGGCGCCATGCTCAGCAGCGTCCACGTGCCCGTGTTTTTGGCGTAGCCGTCCTGACCCATCATCGTCACTTGCGTGACGCCGTTCCCCATGTCCTGCGTCTGGGCGCCGAACCCGCCCGCCACGCCCAACAGCGCCGCCTGGTCGCTCACCGGCAGGCAAATGCCGAAGCTCGGAGCCATCCCCGACGCCTGGACGATCACGCCCAACGGACGCGACTTATCCAGCCCCGCGAGCCCTTTGCCCATGGTCATTTGTTGGAGCATCATCTCCGCCATCTGCGAGGCGCCCGGCTGGCCGAGCAAGCCGCCCAGGTAGTCGGCGTCTTGCATCAGCTCGTCGTAGCTGGTCAGGCCCACCACGGCGATGGGCTTCGCCGGTTCGGCGGGGGCCTGAGCCATCGCCGACGGCGCCAGGGCCAGAACCAGTCCGCACGCGGCGGTCATCCAGCGAGTCAGTTGATTTCGCACCGTTTGGGTTCTCCGTGATTGAGCGGTCGTTTGAGGCGCAGGCAAAACTGCGCGGCAAGCAGATTGAGTCGCGGCCAACCCGCAAAGATTGCGCCGCAATCGTGATTGGTAAAGGGTACGCCAAAAAAACAGCACGATCGCCACGCGATCCCCCGTCCAGAGACGCCGCTTAGGAGCGGACGGCAATGCGCGCGAGCCTCCGACTCGCGAATTCGGCAAAGCACGCAAGAGACTCAGGCCCAGCGGTCTTCCGCTCCAGGCACACGCGGTCCTCCGCCCAAAAAACGCGGCTACCGCTCGCGGAACGTGATGCGGCCCTTGGTGAGATCGTACGGCGAGAGCTCGACCCGCACTTTGTCGCCGGGGACAATGCGGATGAAGTGCTTGCGCATCCGGCCCGCCACGTGGGCGGTCACCTGATGGCCGCCCTCAATCTCCACGCGAAACCGCGTGTTGGCCAACGCCTGAGTCACGACGCCCTCAACCTCGAGGGCTTCTTCTTTCTGCTTTGCCATACACTCCTCAAAACCGGGTGAGCCGACGCGCCGCCGACGCCTGGCCGCGCATGGCTGACTGTCCCGCACGCGGCGTAACCCACAATCCTAGCATCCGCGCCCACTGGGTCCAACCAGGGCAATCCGTCCGCAAGCAAGACTCCGCCAAACCGCCCAGGGGCTCGGCTCCACGACCTGCCCAGGTGCTAAATTCTCCAAGGCCGGCCTCGTACCTCCCCGAGGCGCGCCCGCCGGATGCTCCGAATAGGCAGGTCATAGCGGCCTCCATCCCGGCCAAAGGGCCTCCCAGGCGATAAACCCAAGTTCTTGCTCCATAACAAGTTTGACGGCCTGCGCAAAACCCGAAACAATTAAGGTTCGCGACCGTTTTCCCCGGTTGCTTTCCTTCTCGCGTTTGCGTGAACCATGTCAAGCCGGGCTTCGGACCAAGTGAGCAGTGCATCCACCGGCGGCGAGTCGCAGTCGCCCGACGACGAGGCCGTTCGCCGCGCCAAGCTCGAAATCCAGTCGCTGGTCCAGGAAGTCGTCGACCTCTCCAAGAGCCAGGTCGACCCGACCGAGTTCTATGCGGCGCTCCTCGAAAAGTCGATCTCCGCGCTGGCCGCCATCGGCGGCGTCGTGTGGACCATCGAGGAAGGCGGCCCCTTCAAGCTCGAGCACCAAGTCAACATCCAAGAGACCGGGCTGATCCAGAACCCCGATGCGCAGGCCCAGCACGGCCGACTGCTGGGCCAAATCGCCAAGCGCGGCGAGGCGACGCTCATCGCGCCTCGCTCCGGCGGCGCTCCCGGCGACGGCGACGACAACGCCATCGCCAACCCCACCGACTACCTGCTCGTCGTCGCGCCGATCGTTACCGAGCGCGGCGTTGACGGCCTGGTGGAAATCTTCCAACGCACCGGCGCCCGACCCAACACGCAGCGTGGCTACCTGCGGTTCCTCGTGCAAATCTGCGAGCTCGCCGCCGAGTACCTCAAAACCCGCCGCCTCCGCGACTTTGGCGCCAAGCAAACCCTCTGGGAGCAACTCGAAAGCTTCACCTCGCTCGTGCACGAACGGCTCGACTCGCGCACCACCGCTTACACGATCGCCAACGAAGGCCGCCGCCTCATCGGTTGCGATCGCGTGACGGTCGTCCTCAAGAAGGGTCCCAAATACGTCGTCGAGGCCATCAGCGGCCAGGACACGTTCGACAAACGCTCCAACGTGGTCCGCATGCTTCGCGATCTGGCCGCGGTGGTCATCCGCAGCGGCGAAGACTTGTGGTACACGGGCGACACGATGAACCTTTCCCCGCAAGTGGAGAAGGCCGTCAACGCCTACGTCGACGAATCGCACACCAAGCAGATCGCCGTGCTGCCGCTCCGCGAGGCGGACCCGCTCTCCGACGACCCCAACCGCCCCAAGCGCCGCGAGAACATGCTCGGCGCCATCGTCATCGAGCAGCTCGTCGACAGTCGCGCACCCGAGGGGCTCCTGCAGCGCGTCGACGTGGTGCGCCGCCACAGCAGCACCGCGCTCACCAACGCCCAGTCGCATGAGGGGCTGTTTTTGCTCCCCCTGTGGCGCACGATCGGCAAGAGCCGCGTCCTGGTCACCGCCCGCAACTTGCCCAAGACCGTTCTCGCGTCGATCTTCGCGGTCGCCGCCATTGCCGCGATGTGGCTCGTACCGTGGGACTTCACGATCACGTCCGACGGCAGGCTGCTGCCTGAGCTTCGAGCCTATGTCTTTGCCGCGCAAGACGGCATCGTCACGGATGTGCCGGTTGATGAGGGCGACGTCGTCCGGCAGGGGGATGTCGTCGCCATCCAGCGCAACCGCGCTCTCGAAAAGCAGATCCTCGAGCTCGAGGGCCGGATCAGCGACAACCTCACACGACAGCGAACCAACCTTCTCAAACTTGACGAAATCGACCGTGGCGCCGCACGCGAGGGCGATATCGGCGACATCAACAATGAGATCGTGCGGCTGGAGAACGAAGTCGGCAATCTCCGCACGCAACTCGAGATCCTCCGCCAGGAACAAGCCAATCTGAAGATTGTCGCTCCCATCGACGGCAAAGTCGTCACCTGGGAGGTCCGCGACCTGATCCGCAATCGCCCAGTGCGCACCGGCGCTCGGCTCATGGAAATCGCCGACTCCAGGAAGGATTGGGAGCTCGAAATCGACGTCCCTGAGGCGAAAGTGGGCCATGTCGTGCGGCGACTGCAATCGCTCCGCGCGACCGACCCCGACGCTCCGCTCGAAGTCACGTTCATGCTCGCCACGAACACCGGAGTCGAGCTCCGCGGCCATGTGACCCACATCGACTCCAGCGCCGAAATCCTGGGCGAAGCTGGCAACACCGTTCGGATGGACGTCGCCTTCGACCAAAGCGAGCTCGCCAAACTCCTTCCCGAAGGCGAGGCCGCTTCAGCGGCCGGGAGCCCCGACGAACAAATCGCCGCGATCAAACTCAACCTCAAAGTCGGCGCCGACGTGAAGGCCAAGATCCACTGCGGCCGCCGACCCATCGGCTACGTCTGGTTCCACGAGCTCTGGGAATTCATCCAGTCCCGCATCCTGTTCCGGTTCTAAAGGCAATTCGAGCGAACCACCGAGGCACAAAGACACGAAGAAAAACAGAGAAGGGAACAGTAATAAGCGCTAATCGACTCACATCCGGACGAGTGAGGATGGGTGTCTATTAGCGTTCTCTCCTCGTCCGTTCCCCTTCGTGCCTTTGTGGTTCATCCCCTTCCATTTCACCACAACTTAGGTATACGGACTCGCATATGGTTGCCGTACTCCTGCTGCTGATCGCCGCCTTCGGTCAGGTCGCCCCCGAGTCAGCCGTCCCTCGTCCTCAAGCCGATCCGACGTTCGCCGCGCGGATCCATCCTCTGCGCGCTTATGACATCCCCATTTGCTCGGAGGTCGACGGCCTGCTCACGCGCGTCGAGGTCGCCGAAGGCGCCCGCGTCGCCAAGGGCGATCTGCTGGCCGCGATCGATGAGCGCCATGCGCTGGCCGCCGTCGAAGTCGCACAGCTCAACTACGAAGCCGCCCGGCAGCGAGCCGACGACGACATCGAAGAACGCTACGCTAGCAAGGCCGCCGACGTCGCCCGCGCCGACTACGAGTCCGACATGGAGGCCAACAGCGGCGGCCGGCAGACCGTTTCGCCAATGCAAGTCCTCAAGAAAAAACTCGACTGGGAGCGGGCGCTGCTTCAAATCGAAAAGTCCCAGAAAGACCAACTGCTCGCCAGCAAAGACGCCGACGTGAAGCAGGCCGAGCTCAAAGCCAACAAGATCGCCTTGGAGCGACGCCGCATCCTTGCCCCCTGGGACGGCGAGGTTCAGGAACTGATTCGCCACCAGTCCGAGTGGGTCAACCCCGGCGACCCCGTCTTGCACCTGGTGCGGTACGACGTGCTGCAGGTCGAGTGCCGGGTGCGCTCCACCGACTTCGACCCCGCCGAGCTCCAAGGCCGTCCGGTGACGGTACTCGTCTCGCTGGCCAGAAACCGACAGGTGCAGGTCCCCGGCCGCATCGTTCACGTCGATCAATCCGTTCTGCAATCCGACGGTTATGGAACCTACACCATTCGCGCCGAAATCCAAAACCAACGCGAAGGCGACCTTTGGCTTGTCCGCCCTGGCCTCCCCGCGGACATGAAAATCCACATCAACGAACCGCCCGTCGAAACGACCGCGCAAAGCGCAAGCCTAGCCCCGCAATGACGGCCGTTAGCCGCGACGCGAAGGTCCGCCGCAGCGGAGCGCGTCACGGCACGATGCGCTGACTCGC
>JBIOVA010000269.1:0-10595 GCA_044867485.1 Lacipirellulaceae bacterium | reverse complement strand
GGCGGTCGCAGCGCGCTTCAGGGTGTCAAAGATCGGCAAGCCAGGCGCACGCCTTACCTCTCGTCAGCCCTCGACCCTAGCACAGGTCGTGGCCCATTTTCTACAAGAAAAGAGAATTCTCCCCGGGTGATGCACGACCGGCGACGACGTCCGCCGCGGCGTCGTTTCCCGCAGGCTCCCCGAGGAGCCGTCAACGTTGCTCGCACGCAAGCCCGGCACGGGGCCGACGACCGCGCGTCCCGGAATGCGGACGAGCGGCTCCTCTGCCGTCGCCTCGGCGGCCGTCTTGATGGCCAGGCGCAGCCCGGCGCAAGGCCCGTTCCGCCCGCTGGCGTCCCGACGCCGCCTAAAATCCACAGCCAAAACGGTTAAGTTCACATTAAGCTTTTGCTTGTCTTAGGTTAAGATGACTGTTAGCATGAGCATTCGCCAGGGTTTAGGAAGGCTCCTCCAGGCGGAAAGCAACCCGGTCTCCGGCACGCCAAGCGGCAACCGCGTAGTAGGCTCCTCGACGTAAAGGACGGCGGCCATGGGATTTTTGGCGGTCGCACGATGCGCGGCAAACGGCCGCGGCCGTCGATTCTCTCGCCGCGACGCGGCCGCCGCGTTCACCCTCGTCGAGCTGCTGGTCGTCATCGCCATCATCGGCGTGCTGATTGCGCTGATCCTGCCCGCGGTCCAGGCGTCCCGCGAAGCCTCGCGCCGCACCCAGTGCCAGAACAATCTCCACGAAGTGGGCGTGGCCATTCAGAACTACATTGCCCAACACGATAAGTTCCCCGCCGGCAAGAAGTACTCCGGCGCACGCCATCTGCCCGCCACGCAGGCCATCTCCTGGTCGGCGTTCCTGCTCGACTATCTTGAGCAGGGCAACCTGTTTAAGAAGATCGACTTCAAGCTACGGCTCGACGACGCGGCCAACCTCCCGGCGACGGGACAGATTATCCCGTTTTACCTGTGCCCCAGCACGGCCCGCATCGAGCAACATCGCGGCGAGGACCATCGCCTGTTCGGCGTGCCTGACCGCGGCAACGGCATGGCCTGCATCGACTACCTCGGCTCGTCCGGTCCCGACAAGGACAACAAGCCCACGAAAGACGCCGAACAATACGGCCGCCAGCGCGGCGTCCTCATCGGCGTCAAAGGCCTGCCCGACGAAGACACGATCATCGAACCGCCGGCCATCCGCGTCGAGCAGGTCACCGACGGCCTCTCCAACACGCTATGCGTCGCCGAGTGCACGGGCCGCGGCGTTGAGTTTGACGAAGTCGACGACGAGGTCAAATCGCTCAACGGCGCCTGGGCGTCGGGCAGCAACGTCAGCCATATCACGCAGGGCATCAACCAGACGCCCCCGCCCGAAGCCTGGTACAAGGAAACGATCCTGTCCGACCATCCCGGCGGAGCCAACCTCTTGATGTGCGACGCCTCGGTCCACTTCGCACCCGACGAGACCGACGAGAAGGTCATCATGGCCCTCTGCTCACGGGACGGCGAGGAAGAACTCGCCGCCGTGCCCTTCTAGCCATTTCGGACCACGACTCTTACCCCGCGTATAAGCGCACGCCGATGGAACAAACTGGTGACTTCCCCGCCGGACGATTCGAGCACAAGTACCTGGTCACCGACCAGGTTGCGGTCGCCGTGCGCAACGCCATTCGGCCGCACCTGGCCATTGACGCTCACACGCCCCCGGATAGCGTCCGCGGCTACGCCGTCCACAGCCTGTACTTCGACACGCCGGCGCTCGACTTCTACCGCCAGACGCGCGAAGGCGTCAAACAGCGCGTCAAGCTGCGGGTGCGCTTCTACGACCAGGACCCCGGCGGCGTCGCGTTCGTCGAGGTCAAGGAGAAGAACGACGGCCAGGTCTTCAAACGGCGCTACCGCACCGACAAGCCGTTGGTTGAATCGATGTTGCACGACCCGCAGTGCGAGCCGATCGGGCACGCCCTCAGCAACGGCGCCCGTGGCACGGCCCTGGAAGAGTTTTGCCGCCGCCGCCACGAAGTGGGCGCCGTCCCCAAGCTGTTCATCACCTACGAGCGCGAAGCCTACAACTCCACGAGCAGTCCGCCAGTTCGGGTCACCTTCGATCGCCGCATCCGCGCCAACGTGGTCGGTCGCGACGTGAAGCTCGCCATCCCCCGCTACGGCGCCAACGTGGGCGGGCTCAACGTCCTGCTGGAGTTCAAATACGCGGGCGATCCGCCGGCTTGGCTCCAAGAGGTCGAACAGCAGTTTCTGCTCCGCCGCGCCTCGTTCTCAAAGTTCGCGGAGTGCATCGACGTGCTCCAAATCTTCGGCCCGACGCCGCTGAAGCGCGTCCGCAAGAAGGGCAAAAAGCCCGGCACGGCGCCCAAGAAAAAGACGGGCCCGCAGTCATGACCGTCGGCGGTTGGATCGACATGCTGCTGCACAGCGACCAGGGCGCGACGTCGCAGCCCCTCACCGCGCTGTTCACGCTGCTGTTGGCGTTCGCCGTCGGCCAAATGGTTGGCTGGATCTACCTCGCCACGAACACGTCCCCGGACTACCAACGCTCCTTCGCCGCCTCGCTGGTCGTGCTGCCGGTGATCGTCTCGCTGCTGATGATGCTTATGGCCGGCAGTCTGATGGTGGCCTTCGGCCTGCTGGCGGTCTTCGCCGTGGTTCGATTTCGCAACGTGCTCCGCGACACGCGCGACACCGTCTTCGTCCTCTGGACGATCGTCGAAGGGATGTCCATCGGCACGTACCGGTACTCGATGGCCGTCATCGGCGCGATCGCGATCTCGCTGGTCATCCTGTATTTGTGGCTTTCCAGCTTTGGAGTCCGCCGCAGGCCCGACGGCATGCTGTCCGTCGAAGTCTCGGGCGACCCGTCGACCGGCCGCGCAGCGCTTCGTCAACTGCTCTACCGCCACGCCCGCCGTTGGGAGCTCGCCGGCGACCAGTCGCTGCCCGGGCAAGGCATTGTTCTCACGTACAACCTGCACCTCCGCGACCGCGACCGCGCCGCCGATCTCCGCGACGAGCTGGCCGCGTCCGACCAGTTGCACGAAGTTTCCTATGTGAACCGCCCGGCGCCGCCCAAGAAGCCGGCCCGCGCTCTGCTGGATTGAGCGCCGAACTCGCATGACCCACCAACCAGAACGCATCCCCGTCCCCTGGCCGCAGCGCTGGGAACTTCTTCGCGAACGAGCGCTTCCGGTCCTCTGCTTCGTCGCCACGCTGGCCGCGTGCGGCTGGCTGTGGCGCTACCAGTCGACCGTCGCCCCCGTCGCCCTGGGCGAAGTCCGTGGCGCTATGGTTGTCGTCAAAAGCCCGTGCAATGGCGAGCTGCTGTCGGCAGTCGTCGACGGCGACGACGCTTTCCCGCTCTTCGCAGAAGTCGAGAAAGGCGCCGTGGCGGCGCGCGTGAAAGACGCCGACAACGCCGGCCAGATCATCGAGGTCCCTGCGCCGCTCACCGGTCAGGTCGCGGCGATGATCGCCCATGTGGGCGAATTCGTCCAAAGGGGCGACCCGCTGCTGGCCATCGCCTCGCCCCAGCCAGCGTACATCGTGTGCCACGTTCCGGATCACGGCCAAGGGCCGCCCGCAGTAGGCGCGGATGTCGCCATCCGCCGGCAGGTGCGGGGCGCCCGCTGGACGCCTGCCGTCGTCGAAGCCGTCGGTCCGGCGCTGGAGCCGCCGCCGCCACTTTCGAATGGTGCGATGAACGGCGTCGTCCGGGGACTCCCCATCCGCATCGCGCTGCCCAAGGACCTCGCGCTCCCGCCCGGCAGTCTCGTCGATGTCCGCTTTCCGCCCGCGGCGCTCTGACGTCGACCCCTTCCGCGCGCCTTATTCCGCCTTTCCGACCGCATTGACGCTCCGCCCTGCGCGCTGCTAGAAACAATCGTTTCCTGCCCATTTCGCGCCCCGACCAAGGAGCCCCGTGTGAGTGCCAGCGAACGCAAACGCGAACTCGGCCGCCGCCGCGCCCGCAAGGATAAATTGACCAAGCTCAAGGCCCGCCTCCCCAAGGCCACGCAGAGCGAGAAGACCGAAATCGCGCGCAAGCTCCGCAATCTCACCCCCGGCGCCGAGCAGCTCATCGCCCAGTGGAAGCTCGTCGAGTCGGATCGGTAACACTTAGCCCCCCGGTCGCGTCTTCTGAGGAAGTGACCGGGGGCTAAATGACCGCACTCACGCACCATGCGGCTCTCCGTCCCCAAGGCCGTCGCCCGCAATCTGTTGGAGTTCGTCGCCCTCTTCGCCCTGTGGGGCCTCGCCCTGGAGGCGATTGCCCAGGCGTGGCTTCCGCCCACGGGACTGTTGGCCGCGGTGCTCGCCCTGGCCGCCGCCAAGACCGCCTTCTTCGGGGTCGAGAACATCGACCAGCTCCGCCAGGCGAGCGAGCAGAACATTCCCTACCACAAGTTCCTGCTGCTGATGCTCATGAACGTGTGGCAGGTGATCACGTCGTTCGCCCTCGACTACCACCTGCTCAACCTGCTCGACGAGCGGAGCTTCGCGGTGATCAACCCGGAGTTGGACGGCGCCAAGCTGGTCTTCGAGTTCTTCTACTTCAGCGCTCTGAACTTCATGTTCTTCGGCTATGGCGACATCACGCCGCAGACGGTCCCCGCGAAGCTGATGACGCTGACCGAAATCTCGCTGGCGTTCGTGACGGTGATCTTTCTGCTGTCGGATTTCATCAGTCTCAAGGAGTCGCTGCGACGACCGCCGGGCGATACGCCGCCGGCGGGGTGAAGGTCGTCGCCGGCGCCCCTTGCGGGGGTTTATCTCGCGAAATCACATTTTTGGCGACATAATTCTTTGCGCTCCGCGCCGTCACTGGAACGCGTTGGGTCGATTAACGTTGCGCGGAAGCACGTCGGCGCAAACTCGCACAAAAATGCCGCCGCGTGCGGAATCGACGACAAACTTTCGACAACTTGTCGCCCTCGTTGCAGCTCAACAACGGCCGCACAAGTCAGTTGGCGCCGCGCGCAACCTCAGCGCTACGCGGATGCTTCGAGCGACCGCTCGTCCTGGTAAGCGATTGAATTCTCAAAGAACGACTGCTGGAGCCTCGACAGGCCCCGCGGAGCGGGACTTCCCTCACGTCGGGAGTTCGTGCTGAGATCAAGCTAGTACGAAACAAATGTATACTCACCGATTCGGCAAGACAAGGGGTTTCTTGCCGAGCGCACGGAATTTCTCGCCCCCGTTTGAAACCCGGCTGAGAACTCAGCATCGGTGCGACCCGAAGTCGCCCGGCTCGCCGAGTTACGGGCGTTGGTCTTTGGCAATTCGGCGCCAGCGCCGCGCGAGTCAAGTGACTCCCGGCGTGATCTGTCCTACCACAGGTCGTGGCCCATTTTCTACAAGAAAATCTTTGGGCTTCTTGGGGGAATTCGCCTTGGAGAGCGCGAAGGCTGAAATCCCGCTGGCCTCGGCGGGGGCTCACTTCGACGCGTTCAGCACCACGGCGGCGCGAATGAGCGCCTGGAGCGCTTTTTCATTGATCTTGTCGCCCTCGTGGATGTCGATGGCACGCCGCGTGTTGCCTTCGAGACTGGAGTTGAAGAGGCCAGCCGGGTCTTTAAGTGACGCGCCCTTGGCGAAGGTCAGCTTCACCTTGTCCTTGTAGGTCTCGCCCGTGCAGAGGATGCCGGCGTGCGACCACACCGGAACCCCTCGCATCGAGTTCGATGGCTTTCTCCATTTCACCTCCTCGACCGCTTCGGGGTCGGCCTGCTCGATGAGCTTTCGCACCCGAGCGAGCGTCTCGCCCCGCCAATCGTTCAGTTCGTTGATTCTTGCATCGATCAACTGAGAGGGAGAGTCTCCCCCTTTTCCTTCCTTCGAGCCGCTCTTCGTCTTCTTCATGGTGGTTGTCCCTTGTCCGTCACTTCAGTGAAATCCGAAATCTCTCATTCAATACCTCTATCTTTTCGCCGTCAACGAACACGATGTTGTTCCTCAGGGCGTGACTCTCAATCTTTTCGACGATCTTCTCAACGGCGTTTTCGGTGAAGCGACCGCTAATGACGATGAGCATTTTCGAGATCCGAGCCCTCTCCCGAGTGTAGACGTCGTAATAGGGCATCTTGAAGGCGTCCTCCGCCTGCGCGACGAGTTCATCGACTTCAGAGTTGACGCCGCCGCCAACATCGCCTTGCTTAATCTGCGCACCCCATCGCTCGTACTCGTCGAACTCGCTCAATCGGGCGAAAGTGATGTCCTTGCCATACTCCCGCTTGCCATGATTGTACTTGACGTTGGCAAAGCCAAGACGGCGAAGAAGCGGAATGACCACACCTAGCGTGAACTCTTTCTCGCTTCCACAGTCGGAAACAGCTTTGAATGGTGAACCAATCGCAATGTCAGTTGCACCATCAATCTCGATCGCCAACTGCTCGGCCTGCTCGATGGTATCACCAACAGTCTCGCCTTCAAACTTGGCCGTGTAGCCAAGAGAGATGTAGTCTCCGTCGTCGTCATAGTCGCCAAGTGCCACATCGCCAGTCTCCTTCTGACGATCGGAGATGACGGCCTTCTTTGTTTCCATGTAACGCCCAAGCCCTACCGGTCCATCCCAGAGTTTTCGTCGGAGGACCTCGTCGAACACAACCTCGGCGTTCTTGGCATCGATTGCGCGGAGCCGATATGGCACCGTACTGAGTGTTACCAGATCGTCCGACACACTATCTGCAGGTTCCAGCCACACGCGAGCATCTAAATCCTTGAGGAGAACTTTGTTGACCACTGCCTTTGGAACCGCCAGTGACTTTTCACCACTCCCGTCGATGGTTTCTCCGTCGATCGTCACCGATTGCACCGAAATCGAACCGTCTTGATACTCTTCAATCTCGAACTCGATTGCCATTGGTCTACTCCGTCGATCCGGCGCTTTTGGGAATGGAGGTACCGGAGGCTGATGAGTTTGCGACCGCTCACGCGCGCCGCACCTGCGGCTTATTTCAATCGCTCGAGTTTGCCTTTGCGCTTCACGATGTTCTTGTAATCCCATTGGATCTCGATCGCCTTCTTGAGCCACCTCTTGAGATCCTTGGCTGCGATCTGATCGTCCGAGGCGTACCGTGCTTCGGCAGCCTTGAAAGTGCCCTCAGGCGCTAGGCCAGGCTCGTCGAAAGATTGTCCGCTCCAGAACAACAGGCGGATGCAATCTTTGAGCTTGTGGTACCCGACAATCGGATTTCCATCCCAGAACCAGACCGGATGCCGGTGCCAAATCTTGTTCTCGGCTTCCGGCAGCTGCTCGTCGATGGCTTTGGCGAGGGTGTCGCAGATACGCTTGTCGCCAGCCGATTGCGACTTGTTGTAGGCGTGGATGTCTTTGTGAATTGGCATGCAATCATTCCTTCAATGGAAGATGAATCACGCAAGCAGCGGTAGCGAGTCCGAAGAATACCACCTCGCAACGGCCGCTCACATTCGTTCGCCGGGCCATTGGCTAGCTTGCTTCACCCAGGCCGCAAATTGAGCTTCGTCGAGCTCGTCGTTCTCGCGGACGTCGAGGTAACGCACTTCCTTCTGCTTGGACTTGCCGGGGGGGAGAGGACGCAGCGATGCGCCGCGGAAGAAAGCCACCTTCACGTACTTCGTGAAGCAATGGAAGCTGAGGAACCAGACGCCGTCCTCGATGCCGTACAGCGGCGAGTTCCATTTGACCGCCTTGCGCACGCCGGGGACGGCGCGCTCGATGAGCGCGTCGAGGCGGCGCCCGACGCCCTGTTTCCAGTCCGGCATGGCCGCGATGTAGGCCTGCACGGGGGCGTCGCCGTAGCCCTTCGCGATCTGAGGGTTGCCGCCTGCGAGAAGCTTCGGTTTGGCGACCTTGCGGGCCGATGATTTGGCGAGTGATTTCGGCGCCGCCTTTCGCGGCTTGGGCGCCTTCGCAACGACCCGCTTGGCGGCCTTCTTGGCGACCTTCGCCGACTTCTTGGGAGTCTTGCGAGCCATTGCGTTCACTCCAGTACCGCGGTGAGCTCGAACGGGTCGGCAAACCAGCAGTGGCGCCCTTCGGCGGACACACACGACTGGGCGAAGCTGCACTGGCGCCCTGTCAGGCCATCCCCTACCGACCTGCCGCCGCGAGGGCGGGTTCGTCGACGCGGCGGAAGGCGAACTGTTCGCCGTCGACGTCGACCTCGACCGTCGTCCCCTCGGGGTACTCGCCTTTGAGAAGTTCCGTCGCCAGCGGATTCTGAATCTCCTGTTGGATGACGCGCTTCACCGGCCGGGCGCCGAATGCCGGATCGTAGCCCAGCGCCGCAATGCGATTGCGGGCCGCTTGGGTCACAACGAGTTGCAGCCCGCGTTTCTCAAGCTGTCGCTCCAACCGTCCGACCTGCAGATCGACGATCTTCGCCACCTGCTCTCGGTTGAGCGGGTGGAACACGATCGTCTCGTCGATGCGGTTCAAGAACTCCGGCAGGAATCGCGTTTTGAGCGCCTCGTCGAGCGCCTCGCGCAGTTCCTCCTGCGACCCGCCCTCCGCAGCGATCTGCTGGATGAGCTGGCTGCCGATGTTCGAGGTCATCACCACGATCGTATTGGTGAAGTCGACCGTGTGCCCGTGGTTGTCGGTGAGCCGCCCATCGTCGAGCACCTGGAGGAGGATGTTGAACACATCGCGGTGGGCCTTCTCGATCTCGTCGAGCAGCACCACGCTATACGGCCGACGCCGCACCGCTTCGGTCAGCTTGCCGCCTTCTTCGTACCCGACGTATCCCGGCGGCGCTCCGATCAGCCGGCTCACGGTGTGCTTCTCCATGAACTCACTCATGTCGATGCGCACCATCGCCTGCTCGCTGTCGAACAGCGTCTCGGCCAGCGCCTTGCACAGCTCCGTCTTGCCGACGCCCGTCGGACCGCAGAAGAGGAACGAACCGATGGGCCGATTGGGATCCTGCAGGCCGCTGCGGCTGCGGCGCACGGCGTTGGCCACGGCCTCGACGGCTTCGTCCTGCCCGACGACCCGCTGGTGCAGCCGCTCCTCGAGGACGAGCAACTTGGCCCGCTCGCCCTCGAGCATCCGGCTCACGGGAATGCCGGTCCATGCGCTCACGACTTCGGCGATCTCGTCGGGCCCCACTTCCTGGCGGAGCAAGCGCTTGCGCCGCCCGGCCGCTGAAGCGGCCTCGCCGGCGGCTTGGCGAGCTTCGATCTCGTCAAGCTGCTTGTCGAGCTGCTGCCGCTTCTTGTCGAGCACGAACAGCGACTGGTACAGATCTTCGCCGACCATCTCGCCGCGCGACTGTTTGTCTTTCACTGTGGTCGCCAGCTGCTCGTACTCGTGGTTGGTCCGCTGGAGCTGCTCGCGCACCGACGCCACGTCGCCTACGCCCAGCTTCTCGCTCTCCCACTGTTCGCGGAGGTCGGCCAACTGCTTGCGCAGCGTCGCGATTTCCTCTTCGATGTCGGCGAGCCGCTCCTTGGCGTGCTCTTCCTGCTCGTCGGCCAACTGCCGGGCCGCCAACTCCAACTGCACGAGCCGCCGCTGCAGCTTGTCGATTTCCTCCGGCACGCTCTGCAGCTCCATCGCCAGCCGGCTGGTCGCCTCGTCCATCAGGTCGATCGCCTTGTCCGGCAGGAACCGGTCGGAAATGTAGCGATGCGATAGCTCGGCCGCCGCGACGAGCGCAGAGTCCTTGATCTTCACGCCCTTGTGATGCGCCTCGTACCGCGGCTTGAGTCCCCGCAGGATCGCGATCGTGTCCTCGACCGTTGGTTCGCCGACGAACACAGGCTGGAACCGCCGCTCCAGGGCGGCATCCTTCTCGATGTACTTGCGGTACTCGTCGAGCGTGGTGGCGCCCACGCACCGCAGCTCGCCGCGAGCCAGCGCCGGCTTGAGCAAATTGGCCGCGTCATTGCCTCCCTCCGCTGCGCCGGCCCCGACGACCGTGTGCAACTCGTCAATGAACAGGATGACTCGCCCCTGCGCGTCTTGTACTTCGCGGAGCACCGCCTTGAGCCGCTCCTCGAACTCGCCGCGGAACTTCGTCCCGGCGATGAGGGCGCCCATGTCGAGCGCAATGACCCGTTTGTTCTTGAGACTCTCCGGCACGTCGCTGTGCACGATCCGCAGCGCGAGCCCCTCGACGATCGCCGTCTTGCCGACGCCCGGCTCGCCGATGAGCACCGGGTTATTCTTGGTGCGCCGCGACAGCACCTGGATGACGCGGCGGATTTCCTGATCGCGGCCGATGACTGGGTCGAGCTTCCCCTGCTCCGCCCGCTCGACCAGATCGATGCCGTATTTCGCAAGCGCCTGGAATTTGTCTTCCGGCGTTTGATCGGTGACGCGCGCGGAACCGCGCACCTTCTGCATCGCCTCGAGCAGCTCCTTCTCGCCAACCGCGTTGAGCTTGAGCGTATCCTGGGCCTTCGACTTCGTGCGGGCCAGTGCCAGCAGCAAGTGCTCCGTCGAAACGAACTCATCCTTGAGCTCCGTCGCCGCGGCCTGGGCGGCGTCGAGCACACGACTCAAATCCCCGCTCAACTGCGGCGGCGCCCCACCGCTGGCCTTCGGCAAGTGGGACAGCTCGGCGTCGACCATCTGCTTGAGCTGCGGGAAATTGACGCCCACCGCA
>JBIOVA010000268.1:0-34558 GCA_044867485.1 Lacipirellulaceae bacterium | reverse complement strand
CCGGGCAGCCGAACTCCGGCGGATCGCAGTTCTTCCTCACCTTTGTGCCCACCTCGTACCTCGATGGCCGGCACGCGGTGTTCGGCCGCGTGATCGAAGGGATGGACGCGGCGGCGTTGCTCAGGCGGCGCGACCCCAGCGCCCCGGGCGCCAAGCCGACGCCGGACAAGATTCTCAAAGCCGAAGTGCTCCGCGACCGGGGGCACGCGTATGAGTTTGAGAAGCTGCCGGAGTAAGCCCTGGGAGTCCCTTCGAGCCGGGAACTGACGGCCGGGTTTTCCCAACCGTCTTCGTTGGCTTGACGCCTGGGGCGGAGACGCTTATTCTAGTATCTCGATTTCCGATGCTGCCTGCGAGTTCTATCGGGAATCTTGATTCCGGCAAGGAGGCGCCCTTGGGGCGAACGCGAAATGGACTCTTTGACGCAATCCTGCGTGCTCGCGTTCGTTGTCGGGAGTTTCACTGCTTAAGACGCAGTTCAATCGTCGAGGCCGGGCTGGGCCGCGATGAGACGGGAGAGTTGGACCTCCGCGTCGCGAACGCGAGTTCGCGCACGTTGTGCTGCGCTTTGCGCAGGCGAGGCGGCTCGGTTTGATCGTAAGTCGCTCGCCGTTTCTGAATTTCAACGTCGATGCATACCAAATCCCTGAAAATCTTCTGCGATGTGGTCGAGCGGCGAAGCTTTTCGCGCGCGGCGGACGAGAACGGCATCTCGCAGTCGAACGCCAGCCAGTTGGTCCAGGCGCTGGAACGGCGGCTGGGCGTGCTGCTGCTCGATCGGTCCACGCGGCCGTTCGGACTCACGCCCGAAGGGGAGCGATTCTACGACGGCTGCCGCGACCTGGTGCGACGATTCGAGCAGCTCGAAGAAGAGGTCCGCACGCTGCACGACGCCGAAGCGCGGAGCCTCGTCGTGGCGTCGATCTACTCAGTCGGCCTCCATCACATGAGCGCGTTCATGCAACGATTCTCGGCCGAGCATCCACGCGCCCAAGTGCGGCTGGAATATCTTCATCCGCATCGCGTGTGCAAAGTTGTCGAGAGCGGCGACGCGGACCTGGGGATCGTCAGCTATCCCAAGGAGACCGACGCGCTGGAGACAATCCCCTGGCGGAGCGAGCCGATGGTGATCGTGTGCCATCCACAGCATCGGCTCGCACGCGAAAAGGCGGCGACGTTGAAGGCCGTGGCGGGCGAGTCGTTCGTGGCGTTCGAGACAGGGCTGGCGATTCGCGACGCGATTGATCGGGCGCTGGTGCGGAGTCAAGCCGAGGTGAATATCACGCTTGAGTTCGACAATATCGAGACGATGAAACGAGCGATCGAGATCGACGCGGGGGTGAGCATCCTGCCGGAACCGAGCGTGCGGCGGGAGATCGCGCTGGGATCGCTGGCCAAAGTGGCGATCGTCGGCGACGCGATTGTGCGCCCGTTAGGAATTGTCCACCGCCGTGAAAGGGCGTTGAGCGAACTTGCCCAGCAGTTCGTCGGTCTGCTGAAGGCGGACGCCGAGTTTCGGGAGGAAGTTGCGGCTGTGAACGGCGCGCCGCGTGGTTTCGGGGCCGCAGAATCTGCCTGATCGTAATTGTTGGGAGTGATGTCGGTTCCTTAGACAACGTGGGAGGACTCACGCAGAGGCACAGAGACGCAGAGAGAACGTGAAGAAGAATTTGACCTCTTCCGTCCTCTGCGTCTCTGCGTCTCTGCGAGGGACAATCCGAGGAAGCAATGCCATGGAACACGCCAAGCAGCTCGTTCACCTTCCGGAAAAGCACGGGCTCTACGATCCAGCCATGGAGCACGATTCGTGCGGCGTGGGGTTTGTTGCGCACATCAAAGGCGTGCGGAGCCATCAGATCTTGCTCGATGCCGAGGAGGTGCTGCGGAATATGGACCACCGCGGCGCCTGCGGCTGCGAGGCAAATACGGGCGACGGGGCCGGCATCCTGACGGCGCTGCCGCACGAGTTTCTGGCCAAGGTGGTGAAGGCCGATTTGGGCGCCGACGTGCCCCCGGCCGGACGGTTCTCGGCGGGAAATGTGTTCCTGCCGCAGATCGAATCGGAGCGTGCGCGGTGCAAGTCGGTGGTCGAGGAGATCATCGCGGCGCAAGGACAGCGGCTGGTCGGCTGGCGCAAGGCGCCGACCGACGCTCGAGGCGCCGATATCGGCCCCTCGGCGCTGGCGGGCGAACCGGTCGTCGAGCAATTGGTCATCGCCGCGGCCGACGGCGTGGAGGGCGAAGCGTTCGAGCGGCAGCTTTATCTCATCCGCAAGCAGGCCTCGAACCGCCTCCGCAGCGACGAGTCGCTCACGCAGCGCAAGCTGTTCTACATCTGTTCGTTGTCCACCAAGGTGCTCATTTACAAGGGCATGCTCACCACGGAGCAGCTCTTCAAGTACTACCCCGACTTGAGCGACCCGGACTATACGAGCCACCTGGCGATGGTCCACTCGCGGTTCGCGACCAATACGTTCCCCTCCTGGGACCGCGCCCAGCCGTGCCGGTTCATGAGTCACAACGGCGAAATCAACACGTTGCGCGGCAACAAGAACTGGATGTTCGCTCGACAAGGAATGGCGCGGAGCGAGTTGTTCGGGGAGGAGCTGGCGAAACTGTTTCCCATCGTCGAACCAGATTGCAGCGACTCCGGCACGTTCGACAACGTGTTGGAGTTTCTGCTCATGAGCGGCCGTACGCTGCAGGAGTCCGTCATGATGATGGTTCCCGAAGCGTGGCAGAACCACGAGACGATGCCCGACGACAAGCGGGCTTTCTACGAATTCAACAGTTGCCTCATGGAGCCGTGGGACGGGCCAGCGTCGATCGTCTTCAGCGACGGCAAGTACATCGGCGCGGTGCTCGACCGCAACGGGTTGCGGCCGTCGCGGTACTACCTCACGCACGACGACCGCGTGATCATGGCCAGCGAAGTGGGCGTGCTGCGCTCCGTCAAGCCGGAGAATGTGAAGGCCAAGGGCCGGCTGCAGCCGGGGCGGATGTTCCTCGTGGATTTCGAGCAGGGTCGGCTGATCCCCGACGACGAACTGAAGCACGATTTTGCCAAGCGCCGTCCGTACTCCAAGTGGCTTAAGAAGCAGCGGATCGACCTCAACGATCTGCACCCTGAGGCGCGGCCGCACGGGTTCAAGCGGCACACGCTGCTGGAGCGGATGCAGGCGTTCGGCTACACGGTCGAGACGATGAATTTCATGCTGCTGCCGCTGATCAAGGCGGAGAAGGATCCCATCGGCTCAATGGGCAACGACTCATGCCTGGCGTGCCTCAGCGACAAGCCGCGGATGCTGTACGACTACTTCCGACAGCTGTTTGCGCAGGTGACCAACCCCGCGATCGACTCGATTCGCGAGGAAGTGATCATGTCGCTTGAGTGCTACATCGGGCCGGAGCTGAATTTGTTGGAAACAACCGAGAAGCACGCCCGCCGCCTGCGCGTGCCACACCCGATTTTGTCGAATGAGCAGATGGCGGCGATCAAACGGATCAACCGCAAGGGCTGGCACACACGGAAGATCGACACGACCTGGCCGCGTGAGGAAGGCAAAGCGGGGATGGTCGCGGCGCTCGATCGGATTTGCACCGAGGCCGAGAGGGCCGTCGA
Organism: Lacipirellulaceae bacterium; assembly: GCA_044867485.1. Taxonomy (GTDB): domain Bacteria; phylum Planctomycetota; class Planctomycetia; order Pirellulales; family Lacipirellulaceae; genus Lacipirellula. The sequence continues at coordinate 30,936 of JBIOVA010000268.1, read as the reverse complement.
CGACGGCGAGACGCTGATCGTGCTCACCGACCGGGCGATCGGCAAGAATCGCGTTCCGGTGAGCGCGCTGTTGGTCACGGGCGCGGTGCATCACCACCTCGTGCGGGCCGAGAAGCGCACACGGGTGGGCATCATTGTCGAGACGGGCGAGGCTCGCGAAGTGCATCACCACTGTCTGCTGGTGGGCTATGGCGCCGACGCGATCAACCCGTACCTGGCGTTCGAGTCGCTGTGGCAGGCGCGGCGCGACGGGTTGTTGGATTCCGGCGAGGAAGGGATCAAGGGCGAGGAGTCCGGCGAGGGGCATAAACATCCCGCGATTGAGTCGGTGTCGGACGGCGAGGCGTACGACCCGGTGACCGCCGCGGACCATGAGCTGGTGACGAAGTACCGCACAGGCGTCGCCAAGGGTATGCTCAAGGTGATGGCCAAGATCGGCATCTCGACGCTGCAGAGCTACAAGGGCGCGCAGATTTTCGAGGCGATCGGGCTGCGAGACGAGGTCATCAACCGCTGCTTTGCGGGCACGGCGAGCCGGATTCAAGGCGTCAATTTCGACGTGTTGGCCGAGGAGTCGCTACGACGACATGCACTGGGCTATCCGCAGGGCGCCGCGGTGGCGCCGCTGTTGCCCAACCCCGGCGAGTTCCACTGGCGCGCCGAAGGCGAGCGGCACATGTGGGACCCGGCGGCGATCGCCGACGTACAGGTGGCGGCGCGCACTAACAGCCGCGACGCCTACAAGCGGTTCGCCGAGCATTCGAACAACGACTCGCGCACGCGCTGCCAGTTGCGCGGGCTGCTGAAGTTCAAAGAGCCCGCCGAGGGACTATCGATTCCGCTCGACGAGGTGCAGCCAGCCAGCGAGATCGTGAAGCGATTCTGCACCGGCGCCATGTCGTTCGGGTCGATCTCGGCCGAAGCGCACGAGTCGCTGGCGATCGCCATGAACCGCATCGGCGGTAAGAGCAACACGGGCGAAGGCGGCGAGGACCCCGAGCGGTTCAAGCCATTGGCCAACGGCGACTCGAAGCGGTCGGCGATCAAGCAGGTCGCGTCGGGCCGGTTCGGCGTGACGATCAACTACCTCACGAACGCCGACGAGTTGCAGATCAAGATTTCACAGGGAGCCAAGCCCGGCGAAGGCGGCGAGCTGCCCGGCCGCAAGGTCGACGACTACATCGCGAAGATTCGCTATTCGACGCCGGGCGTGGGCCTCATCAGCCCGCCGCCGCATCACGACATCTACTCGATCGAGGACCTCAAGCAGCTCATTCACGACCTGAAGAACTCGAACCCCAGTGCACGGGTGAGCGTGAAGCTGGTGAGCGAAGTGGGCGTCGGCACAATCGCCGCGGGCGTGGCCAAGGGGTATGCCGACCACATCCTCATCTCCGGTGACGGCGGCGGCACGGGCGCCTCGCCGCTCACAAGCATCAAGCACGCCGGCCTGCCGTGGGAGCTGGGCATCGCCGAGACGCACCAGACGCTCGTGATGAACGACCTGCGCAGCCGCGTGGTGCTGCAGACTGACGGCGGCATCAAGACCGGCCGCGACGTGGTGATCGCCGCGATGCTGGGGGCCGAGGAGTTCGGCTTCGCCACGGCGCCACTCATCACGCTGGGCTGCATTATGATGCGGAAGTGTCACCTCAACACCTGCCCGGTGGGCATCGCGACGCAGGACCCCGAGCTGCGGAAGAAGTTCACCGGCAAGCCGGAGCACGTGATCAACTACCTGTTCCTGGTGGCGGAGGAGGCCCGCGAGATCATGGCGCGGCTGGGCTTCCGCACGATCGACGAGATGGTGGGCCGCGTCGATTGCCTCGACACGGATCGGGCGATCCGCCACTGGAAGGCGGACGGACTCGATCTGACCAAGATTCTCACGCCGGCGCAGAAGCCCTACCCCGAGGCGGGCACGCACTGCATGCAGAAGCAGAACCACGGGTTGGAACTGTCGCTCGACATGATGCGGCTGTTGGACCTGGCCCGGCCGGCCCTGGAACACGGCGCGCCGGTGCGCGAGTCGCTCGAGATCATCAACACCAACCGCACCGTGGGGGCGATCCTCAGCCACGAGATCGCGAAGCGGTACGGCATCGACTTGCTGCCGGACGACACGATCCATTTCAAGCTCACGGGCTCCGCGGGGCAGAGCTTCGGGGCGTTCCTGGCGAAGGGCGTGACGCTGGAGCTCGAAGGCGACGCGAACGACTACGTGGCCAAGGGTCTCAGCGGCGGGCGCGTGGTCATCTATCCGCCGAAGTCGGCGACGTTCGTCCCCGAAGACAACATCATCGTGGGCAACGTGTGTCTGTACGGCGCCACGAGCGGAGTCGCGTTGTTTCGAGGCCGGGCGGCGGAACGGTTCGCGGTGCGCAACAGCGGCGCCGCGACGGTGATCGAAGGCGTGGGCGACCACGGCTGCGAGTATATGACCGGCGGCCGGGTGGTGGTGCTCGGCCCGACGGGCCGCAACTTCGCCGCCGGCATGAGCGGCGGCGTCGCCTACGTGTGGGACCCGCAAGAGCGATTCCTAGCCAATTGCAACTTGGGCATGGTCGAGCTGGAGCGCGTCGAAACCGACGAAGAGGTCGAGGAGCTCAAACAGCTCATCGAACTGCACCAGAACTGCACGGGCAGCACGGTGGCGACCGACGTGCTCGATCGCTGGGACAAAACGCTCCCGCAGTTCGTCAAAGTGATGCCGACAGACTACAAACGCGTGCTGATGGAAAAGAAAGCGAAGCAACCGAAGGCCGAGCCCGCGGTGGTTTGATCGACTGGCGGGCTTGTCTCACGCAGAGCCGCAGAGACGCAGAGGGGGGAGTGACTATGGCGATGTCCGCGAAGCAAATTAGCGTCGATGAGTTGAATGAGATAAGCGGACAGATTGTTGATTCGGCCGTTGCAATCCACAGCGAGTTGGGGCCGGGGCTTCTTGAATCGGTTTATGAAGTCACGTTAGCTTTCGAGTTGCGAGAACGCGGACTTCGAGTCGATAGGCAGATTCCAATTCCAATTGTGTATCGCGGAATCAGGTTTGACGAAGGTTACCGCCTCGATTTGGTTGTCGACGACCTTGTGGTTGTCGAAGTCAAGTCGATCGAGGCGGTATCGCCGATCCATAAGAAGCAAGTTCTCACCTACCTCCGACTCACCAAGCGTCCGCTGGGCCTCTTACTTAACTTCAATGTCAATCTCATGAAACAAGGAATCTCACGCATTGCCAACGGCATTGCAGAATAGCAGCCCCTCTGCTCCGACTCTGCGTCTCCGCGTCTCCGCGTGAATCATCTCAGCAATATCTAAGAAGCATTTACGATGGGCAAACCGACCGGATTCAAAGAGTACAAGCGCGAGCCAGTCCCGTACCGCGATCCCGTCGAGCGGTCGGAGGACTTCCTCGAAATCTTCACGCAGGCCCCCGTCGAACACCTCATGACGCAGGGCGCCCGGTGCATGGACTGCGGCGTACCCTTCTGCCAGAGTGCGCACGGCTGCCCGATCGACAATCTCATTCCTGAGTGGAACGACATGGTCTACCAGGGCCGGTGGCGCGACGCGCTCGACCGGCTCCACAAGACGAACAACTTTCCGGAGTTCACCGGCCGCACGTGCCCGGCGCCGTGCGAAGGGGCGTGCGTGCTGGGGATCACCAGCCCGCCGGTCACCATCAAGAATATCGAGAACGCCATCGTCGACCGCGGCTGGGAGGAAGGCTGGATCGAGCCGCAGCCGCCGGAGTTTCGCACGGGCAAAAAGGTGGCGATCGTCGGCAGCGGGCCGTCGGGGCTCGCTGCGGCGGCTCAGCTCAACAAGGCCGGGCACACCGTGACGGTCTACGAACGGGCCGACCGCATTGGCGGTCTGCTGATGTACGGTATTCCGAACATGAAGCTCGACAAGCGCGTCGTCGAGCGCCGCGTGCAGCAGCTTCGCGACGAAGGCGTCACGTTCGTGACCAACGCGCACGTCGGCCGGCAGGAGGATTTCCCCGATGGGCACATGACGCAGATCATGCAGGAGCGCGGCTGCGAGGTGAAGTTCATCGACCCGCAGCATCTGATCGCGGAATTCGACGCCGTGCTCTTGTGTACCGGCGCTACCAAGCCGTTCGATCCGACCGGCCGCTGCCCCGGCCGCAACCTGGTCGGCATCCATTACGCGATGGATTTTCTAACCCGTAACACCAAGAGCTTGCTCGACTCGGAGCTGGCGGACGAAACCTATCTCTCGGCCCGCGGCAAGCATGTGATCGTCATCGGCGGCGGCGACACGGGGGCTGACTGCATCGGCACGAGTGTGCGACACGGGGCGACGAGCATCGTCAACTTCGAGCTACTGGCCCCGGCGCCGCCGGAGCGCGCCGCTAACAACCCGTGGCCCGAATGGCCGCGCATCTTCCGCGTCGACTACTCGCACGCCGAGGTGAAAGTCCGCACGGGCGAGGACCCGCGGGAGTACAACATTCTCACCAAGGAATTCGTCGACGACGGCCACGGCCGCGTCAAGGCCGTGCGGACAGTTGAAGTCGATTGGGGGTCGCCGATCCCCGGCGGGGCGCCGTTCAGCGAATTGCCCGATACGGAGCGCGAGTGGCCCGCCGACCTCGTGCTGCTGGCCACGGGCTTCGTTGGCCCGGAGTTAACGGTGGGCGAAATGCTCGGTCTGAAGAACGTCGAACCGCGCCGCGGCTGGATGACGTTCGCCGCCGAGCACGGCAAGTTCGCCACAAGCGTTGAGGGCGTTTTCGCCGCCGGCGACTGCCGCCGCGGTCAAAGCCTCGTCGTCTGGGCGATTAACGAGGGCCGCGGCGCCGCCCGGGCAGTGGACCAGTATTTGATGGGTTTCACCAGCCTGCCAGCGCCGGGGATCAACGCGCCGGAGCAAGTCGTGTGATTTCTCTAAGGCCCAAGCTTCGAAGCAACAGTTTGTACCGTCCGTTTGAATTCCTTCGTTGTTGCGCACGCGCGAATCTTGCGGTTCAGTGACTGCGGCGCACATGGAACAAGGCGATTCTGCACCCGACGTGCATTTTTCACTTTGCGACGGTGCGACGATCGCGCTCGCCGACCTGAGGCGCGAGCGCCCCGTTGTGCTCTTTTTTTACCCCAAAGACAACAGTCTCGTTTGCACGAAAGAAGCCTGCGCGTTCCGCGACGCCTACGAGGATTTCGTCGCCGCCGGGGCGACCGTCGTCGGCGTCAGCGGCGACTCGGCGGAGAGTCACCAACAATTCGCCCAGCAGCATCGTCTGCCGTTCCTCCTGGCGACCGACGTCGACGGCGCCCTGCGGCGCGCCTTTGGCGTTTCCAAGACGCTGGGACTCGTTCCGGGGCGCGTCACGTTTGTGATCGATCGCGAGGGCGTCGTGCGGCACGTGTTCCGCGGGCAATTCGCGGCGGATCGACATGTGCGCGAGGCGCTCGACGCGGTGCGGGCGCTCGTGTGAGGCGTTTCTCTACGGCGGCGGACACGGTATGCTGGCCGAGCGGGCGCGCTAAGCCGCGAGCGGCGTGGACGACTCATCGAGGGACGGCATTCATGCACCGACGAAACGCCCGGCTCGGGCTCTGGCTGTTTGGCGCCTACCTGCTGATCTACGGCGGGTTCGTCGCCCTGGCGGCGTTTTCGCCGGAGACGATGGAGGCGACGCCCGCCGCCGGCGTGAACCTGGCCATCTGGTACGGCTTCGGTTTGATCGCCGCGGCGATCGTGCTCGCGCTGATCTACGGTTGGCTATGCCGGCCGGGGTCGGAGGACGGGCCGTGACTCACGACGCCTCCCCCCTGGCGATCGCCGTCTTCGCGGCGTTCGTCGCCGTTACACTGGGGCTCAGCTTCTACCTGGGCAAGCAGGCGAAGTCGTCGGCCGGCTACTTTGCCGCCCACGGACAGATTCCCTGGTTCATCAACGGCGTGGCGTTCGCGGGGGACTACCTGTCGGCCGCGTCGTTCCTCGGCATCTGCGGGATGATCGCCTTCTACGGGTACGACGGGTTTCTGTACTCGATCGGGTATCTCGCCGGGTGGGTCGTCGCCCTGTTCGTCGTGGCGGAGCCGATGAAGCGGCTCGGCAAGTTCACGTTCGCGGACGCACTCAACGCGAAGTTCAACTCCCGCGGCATCAAGCTGGCCGCCGGGGTGAGCACGCTCGCTGTGAGCGTGTTTTACCTGATCCCGCAGATGGTCGGCGCCGGCGTGCTGGTGCAGCCGCTCTTGGGCCTGCCGCACTGGGCGGGCGTCGTGATCGTCGGCGCCGTGGTGATCTTCATCGTCGTGACCGCCGGGATGGTGTCGACCACGTGGGTGCAGTTCATCAAGGGCTCGCTGCTGGTGGTGTTCAGCACGGTGCTCACGATGATGATCCTGGTCCGCGGCTTCGAAGCCCGGCCGGAAGACAACGAGCCGCAAACCATCGTCAAGCGCCCCGACGGCACGACGCTTATCAACGGGCTGCCCGCCGGCGCCGGCAAGGGGTACGGCCAGATTCAACCGGTGGGGAGCATCAGCAAGCTGCCCGGCGGCGTCGAGGGCACGGGTCCGCTGGGGCCGCTGGAGTTCTTCCGCACGCTGCAACAGAGCGAGGTCGTGCTGTGGACGAAGACGGAGACCAAGGACCCCGACGGCACACGAACCACGACCTACTCGCCGAAGCCGACGCCGGGCGGGCAGGTGCTCCGCCCCGGCGAGTCGCCCACCTTCGCCGGCATCCGCTCCAGCAAGCTCTTCGACAAACTCAACTTCCTGTCGCTCATGCTCGCGTTGTTCTGCGGCACGGCGTCGCTGCCGCACATTCTCATTCGTTACTACACGGTGAAGGACGAAGCCGCGGCGCGCAAGAGCACGATCGTCGGCATCGCGTGCATCGGATTCTTCTACGTGCTGACGCTGTACATGGGCCTGGGCGCCATGACCAGCGGCGCCCTCGATCCCACCGACTCGAACATGGCCGCGCCGCTACTGGCCCGCAGCATGAACGAGCTCTTGTTCGCCATGATCTCGGCCATCGCGTTTACGACGGTCCTGGGGACGGTGAGCGGGCTGATCCTCGCGTCCGCCGGCGCCGTAACACACGATCTGCTGGAGAGCATCGGCAGCATCCATCTCACGGATCACCAGCGCGTGCGCATCGCGAAAATCGCGTCGGTCGGCGTCGGCGTTGTGGCCATCGTGCTCGGCATCCTGTTCAAGGAGCTGAACGTGAGCTACCTCGTGGGTTGGGCGTTCAGCGTGGCGGCCAGCGCCAATCTGCCGGCGCTGGTGATGCTGTTGTTCTGGCGCCGCACAACGCGGCAGGGCGTCATTGCCGCGATCCTCGTCGGCATGGCAAGCTCGCTGGCGTGGATTCTGCTCAGCGGCGAGACGTACGAGAAGGTGTTCGGCCTCGCTGCGGCCGACGCACCGATGCCGTTCAGCCAGCCAGGGATTGTCACGATCCCGCTGGGCTTCGCCACGCTGGTGCTCGTGTCGCTGATGACCAAACGGCACGAGTCGGTGTCCGCCATTTAGCCCCCGGTCACTGACCGGGGGCTAAGTGTGTGCGCTTCAACACCGCAAACAACGGGCAGTGGTCCGACGCCACCGCTTCGTCAAGCACGTGGACTTCGACGGTCTGCCAACGATCGGGCGGTTGCACGAGAATGAAATCGATCTGTTTCGCCGGCGCCTCGGCGGGATACGTCGACAACGGTTCGACGTTCGCCCGTTGCCAGCCCGCCGCGGCAAGCTTCTGCATGACGGCACTCTCGGGATTCGCGTTCAAATCGCCGGCAAGAATCATCGGCTTGTCGCCAAACGGCGCGGCCAGCGCGCTGATCTCTTCGACCGACGCCAGCCGTTCGCCGTCGTCGGGCCGATAGTCGAGGTGCGTGGCGAAAAACACGATCGTGGCGTCGCCGGCGCCAAGTTCGACGACTTGCACGCCCCGCTGCTCGCCGGCATAGTGCGACGGCAGCCGATGCTGCTCGACGCCCTTCACCGGCAACCGCGTGAGCACGGCCGTGCCGTAGCCGCCGCCGTCGTGGTCGATGTTGCGGGCAAAGATGCACTTGAGGCCGGTCAGGCGGGCGAGCTCCGCGGGTTGATCGACGCGGTCGGTGCGCGCCGTCCCCTGGTCGACCTCCTGCACCGCGACGACGTCGGGCTTCACGCTTTTGATCGCCGCGGCGACCCGCCCCAGATCAATCTGGCCGTCGACGCCCTCGCCGTGATGGATGTTGTACGTCAACACGCGCAGCTCATCCGGCAATTGGGCACGGGCAAGACTTTCACCACCGAGGACACACAGGGCACAGAGAAAGGACTGAAAAATGAAGTGCTTGAAATACATAGCTCTGTACACTCTGTGGTGAGTTCCCTCTGAACGACGCTATCACACGCGGACAGACCAGCCTTTGCGGGACATGAGCCACAGGATGATCCACCAGCTGGCGACGGTCGCCAGGGCCATCGCCAGCGAGGCGAGTCGCTCATCGGTCGTCACATGAGCGAGGATGGGATCGCGGAAGCAAGTCGCATAAATCCAATTGTGCACCGACGTCATATCGCCGGAGGCGAGCTTGACGGGGATGGCGCCCAGCAAGCGGGCGACCAGTCCTGAGGCGACGAACACAAAAATCGCATTAACGCCGACGATCTCGAACGGCCAGGCGAGCCGCCGCCAGCCCAGCACGTCGAACTTCGCGAGGGCGCCCGCGAAAATCACCGTCGCCAACCCGCCCGTCAACAGCACGAAGCTGCTGGTCCACAGTTTCTTGCCAAGGGGAAACGCCAAGCCCCACGCCATGCCGACGCCGGCGCACGCGGCGCCAAGAGCAATGAGGGCGCCGACGGTGTTCCAATTCACGCTGCGCCGCTGAACGAGCAGCCCAACCCAATAGCCCAACAGCGCCGTCACAATCGCCGGCAGCGTGCTGAGCAAGCCCTCAGGGTCGGTCTTCTCTGTTTGCCCTTGCGTGTAGAGATGGCTAGCGCCAACCAGCGCGTTGTCGACCATGCGGACCACGTTGCCGGCGGGCGTCGAGTTAGCGGCCGCGTCGTGCGGATTCGGCAACCAGTGCAAGAGGCCCCAGTAACCGACGAGCAAGGCGCCGGCAATCACCATTTGCCCGCGCACGCCGATGTGCAGCACCATAAGCGATGCGGCGAAATACACGAGCGCAATCCGCTGTAGCACGCCGGGGAACCGCAGCGTGTCGAAGTGCAACGGCGTGCCCTTGAACCAGAGATCGAACAACTGACCGACGATTCCCATGCCGAGCCCTAGCGCCACGAGCACCAGCGTGCGACGGGCGATGCGTCCGTAAACTGCAGGCGAGATCACGGCGCCTTCGCGGTACTTCCGCAACGAGTACGCCAGCGACGTGCCGACGATGAACAAGAAGAACGGGAAGATCAAATCCGTCGGCGTCCAGCCAAACCACTCCGCATGCGCCAGCGGCGGGTACATGTGACTCCACGTGCCCGGATTGTTGACCAGGATCATCGCCAGGATCGTGAGCCCGCGAAACGCGTCGAGCGATAGCAGTCGCGGCGGCGTTGTTGCCGGGGCCGGAGACGAGGCGTGATTTTGGGGCATGGCGGGGCCCGGGTGGAGCATTGGGGGCCGCCGCAGCGTGCCATGCGAACGGCGCTTCCATTCAACTTGTCCTGAGCGTGGAACGCAATGTCACCGCGCTCTTTTCCGTGGCGGCACGGCCGGATAGGTTGACTTCGCGATGGCCCACGACACGCCCAACGATGCGACGGTGCGCAGCGACGACGTGCCCGTGCGCGATGCGCAGAGCTCGTCGCTCGGCTTGTGGGATGCCGTGAGCCTCGTCATCGGCATCGTCGTCGGGACGGCGATCTTCCGTAGCTCGCCGATGGTGTTTCAGAACACCGCCGGACCGTGGCAGGCGCTGGCGGCGTGGGCGCTCGGCGGCGTGCTCTCGCTCGTGGGCGCCTTGTGCTACGCGGAGCTGGCCACGACGTACCCGCGCACCGGCGGCGACTACGAATATCTCACCCGCGCCTACGGCCGCTGGGCGGGGTTTCTGTTCGGTTGGGCGCAGCTCACCGCCGTCTTCACCGCCAGCGTGGGGACAATGGCCTACGCCTTCGGCGACTACGGCGTACGATTGTTCAAACTCGACCAAGGCGCCGCCGTGTGGCTCGCGGTCGCGTCGATCGTCGGCATGTCGCTGCTCAACGGCTGGACGGTGCGCGCGGGCAAATGGACGCAGAACTTGCTCACGGCGACAAAGGTAACGGGCATCGCCGGCGTAATCCTCGCCAGCGCCTGGTTCGCCGCAACTTCGCACTCCACCGAGCGAGCCGGGTCGTCCCCGACCCCGGCAAACACGTCGTCCCCGACCCCGGCGAACGTCGAGGCACAATCAACCGTCGCGCTCCCAGCCGCTGAAGCGGCCTCGCCGGCGTCCGACGCGATCTCCTTCGGCCTCGCCATGGTCCTCGTCCTCTACGCCTACGGCGGCTGGAACGACGCGGCGTTCGTCGCCTCGGAAGTGCAGAATCGGCGCCGCAATCTGCCGTTGGCAATCATCGGCGGCGTGGCGGCGGTGACTGTCATCTACCTCGCAGTGAACGCCGCCTATCTGGCGACGCTCGGTTTCGCAGGTGCGCGCAAGTCGATCACCCCCGCGACCGATGTGCTCGAAGCGGCGGTCGGTCCTTGGGGCGGCAAGGCGGTGAGCGCGCTGGTGATGATCTCTGCCCTCGGCGCCATCAACGGCATGGTGCTCGCGGGCGCCCGCGTGTTCGCGGTGCTCGGCGCCGATCACCGCGTCATGGCGTGGCTCGGCGGCTGGAAGGAGGGCCGCGGGGCGCCGCGACCGGCGCTGGCCGCGCAGGCGGGCGTCACCCTCGCGATGGTGCTGGCCGTGGGAACCCAGCGCGGACAGGCGGCCATCGACGCTGTGTTTCGCGCGATCGGCGTCGGCGGCGTGCCGTGGGACCGCTACTTCGGCGGCTTCGAAACGCTGCTCGCCGCCACGGCGCCTGTGTTTTGGCTGCTGTTCCTGGCGACCGGGACGGCGCTGATTGTCCTCCGAGTGCGGGACCCCCGCCGCGAGCGGCCGTTCAAGGCGCCCCTCTTTCCGCTAACGCCGCTACTTTTCTGCGCCACGTGCGTTTACATGCTGGACAGCAGCCTCGATTACGCCGGCTGGCTGGCCCTCGCCGGAGCAGCGCCGGTCGCGGCCGGGCTCGTGTTGTACGTTGCAACGAACCGGCGGTAGACTGAAAATCGCCGCCGGAGATCAGCGCCACGTTAGCCGGTTGTCGAGTCGCATTGCCATTTCACGCAGGAGCATGTCATGTCGCCATTTGATTCCAACCTCAACCGCCGCGGATTTGTGCGCGGGCTGGCATTTGGCGCCGCGGCCTTCGCCGCGCCGGGCGCGTTTGCCGAGGCGCTCACCCTGACGCCGGCCGCGACCGAGGGGCCGTTCTACCCCGACCACTTGCCGCTCGACACCGACAACGACTTGATCATCATCAACGACGCGCTCACTTCCGCCGTCGGCGAAATCACGCACCTCGGCGGACGCATTCTCGACGCCGACGGCGCGCCGCTGCGGAACGCAGTCGTCGAAATCTGGCAGGTCGACGGCAACGGCGTGTACCTCCATTCGCAGAGCGCCGGCGAGCGCCGCGACGCCAACTTCCAGGGCTACGGCCGATTTCTCACCGGCTCGAGCGGCGAGTACTACTTCCGCACAGTGAAGCCGGTGCCCTACCCCGGCCGGACGCCGCACATCCACTTCGCGATCAGCCGCGGCGGCCAGCGCGTGCTCACGACGCAGATGTACGTCAAGGACCAGCCAGGCAACGAGCGTGACGGCATCTACCGCAGCATCCGCGATGCGAAGCAGCGCGAGTCGGTGACGATCGACTTCCAGCCGTTGCCCGAGTCCAAAGCTGGCGAGCTGGCGGCGAAATTCGACATCGTGCTGGGCCTCACGCCGTCAGAAAGCGACGCCTAGCGGTCGCCGATCAAACTGGCGATGTCCTTGGGCGAGAGGACGCTTAGCCGATCAACGACCATGCGGGCGTGCGCCAGCTTCTCCCGCGTCGTCGTACCCGTCAGCCCAATGCTTGCCATCCCCGCGCGATTGGCCGCTTCCACGCCCTGCGGTGCGTCTTCCACCACGGCGCAGCGAGACCGCGGCACGCCCAGCCTCTCCGCGGCGAGCAAGAATACTTGCGGGTCCGGCTTGCCGCGGACCACGTCGGCGCCGGTGACGATCGCCGCGAAGCGGTCGGCTCGGCCCAGCTTGTCGAGCGTCACGCGGATGTTCTCCGGCGGGCCCGAGGAGCCGACAGCGAGCGTGAAGCCCGCGGCGGCCAGCGCGTCGATCAGCTCAACCGCGCCGGGAATCGGCTCGAATCGCTCGGTGATGATCTCGCGGTAGAGCACTTCCTTGCGATCGCCCCACTGGACGATCTGCTCTTCGGTCACATCGCCGCGGTACAGCTCCAACAGGATGTCGCGATTGGTGCGGCCGAACGTGCCGCGAAACGTCTCCTCGGTGAACTCGACGCCCTGCTCGCCGAACATCCGCTGCCAACTCAAAAAGTGCGGCCGGTACGAATCGGTCAGCACGCCGTCGACGTCGAAAATCACCGCGAGTTGAGACATAGACCGTTGCGGGCAATTGTTACTGTTCTGAATCTTGTCACGTCGAGGTCCGCCGAGAAGTCCGGCCGATGTCGACATGCCGGACTCCTCGTCGGACCTCGGGGTGACGAACCTCGGCGGGTGTGGCAAGGGCCAAGGTCGTGATATGATACACGACTCGTCCCACGGCCATCAGGTCCACTTATGTTCGAGGAAGCCCCGTGATCGTTCCGCGCACCACACGCGAAAAAATTCTCGCCAAACTACGAGCCAAAGTCCAAAGTCGCACGCCCGTGCTCATCTCCAGCGCCGCCAGCGGCCTCGTGGCCCGCATGCTCGAAGAAGCCGGCGCCGACTGCGTCAACACGTTCCACGGCGCCCGCCTGCGGGCCAACGGCCTCGGCACGATGGCCATGATGTGGCCGATCCTCAACGCCAATGAGCAAGTCTTCCGCAACACGCAGGAGGACATTCTCCCGGCGATGAAGGGCGACGCCTTCGTCTGCATGTGCATCAACGCCAACGACCCGCTGCGCGACATGCATTCGTTCCTCGAGCAAATCAAGGCCCTGGGTTGCATGAGCGTCTCGAACATTGGCCCCTCGGTCAGCTACATCGACCACAACAGCAACATCTACAAAGTGCTCCGCAAGTGCGGCGTCACGCTCGAGAACGAGATCGCCATGCTCAAGCTCGCCAAGGAAGAGCTGGGCATGGTCACCGTCGGCGTCGCGTTCACCGAGGAGGACAGCGTGCAGATGGTCACGGACGCGCGGCCCGACCTGTTCTGCTATCACGCCGGCACGACCAAGGGCGGCCGCATCGGCTACGACTCGGGCGAGACGATCGACGAGACCGCCGCCCGGTCGAAGGAAGTCAACGCGAAGCTCAAGAAGATCATGCCCGAGGTGATCCTCATCGCCCACGGCGCCGCGATGGAAACGCCCGAGGACGCCCAGTACATGCTCGACCACGCCGCCTGCGACGGCATCTGGACCGGCTCCTCGACCGAACGCCTCCCCATCGAAAAAGCCGTCTACGAAGCCGGCAAACGCTTCGCTTCTCTCCGATACTCGAAGTGACGTGGAATTGACAGGATAACAGGATGGGCAGGATGAACAGGATGATAAAAAGAGATCGAGGAGCCCAACCTCTCGACTTGCATCGCCGTTCATATTTTCTTTTCAGGCATTTTCCTATTCCGACTCTCTATCTGATTCTTGTCTGATCCTGTCGATCCTCTCCATCCTGTTATCCTGTCCATTCAATTTTCCCTCATCTCAAGGCCTCTCCCAATGACAAAGTCCGTCGTCGTGCTTTCGACGCTTGATACCAAGGGCCGCGAGACGCAGTTCCTCAAGGAGCAGATCGAGCGCAGCGGCTGCCAGGCCGTGCTCGTCGACATGGGCGTCGTCGGCAAACCGACGATTGCCGCCGACGTGACCCGCGAGCAAGTCGCCGCCGCCGGCGGATCGACGCTCGAAAAACTCCTCGCCGCCCCGTCGCGCGAGCAGGCCGCCCCCGTCATGATCCGCGGCGCCGCGAAGCTCGTCGGCGAAATGGTCGCCGCCGACAAAGCCCACGCCGTCATCGGCCTCGGCGGCACGCAAGGCACCACCAGCGCCTCGAGCGTCATGCAGTCGCTCCCCTACGGCCTGCCGAAGCTGATGGTCTCCACCTGCGCCGCCGGCGACGTCAGTTCCTTCGTCGGCATCAAGGACATCATGATGATGTTCTCGGTCAGCGACATCCTGGGGCTCAACCCCTTCATGCGCCGCGTGCTCGCCAACGCCGCGGCCGCCGCCAGCGGCATGGCCCAAATCCAGGGACTGTCCCCTTTTGCGGAGTCCGCGGAGCAAAAGGGGACTGTCCCTCTCCCCCAGGAGCACAAGCCCCTCATCGGCATGACCAACCTCGGCGTGCTCACCAAGGGCGCCGAAGTGGCCGTCGACTACCTGGAGTCCAAAGGCTACGAGGTGATCCTGTTCCACGCCGTCGGCGCCGGCGGCCGCGCCATGGAGCAGATGATGCGCGAAGGCCTCATCCGCGGCGTGTTCGACTACGCCCTCGGCGAGATCAGCGACGAGCTGCACCACGCCCTCCGCGCGGGCGGCCCCGACCGCCTCACCACCGCCGGCAAGCTCGGCCTGCCGCAAGTCATCTGCCCCGGCGGCGCCGAACACATCGGCATCTTCCTCAGCGAACCCAACACGCTCCCCGAAAAATACAAAAACCACCAGAACACGTTCCACTCCCCCATCATCGCCGCTCCGCGGCTGAGCGCGGAGGAACTGGAAGAAGTCGGCCGAGAAATCGGCCGACGCCTGCAGCACACCAAAGGCAAAGCCGTCATGATGCTCCCCCTGCGCGGCACCAGCCGCTACGGCGTCGAAGGCGGCCCGCTGCGCAACCCCGAAAGCGATAAGCGCTTCTACGCCGCAATCAAGCAAAGCCTGCCCAAGACAATCGAAGTCGTCGAAGTCGACGCCGGCGCCGAAGACCCCGCCTTCGTCCGCCAATGCTGCGACCGCCTCATCGCCCTCATCGAGTCATCATCCCCCTCCCTTGGAGGGACGGGAGCAACCGAGCACGGTCGCCAGTGACGACCGAGCGCAGGGCGGTAGTCCGAGCCGCAGGCTAGGGGAGGGATTCCCGACCTCGGCCATCAAACAACAACTTCGTGGCCAAAAAGGCTTTCTCGAATCCATCCTCCTTCCCATCAGCGTTCATCCGCGTCCATCAGCGGTTCATTCCGTAATCGTCCGCAGATCGACGCCAATCAAAATGCGGAACGAAGCACGTCGCCGAACTCCGCAAACGCCGCATCCCATTCATCCGTCGTGCGGTCGCCTTCTTCTGCGTGCCATGCCCACGTCCCCTTGGGCATGTCCCCATGTACCCGCGTTTCTCCGAAACGCGGCTGCAAGTTTCGGAGAAACTCGCCAACGTACTCGATTTTCTCCGAAAATCGATCCGCCGTCGCGGAGACGCGACGTTCCTCGCCCCCCGCGCTCCGCTCCGCGGACTCCGCGTCGCGGCTAACGGCCAACCACTCGAAGCCAACGGCCGCTGCCTTATTCCTGTCCGCCGTTTCCCCTCTGGCCGATAGCTGAGAGCCGACAGCCGACAGCCCCGCGTCCCCGCCGCCAAACCTCCCCCGCCACACCGCCAAATCATTCCCCTCCACATCCCCATCCGCCGTCGCATCGCCCTGTCGAATCGTCGCCCCGCTCGCCCGCCCCACATTCCGCTGCCACGCGAGAAAATCGCCGCCGTCGACCAGCCCGTTGAGATCGAAGTCGGCGTTGAGCGCCCCGCCCTCGGCCTGCGCCTCAAACGCCCCGATATCAATCCGCGCCCCGGCCACACGCGTGAACGGCGCCCCCCGCTGATCAAACTCCGGGGTCGTGAACATCGGGGCTGGAAACTCGAAACCGCCTGCCCCAATTGCCGGACTCCCCGGCAGCAGCGAGTGCGTCAGCGTCGCCCCGCCGTTGTCGGCTAGTGGCCCCAGCAGCGGATCAATCACCCCATGCACCGGCCCGCCAATGAGACTATTTCGCTCATCGGGCGCGCCGACCGGCGCCTCCGCCAGCCCAGCGACGCCGCTATTGTCGCCCAGCATGCTGTACCGGACAAACGAAATCGGACTCGACGCATCCGGCCCAAAGCCGCTGGAATGATTGCCGGCCACGATCGAATTCCGCATGAGGAGCCGTGGCGCAACAACGCCCCCGCCCCGACCTACAACGCCGCGGTGTGTTACCGCCGAGTTTTCGGTAACCGTCGAATTGAGGATCCACACCAGCGCGCCGTAACGGCCATAGACGCCTCCGCCCTGATTGGCGGAATTGCCGGTAATGGTGCTGTTGATAATCGTGGATCCAGACGAGGAGACATGGACGCCGCCGCCAGCATCGGCGGCAAAGTTATTCGAGACCGTTGAAGCCTCCATCATCAGCGTCGCCGCGGAAATACCTCCGCCCACGACTGGGAACTCCTCGCCGACGCGTGGAGCGTCCAGCACGCCCGCCGAATTGCCGGAAACGGTACTCCGCCGAATTGTGAGATTGCCGCTGAGGATGCCCCCACCCGATCCAGTGGCGACATTGCCAGAAATGAGCGAGTCGATGACCTCCAACTGTCCCGTGTGATTTACGCCCCCGCCGCTGCGCCCCCGATTCGACAAGATTATCGAACTATCGATAACGGCCTTGTGACTCTGCAGATAGAGTCCGCCTCCCCTTCGATTGTCCGAGACTTGCGTTTGGAAGATCAGAATCTCACCGCCCTGCCAATAGATACCCCCACCACCAAGAAGCGCATCATTGTTGGCGAAAAGTGAGTTGCGAATTTCACTTCTTCCAAGCCCCTGCATGTGATTAATCCCTCCGCCCGCATTACCAGCCTTATTGCCGACGATTGTCACGTTGGACAACCTCATGTTGAGCGATCGAGTGTAGATCCCGCCGCCGCGTTGCTCGGCGATATTCCCGCTCATGACCGTATCTTCGACCAGCAGATCTCCGCTGGATGCGTAAAGGCCCGCGCCGTAAGTCGCAGCATTGCCGCTTACTTCGCTGGCTCTCAGTGTGAGTGCTGTTGCCGAGATCCCTCCTCCGCGCGCCGCAGAATTGTCCACGATGATCACATGCTCCAATGTCAGCGGAGCGTTCGCTGAGATCGCGCCGCCTGCGACTGCGGCATCTCCGCCCGTGAGGCGCACACCGGTCACTGTGAGCCTATGTAGCGTCGGAGCCGCGCTAGCAAAGTTCAACACGCGGCTCCCGTTGCCGTCGTTGACATCGGGCGTCGGATCGTTCCCGCTGGCGTCGATCGTCAACAGCGCTGCGCCGGGGCCGGTGAGCGTCAGCGACTCGGTGATCGCCAGCTCGCCGTGCGTCAGCAGGATCGTGCCGGGGCCGGCAGTAAAGAGCGCCGGATCGAACACGATCACATCCGCCCCCGGCTGAGCATTGGCCAACTCAATCGCCTCGCGGAGCGACAGATCGCCGCGGCGATAGTCGCCGTCGCTTTCGTCAACCAGCGTATCAACGACAAACGGCACGCCCGTCTGCTCGACGGCGCCGATGTCGATCCGGGCGCCCACGACGCGCGAGAACGGCGCCCCGCGCTGGTCGAACTCCGGCGTCGCGCCCACGCCGGGCCGCAGCGCCGCGTCCCCCGCCCCAATCGCCGGACTCCCCGGCAGCAGCGCATGCGTCAGCGTCGACCCGCCATTGTCTGCCAGCGGACCCAACAGCGGATCAATCACCCCATGCACCGGCCCGCCAATGAGATTGCCATTGGCGTCCGGCGAGCCGACAGGCGTCTCGGCGAGGTTCGTTCGGCTATTACTGCCAATCAAACTGAACATGGCGTCAACATCGCCGCCAAGGTCGCCTGCGGCGCCGGACGCTCTGAGATTTCCGGCCACGATCGCGTGATCGAGACGAGTATTCCCAGCCTCCACGCCGCCAGCGAAAAATTCCGAACCGGCGTCGGGCAAAGCGTAATTTCCAGTCACGGTGGAGTGACGAAGGAGAAGCTGCCTCCCTTGAATGCCTCCGACGATCCGCGCTGAATTGCCGCTTACAGTGCTCGATTCGATGATGACATCATTGAAGCTGTAAATGCCGCCTCCGCGGTCGGCATGATTTCTGGTAATCAACGTATCATAAATATACATCGTGCAGTTTTGACGGAACCCGCGGAAAATAACCCCGCCGCCAAAGTACGCTGAGTTCTCGCTAATGACGCACTGACTAATCACTGCGGTAGGGTAGCCGTTCGCACCACTGAAACAGATGCCGCCGCCGCTAGTCACCGCGTTATCAGCCGTTGTGTTCCCACTGATGGTGCATGAGTTAACGGAAAACGAGGGTTGGACAACTCCATCGACGGTGTAAGGCCTGCCGCGAAAGTAAAGACCGGCTCCACCTCCCGCGCCATAGTTTTGAGTAATGACCGATCGCTCGACGGTCGCCGAAACGCTGAAGAGATACGCCCCGCCACCGATGCCGCCAGCAGAGTTGCCGCTGATAATTGAGTCTGCGATTATGACCGGATAGCCCTCAAAATAGACGCCGCCGCCTTGAGATGCGGCCTTGTTTCCGGTGATCGTGGACGCGCGAACTTCTATTGGAGGCGCAGTCGGTCGATTCGAGCCTCGGTGCCTGATTCCGCCTCCGCTAGATGTCATGGCGGTATTGTTGCTGATAGTCGCGCCGGTAATCGTGATCTTGTACGGATCAGCCGATGGCGTCCTGTTGTAGAGGTAGAGTCCGCCGCCGGCTAGCGCGGAGTTCCCGCTGATTGTTCCGCCAACAAGGGTTAGCGGTGAATGGGAACTAAACATGCCCCCTCCCGCTCGACTTGCCATGTTATCCCGGAGATCCGATTGCTGGAGCGTAACCGCGCTGACAACGTTGTAGATGCCGCCGCCCTTTGCGGCGCGATTGTCTTTGAAGATCGAGTCCGCGACGCTCAGCATGCCCGTCCTCTGGTAAACTCCGCCGCCGCCGAATGCGGAGTTGTCCGAGATCACAGATCGTGTGATTGTGAGGTTTTCAACGCTCCGAATCGCTCCGCCATAATTGCTGAAATCGCCGCTGGAAAGCCGCAGATCGCCGCCGGAAAGCCGCAGACCGTCGATGGTAATGCTTGCGAACGAGTCGCCGCCATCATCGACAAGGAACACGCGACTGCCGTCCCCATTGTTTCGATCCGGCGTCG
Source organism: Lacipirellulaceae bacterium (assembly GCA_044867485.1). Taxonomy (GTDB): domain Bacteria; phylum Planctomycetota; class Planctomycetia; order Pirellulales; family Lacipirellulaceae; genus Lacipirellula. Next base: position 11,574 of record JBIOVA010000268.1, on the reverse strand, counting down.
GATCATTCCCGCTGGCGTCGATCGTGAGCAGCTCGGCGCCGGGGCCGGTGAGCGTGAGCGAGTCCGTGATCGCCAGCTCGCCGTGCGTCAGCAGGATCGTGCGCGGCGCAGCGGTGAACAGCGCCGGGTCGAAGCGGATTTCATCCGGTCCGGGCACCGTATTCGTCGCGAAGATCGCTTCACGGAGCGAGGTGTAACCGTCGTCAAAGTCGATCGTGTCGTCGACCGTATCGACGGTCACGACCGCCAGCAGCCGGCGGTCTTCCAATCGCTCGCAGTGCAGCCGGCGCGCAAGCGATTTAGCAGATCCGAAGCGAGCCCCTCCCTTGATGGGAGGGGTATTCCGCGCGGCGGCGGAGCGCCGCGCACGAGCGTGCGCCTTTCGGTTGCGTGACATGGCGAGAGCCTCTTCTGGGACAGGGAGAAAAAGAATGAAACGGAATAAAACCGCACGGCCGAACCCGGCCGAAAAATCCCAGAAGAAAGGCGTGAATCCCCCCTCCCTTGAAGGGAGGGGCTAGGGGAGGGACTGCCGACGAACGCGTACCGCCCATCGACCGAAGCGACGCAGCGGTTGCGAATCCCTTCCCCGTCCCCTCCCTGCAAGGGAGGGGGATTGGAGGCACGCCGCAGCAGGGTGCTTAAGAGAAATGCCAACCGCCCCCAGAACGGGGCGGCGCAAGCCAAGAGCCAGAATGTGGGGCGCAGCGCGACGGCTAGCCGCGCAGGCGTCGAACTCGTTCCGACGATCACTGCTCAAATCTCACAGGCCCAAGCGCCCCCACAGCGCCCGCCGGGCCACGCGGGCGATTATAGCCTCCCCGCGTCGCCAATGCCAAAGCGATTTGCCCGCCCCGGCGAACGACCGGATTCACCACAGAGGACGCAGAGGGCACAGAGAAGGGAAGAACCGAATCGTCGTAAGTCCTTATTCTTTGAATCCCGCACTCCGGCGCCGACTTTAGACCATCTATGGCGAAAAACCCGCGAAAACACGGCTCCGACCCCTCACACCACTTTAGACCATCTATGGTGGCGCCCGTGACGCGGTGACGCGCGTCGCCCTTCGCCGCGACGCTGGGAAGGTGGGCCCCCCAGCGGTGTCTTCTCTCTGAAGCGACCACTTGGAACGCCCCATGCCGCAGCCGGTCGACGCACGTCAGCCCATTCGGCCTGAGCAATTGGCCGAGCTGTTCGACCGCCACGCGGCGGCCCTGGGGCTGTATGCCGCGCAGTGGACGGCGAGCGCCGACGATTGCGTGCAGGAGGCGCTGATCGAGCTGGCCCGGCAACCACAGGCGCCGGACAACCCGGCGGCGTGGTTGTACCGCGTCGTGCGGAACCGGGCGCTCAACGCCTCGCGGGCCGCCCGGCGGCGAACGGCTCACGAGCAAGCGGCGGTCGAGCATGGGGCCGCGGGCAGCGGCGAGGGTCGCTTCAGCGGCCCGGGCAGTGGCGCGGGTTCGGGGGCAAGCGCGGAACTGGCCGACGCGCTGGCGACGCTCGAGCCGACGGCGCGCGAGATCGTCGTCCTGAGAGTATGGGGCCAACTCGCCTGGCAGGAGATTGCTGACGTGGTCGGGGGATCGAAAAGCGCCGCCCAGCGGCATTACGTGCAAGCCCTCCAGCAGCTCCGCCTGATTTGGGAGCCAAAACAATGTCCGACGAACTGAGATTGCCCGACGAACTCGCCGCGTGCGAAGCCCGCCTGGCCGGCCAGCCGCTGGCAGCCTCCGCGATCAACCGCGACGAACTGCTGTACCGCGCCGGCTGGGCCGCGTGCGAAGCACAGCAGGGCCGGGAGACGGTTGCGGCGACTCTTGTGTCTCGCACGACGGACCGCGCCACGATTGCCGCATGGTCCGCTGCCAGCGCGGCGCTCGCGGCAGCCCTGGCAGTCGCGGTGACGCTGTCGCTGGCGCCGCACAGCCAGCCGTCAAACACAGTTCAACAAATCGCCGACGCGACGCCGACGCCGGAACCATCGAACCCGCGTACGACTCCGCGCATTGTTCGCGGCGGGTTCGACGTGATGTCGCTCGTCAATCGCCATGTCGCCTCGGCGTCGCTGTGGGACAACGTCGAACGTACCCGACAACCCCGGCCGGAGGAGCCGATCCTGCCGCCGACGGAAGCCAGCTTGGGAATCGGACTGAGTCCGACCGCCACAGCCGCGAGTTTGTTGGAAGAACTTTTGCCCACGAGTCTTCGGAAAGCGCCGGCCGAGCCAGGCGACGCGCCGGGGACCAAATCGGGAGATCAGGCGATATGAAGAATTCTGTGTGGAGAATCGCCGCGCTGACGCTGACCCTGGTCGCCAGTCGTCCGTTGCGGGCCGAGATGGTCGTCGAGGAACAGCAAACCGACGATGGGGCCTTGACGGTTTACAAGCTCACGGTGACGCCGGCCGCGGCGCCCGAGCCGGCGCTCAAATATCGACTGCTCACGCCGGAGTCCGAGCTGAAGCGGGGCAACGCGGCGTCGTTCTACTATCGCGCGTTGATGGCGAACCCCGCCGTTTACAAGTCGCAGCGGGACAAGTTCGGCGAGGCCTACGACGAGTGGTACGACTTCCAGACGCCGCAGGCGGAACTGCCGCTCGACAAGCTGCGCGAGGCGTCGGCAGCGCTCGATGGCGCCGTCGTCAAGCAACTGCGCGAGGCTGCGCTTCGCCGGGACTGCCGCTGGGACTGGCAGCTCGACGATATCCGCGGACTCGACTTGATTGGGTTCGTACTGCCAGAGATTCAGGAGAGCCGGCAGCTTTCTCGTGCGCTGTTGCTGCAGACGCGGCTGGCGGTCGCCGAGGGCCGGTACGACGAGGCCCTCGCCATGATGCGAGTGAATTACAAAATGGCTCGCGACGTGTCGGCTGAGCCGCTGCTGGTCTGCGGCCTGGTGGGCGTGGCCGAAGCAATGATGGGCAATCTCGCGGTCTTGGAGCTATGCGGGGCAAAGAACTCGCCGAATCTCTATTGGGCCTTGGCCGAGCTACCGCGGCCGCTGGTCGATCTGCGGCCGGCGGTGCAGTTCGAGATGTCGGGCGGCATGCGGGTGTTCCCGTTCATGATCGACGCAGAACGCGTCGACCATTCGCCCGAGGAATGGGCCCGGCTGCTCGGCGACGCGCTGCATCAATTGCACTCGGTCGGCGGGGAACAGGCCATCGGCATTAGCGGTGGCGTGAAGGGGCAGCTCGCGGCGGCGACGTTCGCCACCGTTTCATACGGCCCGGCCAAGCAGCGACTGATCGATTCGGGCATGAACCCCGATGACATCGAGCGGATGCCGGTCGGTCAGGTCATCGCCATCGACGCCGCCCGCGAGTATCGCCGCGTCGCTGATGAGTTCGAGAAGTGGTGGTATGTGCCGTATCGGACGGCGCGGCTGATGGCGCCGGCCGCCGAGACGCAGTTCAAAGGCGGCAAGCTGGACGCGGGTTACGGCGGAATGATCGCCCAGTTGCTTGTGCCGGCGCTAAGCTCCGCTCGCAACGCCCAGGAACGCCTGGGATGGCAGTTGGGCGCCTTGCAAACCGTCGAGGCGATTCGCATGCACGCGGCCGCGACGGGCGAGCTGCCGGCGTCGCTCGCGGAAATCACGGCCGTGCCGTTGCCAGAGAATCCGGCGACGGGCGAGGCGTATCGCTACGAACGGAAAGACGACGTCGGCGTGTTGGAGCTGCCGTTTAGCGACGGCTTCCCGGGCGTTGCGTGGCGGATCGAAATCACCCTGGCCCTTTAAACAGGAGAACACACATGCTCGGGTTGAAGTGGCGTTGGGCGGCGGGGTTCGTGGCTCTGGTTGCGGCGGCCGGCGCCCACGCGCGGGCGGCGGAGATGGGAGCTGCGGCGCGTTACGTGTCGGCCGACGTGGTGGCCGTGGGCGCCGTCGATCTCACGAAGGTCGACTTTCCCGCGATCCTGGCCGAGGCGGAACGCTGGGGGCTCGGGCCGCAGCAGCACGCAGCTGCGTTGGAGAAGGCGGAGGCGGTTCAAGCGTCGTTCGCCGAGTTGGTCAAGCTGGGGGCGAAACAGGCCGTCGCGCTGCTGCGAATGAGCGACTTGGGCAGCGGCGGGCCATCGTGGGTGATCGAAGTCGACGGCGATCCGCAGCGGGTCGTCGAGTGGCTCAGACCACGATTAGCGGACGCGCGAACAAAACGACTTGGCGGTGACTTCTCGAAGACCTTGCCGCAGCAGCTCGAAGTTGTCGACAATAGGATTCTCGGCGCCCCGACGCTGGAACAGTTGGCGAAGCTCAAGGCGTCGGCCGCGGGCGAGCCGAGCGCGGAAACGCAAGCGACATTGAACGTGCTGGCGGCGGCGGACGCGGGATTTGTTGCGCTGGGCGATGCCGACAGTCGGCGCGTGTTGCGCGAGATGTTTCCCACGCTGCCAGCGCCGTTTTCGGAAATCAATGGACAGCTCTTGGCCGACGGCGTGAAGTGGGCGGGGTTCCTGGTAAAGCTGCCGCCGGACTCGACGCTGTCGTTCACCGTCGAGGCTGCCGAGCCGACGGCCGCCGCGACCCTCGAACAGGCGACGACCAAGGGCCTCGAGCTCCTCAAGGGACTGTGCATGGTCGAAATGGTGAGCGGCCCGCCGGACCACAAGGCGCGAGCCGCCGCGCTGTTGCCGCTCGTGCCGCTGCTCAAGCCGACGGTCGAGGGTGCGCGGCTCAGCCTGACGCTGGGCGACGACCAGGCGGAAGTCGACGCGGCGCGAACGATGTTGGCGCCGGCGGTCGACTCCGCACGCGAGGCGGCGAACCGCACAAAGCGGATGAACAATTTCAAGAACATCGCACTGGCGATGTTTAACTACGAAGCTCAGCACAAGTCGTTCCCCGCGGCGGCCACTTATGACCGCACCGGCAAGCCGCTCTTGAGCTGGCGCGTGCAACTGCTGCCGTATCTCGATCGGCCGGATCGGCCGGAGTTGCAGAAGCTGTACGACGAGTTCCGCCATGACGAACCGTGGGACAGCGAGCACAACCGCAAGCTCGTCGAGCGGATGCCGGAGATCTACGCCGATCCCGACTCAGCGGTGCAGCGAGCCATCGGCGCCGGGCACACGACGACGGTCGTTCCCAGCGGCGCCGGCACGGTCTTTGACCGTCGCGAAGGAACCAAGCTTTCGGAGATCAGCGACGGGACCGCGATGACGATTCTGACCGTCGAGGCGATTCCAACGCGGGCGGTAATCTGGACCAAGCCCGAAGATTGGGAGGTCGATTTTGCCGACCCGTTGGCGGCGGTCAAACGGAGCAACGAGCTGCCGCGGCGGGGCAACTTTGTGGTTGGCATGTGCGACGGCTCGGTGCGGACATTCCGAAGCGACGTCGACCCGAAAGACTTTGCCAGCCAATTGACGCGGGCGGCGGATGATGCGGTGACGCCCTAGCGAACGCGTAGGCGTCGCAAAAAAACCCGGCAAAACACAACTGGAGCGTCCAATGCGGCGCCAGGTTGTGATTTGTCGCCGGCGCCCCCTAAAATGATGCACAGATTGGCGGCCGTCGCCACTCCTTGTTCGGGGGCGGCGTGCTGGCCGGCGCCTATTCTGTGGAACTTGTCGTGAGGGGGCGATGACAATGCTGCGCGGAGCGTTTGTCGGTTTGCTTGTGGTGCTCGCATGCGGCCTTCGAGCGAAGGCGGCGAACCTCAACGACTTCGTTGACTTTTCGCTGCGCAACGACGCAGGCAGCTTGCTCTTGCCGGGGCGGCTCTACGTGCCGCCCGAAGCAACGAGCAACCCTGCCGTGCCGCGGCCCTTCATTTTGTTCATGCATGGCGCCGGCGAATCGGGCGTGAACAATTCGCTGCAGGTGAACAGCAACATCGATAATTTGCTTGCCGAGGCCAAGCGTCGCGGAGCGTTTCTCTACGCACCGCAGACGAATTCCGGCTGGGCCAACGCGACGGTCAACGGCCGCGTGATGACAGTGATCGATCGAGCGCAGGCCGAGCGAAACGTGGATGAGCGCCGCCTGTACGTGACTGGCCTGTCGATGGGCGGCGGCGGCACGTGGAATATGCTGCACAACTACGGCGACCAATTTGCGGCGGGCGTGCCGATCTGTGCCGTGGCGCCGGCGGGCGGCTTTTCGGCGGCCGGCTTACTCGACGAAGCGGTGTGGGCATTCCACGCGCGCAACGACGGCACGGTCAACGTGGTCACCAGTCGCAACGTGGTGAATAGCGTACTGGCTGCTAATGGCGAGCCGGCGCCAACTTACCTCGGGCCGCGCGATTTCGTCGACTTCCATACGGCGAGCAACAGCGTCGACTTCCAGTACACCGAGTACTACACGGGCGGCCACGGCATTTGGGGCCGCGTGTACAACACGCCGGCAATGTACGAATGGATGTTTTCCCACGCGCTCGTGCCCGAGCCAGGCGCGGCCGCCATCATGGCTTCGTCGCTCGTTGGTTTAGCGGCGTGCAAGCGGCGTCGGACGGTCGTTTAGAACACCGGTCCGATGTTCTTCAGCCGCGCTTCGGTCTCGGCCATGAGGGCGTCTTCCGCCGCCTCATCGTCGGCCTCGTAGGTAACGCTGAACCGCAGAAACGGCCCGGCGTCGTCCCACGGCACTGTGCAGATCGACTGCTGCGTGATGAGGTACTGGCTGACGCCTTCGGCGTTCTCGAATTCGAGCGCACCGCCGCCGGGTCCGCCGGCCGTGAAGGCCTTCGGCGCCCGCGTGTAAAGGAAGTACGTGCCGCCGGGCATCTCGCATTGGAAACCGCAGCGGCGTAGCGTCGTGACGAGCTTTTCGAGGCGCCGCTTGTACTTCGCGCGAATGCGGCGGGGAATCTCGGGGTCGTCGAGCCCATGAATCGCCGCCTTCTGGATCGCGAGAAACTGGCCGCTGTCGCAGTTGTCTTTCACGTCGGCGAACGCGCGGACGATCGTCGCATTGCCGCACAGCCAGCCCAGCCGCCAGCCGATCATGTCGAAGCCTTTCGACATCGAGTGCATTTCGACGCCAACGTCCTTCGCGCCGGGGATCGAAAGGAAACTGTTGGGCGGTCGGTCGTACGACAGCTGCGCATGGGCCGCGTCTTGGACGATGACGATCTCGTGCTTCCTGGCGAACGCGATCGCCCGCTCGTAGTATTCCGGCGGCGCCGTCTTGCCCGTGGGGCTGTTGGGGAAGCAGAGCACCAGCAGCTTGGCCTTGGCCCGCACGTCAACGGGGATGCCGTCCAGGTCCGGCAGAAAGTTGTTCTCTGCGAGCAGCGGCAGTTTATAGACCACGCCGCCGTAGTACGTGGTGAGCGTGCCGGCCACCGGATAGCCGGGGACTGTCATCAGCGTCACGTCGCCGGGGTTGATGAACGCGGCAGGCAGAATGGCGAGGCCGCTCTTGGATCCGATGCAGTGATTGACCTCGGTCACTGGGTCGAGGGCGACGCCGTATTCGCGCTGCATGAAGCGGGTGACGGCCTCTTTGAACGCCGGCGGCCCGTTGTCGGCGTAACCGCGGTTTTCGCTCCTTGCGATTTCTTCGACCATCGCGCGGCGCACGCGCTCGTCGGCCACGCCATCGTTTTCGCCGATCCCGAAGTCGAGCAGTTTGCGCTGGGGGTGCTCGGCCAACGCGGTGCGTTTGGCCCGCTTGATCTTCTCGAACTTATAAATGGCGGTCGACTTGCCGTAGTTGGCGCCGCCGATGCGGTCGGCAAACAGCTTTTGGAAATAGAGGTCGGGCATGGGGAAAGGCTGGAGACTTGAGGCTTGAGGCTGGATGACCGGAATTATCGCGGATCGGCGCCGGGTTGCGAAGGCGCCAGCCTCGCCGCAATTCTCCGCGCAAGATCACCACGAAAAGGACGAAAGACACGAAAGGGGAGACAAGCCGACGGGAGGCGAACATCTCCTAGTTCGTGCATTTCGTACCTTTCATGGTTACAAACTCTACTTGGATTCCGTAAATGTTGTCGTGGGAGGGATCGGATTGATGGCCAGGTCTGTTCGATGGGCCGTCGTGGCGATGACCGTCGCCGGGGCGATTGGGTTCGTGCCGGGGCGGCCGGTGCGCGGGCAAGAGACCAATGACGCGGCTGCGAAGCCGGCGGCGGCTGAGGTTGCCGATGGGCCGCGGTCGATCGCCGAGCTGGCGCCGGCGGCCATTCCCGACGCCGAGAACGCTGCGGCGCAAATCGAAGCGCTGGGCGCCCTGCTGGACAACTGGTCGGGCGACTACGGTCGGTTCTCCCAGACGCCCTTGGGTCTGGCGTATGACGAACGGGCCAATCGCGGCGAGCCGCCCACGGCGGAGCAAGCATCCGTCATGCAAGAAATTCTGGACCCGTACGCTGAACTCGACGCCGGCCTGCAACGGGCGGCCGCGTGTGAGAAGTTTGTCTCACGAGGCGACTTTAAGAAGAACTCGACGCAATTTATCGACGAGTTGCTGCCGCGCATCCAGCGGTTTCGCAGCGTGGGGCGGACTTTCGAGTGGCGCATCCGGATGCTGAGTCTTAACGGCGAGCACGACGACGCCGTGCGGCGCGGCATCGAGTTGCTGAAGCTGACGCGGCTTCACCAGAACGAGCCGACGATGGTGGCGTATCTGGTGACGCTGGCTGTTCGGAGCCTCGCCATCCGCGAGTTGTACGATGCGCTAGCCGCCGGGCGCGTGTCGTTCGAGGCGCATACGGCGCTCGACGCCGAGCTGGCGCTCATTGACGACCCGGCGACGTTCGGTCACATGCTGCGCTCGGAGCGCGCCTTCACGCTGACGGCGCAGGAGGAGCAGAGCGGGCCGCTGGGGCTCGGCGCGCTGCTCAACGTGGGCGTCGGCACGGGCGCGGGAAAATATATGGCCGCCGTGATCGCATCGAGCGATGGGCCATGGGTCGACTTCCGCAAGGAGGCGCGCGACGGCGGGAAGTTTGGAAAGCCGACGAGTTTCGGCGTGATGGCCGACTCCTTGGCGCCCGCCGTGGTCGCGACGGTTGAAGCGCACGGACGCAATCTCGCCGCCGTACGTTCCCTGCGGGCGTTTAACAGGTTCCGACTCTTCGCGACGATGGAGAAACGCGAAGCGACGGGTTTGGAGGAACTCGATCTGCCGGCGGCGGCGATCGCCGATCCGTTTTCCGACGGGCCGCTCAAAGCGACGCTCACGGAAGACGGGTGGTTGATTTATTCCGTGATGGCCAACGGAGTCGACGACGGCGGGGACTTTCGCGACCAGCGCGACTACGGCATAACGCCGCCAGGCAAACGGCGGGCGCAGTGAAACGGAGGGAAACCACGAAAAGCACGAAAAGGCGAACGAGATTTATCAATTGCAGTTCAGCCGATCCGTTCCGTAGACATGATCATTCCTCTCTCGACAACCTTGTTCTCTCCTTTCGTGTTTTTCGTGCCTTTCGTGGTTACCTCTCTTTAGCTAGCTCATCGAGCTTCGCCGCAATCTCCGCGGGACCCTTCGCGGGCCGTTGACACGTAAATCCTTCGCAGACGTAGAGCGTCGGCGTCGGGGCGTCGGACGACTTGCCGACGAGCAGTGGGACGAGGAGCGGCGGAGCGTCCGGCGCGGCGGCGGCGAGGACTTTGCTGGGAAGAAAGCGTCGCCGCAGGTCGATGAGCGACGCGCGAACCTCCGCCGCGGCGAGGTCGCCCGCGACGACCAGCTCGTAGGTGGGGCCGAGCTGGAAGTCGAGCGCCAGCAGCGTTTGGCCCATGGCGGTGGGGGCCTGCTTCAACAGGCTGGCGGCAGCGGCGATCGCCCGTTCCGCGGCCTCATGGTACTTCTTTTCGCCGGAGAGCTTGGCCAATCGCACGAGCGCCATGGCGGCCATCGCGCTAGCGGCGGGCGTGCTGGAGTCGGCGATTTCCTTATTGCGAGCGATCAGTTGCTCATGGTCGTCGGCGGTGAAGTAGAAGCCGCCGTTTTTCTCGTCGGCGAAGTGTTCCAGCATGAGATCGGCGAGTCGGGTTGCTTCCACGAGTCGCGCCGCATCGAACGTGGCTTCGTAGAGCGACACGAGCCCGTTGGCCAAGCAGGCGTAGTCGTCGAGGTAGGCGTCAAGCTTGGCCTGGCCGGTGCGCCAAGTGTGGAGCAGACGGCCATCGGAACGCATTAGGTTTTGTTGGATGAAGTCGGCGGCGCGGGACGCCGCCCCGCTGAAGCGGGGCTCGCCGAGGGCGGCGCCGGCGCGAGCCATCGCGTCGATCATCAATCCGTTCCAGGAGACGAGCACTTTGTCGTCCTTGGCGGGATGGACGCGTTTTTCGCGGGCGGCGAAGAGTTTCTGAAGTGAAGATGCAAGCAGATCGCGGAGGTCCTCCAGGGGCATGCCGAGGATCATCGCGGATTGAGCGAGCGTTTTTGGGAGGTTGAGGATGTTCTTGCCTTCGAAGTTGCCGGCGTCGGTGACGTCGTAGACGCGCCCAAAGATGGCGCCCGTCTCTTCGCCGAGAACGGCTTCGATTTCCTCGGGCGTCCACACATAGAACTTGCCCTCTTCGCCTTCGCTGTCGGCGTCTTCGGTGCTGTAGAAGCCGCCGCCAGCGTCGGTCATGTCGCGGAGCACGTAATCGAGCGTTTCACGGGCCACGCGGGCGTAGTCCTCGTCATCGGTCGCTTGCCAGGCTTCGACGTACGTGGTCGCGAGGAGTGCATTGTCGTAGAGCATCTTCTCGAAGTGGGGCGCCAGCCAACGTGCGTCGACGGAATAGCGGGCGAACCCGCCGCCGACGTGATCGTAGATGCCGCCAGCGGCCATGCGGTCGAGCGTCTTTTTGACCATATCGAGCGACTGTTGTCGGCCCGAGCGGCGCCAGTGCCGGAGCAGAAGTTGCAAGTCCATCGGGTGCGGAAATTTCGGCGCTCCGCCGAAGCCGCCCCACGTGGCGTCGAATGATCGCGACAGCGCCGCAACGGCGGCGTCGATCAGTTCGCGCTTGAGTTCGCCTGCCGGCGCCGCGGCGCTGCCCTGCTCCATCTTCTTGAGCTCGGCGACGAGCTGATCGCCCATGTCTTCGGCGTGGTCGCGGCGATTCTGCCAAGCGTCGTCGACGGCGAGCAGCACCTGGTCGAAGCCCGGCATGCCGCCGCGCGCCGTCGGGGGGAAGTATGTGCCGGCGTAGAACGGCTTGAGGTCCGGCGTGAGGAAGACGCTCATCGGCCAGCCACCACGGCCGGTCATCATCTGCGTGACGTTCATGTAGATCTGATCGAGGTCGGGCCGCTCCTCGCGGTCGACTTTCACGGCGACGAACTTCTCATTGAGAATCTTGGCGATCGCTTCGCTCTCGAAGCTTTCGTGCTCCATGACGTGGCACCAATGGCACGCCGAGTAGCCGATGGAGAGAAAGATCGGCTTCTGCTCGGCGCGGGCGCGCTCGATCGCGTCGGCGCCCCACGGATACCAGTCCACCGGGTTGTTCTGGTGTTGGAGCAGGTAGGGCGACGTCTCGTGAGCGAGGCGGTTGGGCATCGTGGCGGGGGGTTGGAGTGGCGGTTGCGGTGGGTGAAGCGGAATTTTACACTTGCGGGCCCGTTCGCTGGATGCAAATCTTCGGCCCGAGTCGGTTTTTGTTGTCGACAGATTGC
>JBIOVA010000267.1:0-2000 GCA_044867485.1 Lacipirellulaceae bacterium | reverse complement strand
TCAGTTGGCGTCCTTCACATGATTGGCCGCCGGGGCCGCGGCGAATTGCGAACGCGAGTTGGTCCCCGTGCGGAGCTCAACGCCGGTCCACGAAACCGCCACGTCAGCCAGCGGCCGTGACTGCTCGAGCGGCCCGTACCTGGATCGCAAGGCGACCATCTGACTCGCGACGCCTGCGGGGCTGGTGATAGTTACGGTAATCCGCTTTAAGCCCGTGTCGGTGACGCTTGTATTACTGGTCGCGGAATCGATCCACGCGACGGCGACCTGCTGGTTCCAGCTTGAGTAGCCGGTGCGGGCCGTGCCGCTGCGGGCGACGCCGTTGGCGGCGTTCCAGTTGTGATAGTCGTCGACGTCGTCGAACGTGGACCGAGTCGCGACCGTCTCGCCGGAATCGACGCCGATGGCGCCGCCGGGGTTCTGCGGATCCTCGTAGGGCATCGACAGGATTTCCGTCATGAGGTCCTGCGCCAGCCCGGGCCCGGTGAGGCGGTCGGCGTTCATGCGGCGCGTGCGGAACGACTGGCCGATGGCCTCCAGCGCCGCGACCATCATGATCCCCACGAGCGCCGTGGAGATCACGACTTCGGCAAGGCCGGAGCCGCGCGGGGCGACGCATGGTCTTCGTCGAATCGCCATGTTCAACACACACTCCCAAATCAACCGCTTTCGGGAGCAATTGCAATTGTGAACGTGATGTACTCCTGGCTGCCCGTGAGCGAAAACGAGGCCGTCCCGGACGTGCCCGCGACCGGCAGTGCTCGCCGCGAAGCGCCCCCTGATGCGGAGCCCGCGCCCGTATCGCTTCGGTCCACCGTGATCGTCGTGTAACCAGCCATTCCGGCGTTGTCGACATTGACTTCGCTGCTGTCGAACGCGCCAATCCGCACGGCCATCGTGTTCTTCATGGTCGTCGTGACGGCGGGGCATAAGGGCGATGAGCTCGCGTCGACGTTTGTCGCCACCGCGTGAATCGGCGTCGTGGCGCTGGCGCCGGAAAATCGCATCACCCATCCATAAGCCTTCCCGGCAGGCGTCCAGGTGAACGCATAGTCCGCAGGTTCAGAAGCCGTGGCGATCTTCCACCACACGCCGCCAGACACGGCTGAACTGTTGCCGAGCCGCGAGACGAGCGTCCAACCCGCTGGCGCCGCCATGGTCGGCGCACTGAATCCATTGGCGACGGATGCGACGGCGATGAGCAAATCGCCGGCGGCGACTCCGGACGGACGCGGCAGCGTTAGCGTGAGCGCAGCGACATTCGCCTTGGCCTCGGCAAATGACTCGTAGACAACGCTTGCCGGCGTCGCGGGCAGCACGTCGGCGGGGATGGTGCGCGTCAGCGCGGACACGCTGAACTGCTGCACGTTGGTCGCGACCGTGACCGCCGTGTTCGCGTTGTACTGGTACAACAGCGGGTCGCCCGCCGTGCCGGTCCACGAGTAGCGGATCGTATCGGCCTGCGAGTCGCCGTTGCGGTCGGGAACCGTCAACGTCACGGCCGTCGCGGTGCGTTCGCTGAAATCCAGCGCGAGCCGGAGGTCGGCCTCCATTTGGGCGAGAGCCAGCGCGCTGCGATTGCGTTCGTCGGTGGCTGTCGCGTCGGGCAGCAGCGCGCGGCTCGAGATGTACAGCGCCGACGCCAAGCCGCCCATTAGGATCGCGCTGGATGCCGACGCAATCATCAGCTCGATGAGCGTGAAGGCGGGGCGACGCGTGTTCAGGCGGCGGGGCATGTCCTGTCCAGATTTCGGATTCACCACAGAGGGCACAGAGGACATAGAGACCAAAGAGAGTTGAGAGAATTGAACCGCTAATAAACGCTGACATACGCTGATGAAGAATTGGATTGAGCGTTTATCAGCGTTTGTTAGCGGTTGATTCTTTCCCTTTCCTTTCTCCTCCTCCGTGCTCTCTGTGCACTCTGTGGTGAAGTTTCTGTCCTACCTAGCTTGCCGGAATACTGTTTGAGGGGCGCCTACGTCACGCTCACGATTCCA
>JBIOVA010000266.1:0-21428 GCA_044867485.1 Lacipirellulaceae bacterium | reverse complement strand
CCTTCATGGCCTCTTCGTAGAGGTCGGGCCGCATGACCTCTTGAGAGACTGCGGCGTAGTCCATCCCGCCGTCGATCATGCCCCACCGCCGATATTGCGTCATGAACCACGTCGCGTACTTGAGCTGCGGATAGTTGCAGTTGCGCTCGTGGAAGATCATGTAGTTGGGATCCTGCGTCGTGCGTCCGTCGCCGTAGTCGTACTTGCCCAACATGCGGCCGAGGATGATCTCCGCCGGGCAGTTGATGTAATTCGCCCGGGAGACGATTTCGCACTGCTCGGGCCGATTGCCGAGGTCGTCGAGCCACACGCTCACATCGTGCAATCCCTTGAGCACGGCCTTGACGGTCTTGGGGTTCCTTTCCGCGAACTCGGCGGTGAAGGCGCAGACTTTCTCGGGGTGATCCTTCCACATTTCTTGGGTCGTGATCGAAGTGAACCCGATATCATCGGCGATCGTCCGTGCGTTCCAAGGCTCGCCCACGCAGAAGCCGTCCATCTTCCCCACTTGCATGTTGGCGACCATCTGCGGCGGAGGAATCGTGACCAGCGACACATCGCTATCCGGGTTGATGCCGCCGGCGCCAAGATAGTAACGCATCCACATCGCGTGGGTCCCCGGCGGAAACGTCATCGCAAACGTCATCGGCGCACCGGCCGCCTTGGCCTCGTCGACCAGCGGCTTCAGCGCTTTGGGGTCCGCGCCAACTTTGCCTTTGAGGTCGGCCTTGAGCGTAATCGCCTGGCCGTTGCGGTTGACAATCCAGGGGGCGATCATTGGTTTCTTGGGCGAACCTAAGAGCCCCATTGTGGACGCCAGCGGCATGCCGATGAGCATGTGCGTGGCTTGAATGTCGCCCGTCGACAGCGCGTCGCGAATCGCCGCCCAACTCGCCTGCTTTGCGATCGTCACCCGCAAACCGTATTTAGCGAAGAACCCCTTCTCGGCGCCGACGACGAACGGCGAGCAATCGGTCAGTGCAATGATGCCGATCTTGAGATTGGGCGTCTCGGGCGCCTCGCCCGCGGGAACGACGAGCGGGATGCCCTTGTCGGCGAGTGTATCGGTCTTTGCACTCGATTCAGAGCTGCATCCCACGAGGGCCGCGCTGCCCAAACCGGCGAGCGTCGTCGAGAGAAACCCGCGTCGGTCAAGCGGACTGCGGCGGCCGTCGGCGGAGCTGCCTGTCGCAGTGTTGGGAGTTGTCTTCATGCGTTAATCACCCCATGTTCATTGACTGGTGCGCGTACCGCGATCCCCAATCCGCCGCCGATCCGCCGCTTCCGCCTCGAGCGGCTATGAGAACGACAAGCGCGGGGGCCTGCCGAGCGCCGCACGGCCACACGCCGTCGGTGCAGGAGGGATCATGCCAACGAGCCGCGCATCATCCGCGACAAGCGCACGCACCGCGCTCGCTCATCCCGAGACACGCCTCAGTGGCGTTACGGAACCCACGCAATCGGCGTGCCGGCGGCCGTGCTTCGAGAAATGGTCCACCTACCTCGCCGAGGGGGTCAAGGAATGACCATCCGTGGTCTCGCAAGACGCCGCTGGCGCGGAGCGAGCGATTGCAACGCGCACTTTTACGGCGTCGTTGCTTAAGACTCAGGCAATTCTCGCGCGTTGGTTGCCCGCGACAGTCAGCTGATCATCCACCGAAGCCGACAGGCGCGCGAGAGCCGCCGCCGCGGCCGCGACGGCGTCGGCCAGCGGCTCGTCGTCGTCGGTCGCCGCGGCCTCCAAGCGTGTCAGCGCCGCAATCGTCTTGGGTGCGTCAAAGTTGGAAACCTGCCCGGCCAGTCGATGCGCCACGAGCCTGAGCCGCCGGCGATCACCGCGCGCGGCCAGCACGGCGATTTCGGATCGCTGCGACGCAAGTTGCTCTGACAACACTTCCAACAGCCGCACCGCCAAGGCTTCGTCGCCTCCTAGGCGGTGCACCGCGTAGGCCCAATTCATTTCGCAGTCTTCGACGGCGTGGAAAGTCGCCGGCTCGGCGCCCGGCTGCGGCAAGCCTGTCGAGGGCTGACGTGCGGGGGCAGGCCCTCCCTCGGTCTGATCGACCGCTGCTCGCAACGCGTCCTGCAGGTCGCGCGGCGTAAACGGCTTGACCAGTAAGGCATCGTGCTCGGCCGTATGCTCGCTGCCGTCGCCGTCCGGCCCGGCGTGTGCCGTGATGACGACGACCGCAATCTGCTGGGCGGCGTCGCGCTTCTCGCGATCGCGCACGACTTGGACAACTTGCCAGCCAGTCGTGTCCGGCAGGCTGATATCGACGACCGCCGCGTCCCAGGCCTTGGCGGCCAGCAGGGCCATGGCCTCCCGGCCGCTGCCAACAACCTCGACGACGTGGCCCGCGGCTTCTAACGACTCTCGCACAAGAACCTGATTCACCGGCGAGTCCTCGACGACCAGCACGCGCAATGAGCGCTCCGTGGCCGGCGCGATCGAACGCTCGGGAGCGGCGGCCTGGGCGTCGGCGTCTTCCTCGGCAGCGGGCGTGCGGAACGGCACGTCGAAGTGAAACGCGCTGCCGACGCCGGGCGTGCTGTCGACCGCGATGCTCCCGCCCATCAGCCCGGCGAGTTTGGCAGAGATGGGCAGTCCCAACCCCACGCCGCCGCCCGGCTGGCCGGCTCGGCCGTCGGCCTGATAGAAGTGCTCGAAGATCCGGCGTTCGTCGCCGGGGGCAATGCCAATGCCCGTGTCGCAGACGCTGAACCGCAGTAACTTCGCGCCATCCTGAGCCGTCGCGAGTCGACACGACAGCATGACGTGGCCGGTTCCGGTGAATTTCACGGCATTGCTGAGCAGATTGACCAACACCTGGCGCAGCCGCAGCTCGTCGCCGAGAATCTTGTTCGGCGTCTCTTCCGAAACTTCGACGCGCAGATCGAGTCCCTTCTCCTCGGCGGCGTGACGCAACAGCGCCGCAGCGCCGTGGGCGAGTTGGGCGACGTCGACCGAAGACTCTTGCAGCCGCAGCTCGTTGGCTTCGACGCGCGACAAGTCGATGAGATCGTTGAGCAATACGAGCAACGATTGGGAGGCGTCGGCCACGGTTTCGAGATACAACGAGCGCTTGATCGGCGAATCCGTCGTGCGGGCCAGCTCGGTCATGCCAATCACGGCGTTCATCGGCGTGCGCAGTTCGTGGCTCACATTCGCTAGAAACCGCGTCTTGGCCTCGCTGGCGGCGCGGGCCGCGTCGCGCGACCGAATGAGCTCCCGCCGCGTGCGATTGAGCCGCCCCATCGCGTCGGCTAGCCGCCGCACCGCGGGACGGAAGACGAATGTCCCCTCGGCCAGCAGCACTGTGAGCGTGGACGCCACGAGCAGCCATTCGATCGCCCGCAGCCGCGTCACCCGCTCGTGGGCTTCGCGGTCGTATTGAAATACGATCGCGTCCATCCCGGCCAGAAAATCTCCTTCGTGATCGAGCACGCGGCGCAGCGGCGCAGCCATGGCCGCCGCGTCGGCGTCGCTCGGTTCGTCGCTCGACGACGCCAGCTCCAAGAGCTCCGCCATGCCGGCCGCGATCTCGCGAAACTCGCCGTCCACGCGGACGAACATGCGAGTCACCTCGGGACTGTTTCGCCCCGGCAACCCCAGTTCGTCGTCCCCCCGCTGCAACCCTTCATGGCAGCGCCGCCACAAGGCGAGCGTTTCGCGGGCCGTCTCCCGCAGATCGTCGCGGCGGTCGCCGACAGCCGGCGACGCCAACAGCAGCGCAGTCTTGGCGAGCCGCTGCGAAAACATTCGTTGCCGCCCAGCGATGTTCACGACGCGCGAGTCGCTCATTTGCCTCCGCAATTGCTGCTGGACCACCGCTTGGCCCACGAGCGAGAGCAGCGCCACGGCGCTCAACGCCGCGATATACAGGACCGTCAGACGGCCCGTTGGATTCTTGGCGGCTCGCGCTTCACGCGTTCGACGTTTTGGCGTCCGCTGCATGGGGGCCTCTTCACGTCTCGCCCTTGCCGAGCCGTTCCGTTTCGCCTGTCGCCGGCGGGAGACTAAGCCCATGGCTGCGCAGCTTTTTGCGGAGACTCGCGCGGGTGATCCCTAGGATTCGCGCCGCATGCGCCTGATTGCCGCCGGTGTGCCCCAGGACGCGGGCCAGCAGCTTACGATCCGTCTCGTTGATCGCCTCCGCGTAAAGGTTTTCGGCGCCCGCCTCGATCCGGAGGTCCGCGAACGCCTCCCAATCCGTGATGGCGTGGGCGCGATCGCCGGGGGCGCCTTGCTCCAAGAGCGGTTCGCGGTTCAGCGCTTCGATCATGTACTCCGACAAAATGACATTGCCCTTCGCTTCCACCAGCGATCGATCGAGCACGCTTTGCAGTTCATCGATGTTGCCCGGCCAAGTGTGCCGGCTGAGGACGTTCAAGGCCGCCTCAGAGATCCGCGGCCGGGGTCCCGAACGACCCGACTCGTGGAGCCGTTGTGCCAGGAGTTGCTCGATCAGCAGCGGCAGGTCGCCGTGTCGCTGGCGCAGCGGGGGCAGGCAAATCGTGAACGAGCTCAACAGGTAGTACACGTCCGGCCGCATCCGGCCTGCGCGGACCAACGCCTCCAAGTCCTGACTGCTCGTGGCGATCAGCCGACAGGTCACCGGAATACTGACGCTGCGTCCAGGTCGATCGAACCGCCCCTCGCGAAGCACCTGCAGGAGTCGACTCTGGGCCGGCAGCGGCAGGGCGCCGACTTCCTGCAGCAACAGCGTGCCAGAAGCCGCCAACTCGAAGCTGCCTTTGACCGTCGCCGCCGGTTCCGTGGCCTCGCGACCGAACAGATGGACTTCGATCCGCTCCTCATCGAACGCCGGACAGTGAACCTTCTGCAGCGGGCCCTGGGCGTAGAGCGAATTCTGGTGAATCGTGCGTGCAACGGTTTCCTTGCCCGTGCCATGCTCGCCGCGAATCAGCACCGGCGAGTCCTGCAGGGCCACCTTGCCGATCGCCTTGAACACCGCCTGCATGCGCGGACACTCGCCTACCAACGCTTCGGGGCAGCCCGAGCGGGCTGCCAGCTCCGGCGCTTCGGCCGCGGGCGCGGCCAATAGCCGCCGCAATTCCAGCGCCCGTTCGAGCTGTTGTCGCAGCTTCGCCAGGTCGATCGGCTTGGGTAGATAGTCGAACGCCCGCAGCTTCATCGCCTCAATGGCCGTGGCTCCGGTGCCGCGCGCCGTGATAAACAGCACGGGCGCGTCCGCGTCAATCTCGCGGAGTTGACGCAGCACGTCGATGCCCTGCGCGTCGGGCAGGTAGTTGTCGAGGACGACGACCTGGGGACGCAGCCGACGCGCGTCTTCGAGGCCCGCACGAGCCGTGTCCGCCGCCACGACCTGCACGCCGAGCCCGTCGGCTGCTTTCTCCACGATAAGCGACACCAGAGGATCGTCGTCGATGACGACGATCGTTAGCACGTTGTCGGACCCTTCGATCGGTGGCACCTTTCGTTGCGCCGAGGGGCTCGGCTCAGGGGACGAAGCGGCGGGGCGTTCGGCCCTCATTGCGACTGAGGTTGCCATTTTCGCAAATGCCATGCCACATTGGCGTTAGGTCGTCGGATGCGAGACCGTAAAGCACTTTCGCGCGCTTCGCGCGTGCGAACTCCGGCAGCAAATCGCCGACTTTGCCCATCTGGTCTGCGAACGTTGCATGATTGACGGGCAGGCCCCCGACCCGCGGTCTCGATTCCGCGACGGTGATTCGCGCCTGGTCATTTTATTATCTTCTCGGGACTCCCAGCATCCAACAATCCCGCCCCGATGCGCGAATCTGTGCCGGTTGTAGTGCCTATTCTGCAAGCAAATGCCCTTCTATTGGCAAATTCCCACCGCACCGATGAGCTTATTGCCGCGAACATCCGGCGCGGAGCCAACACGGCGGATTTCGGGGCGCTCTCGGCCGCGTCGAGTTGACCAACGCTCGAGCGGCACGCTTAGCATTACACATCCACGGTCTGAAGGAGTAGATCGATGTCGCTCGGATTCCCGCTTCTACGTCTGGCCGCGCTGGCGGCCCTGCTGGCGGTCACCCCCAGCGCGGCTGCAGAAAATCCCCAACCGCCGTCGCCCGGACTGGCGTCTCCCGCAGCCGAATCGCTGTGGTTCACCGCAGCCGACGGCGACGACGTTCTGCCCGCCGGCTGCGATGAGCCGACGTGCGCTAACGATCCCTCGTGCGGCGAGGGGGTGGATTGCGGCGATACTGTCGGATGCGGTACGGCAGCCGGCGGCAAGGGCGCCGCGGCCAAGCCGAATCCCTGCGCGACTTCGCACAAGCCGTTGTTCTACAACAATGACTTCAGCTACCTCAAAGACCCCAAGTACTGCGGCAGCTGCCTGGGCGACTGTCTCAAGCTCATGCCCGTCGCTGGAGGCGATTGGGGCACGCTCGACCTCGGCGGCCAGCTCCGCACGCGCTATCACCATGAACGAGGCATGGGCCAGGACGTCTCCGGCCCCGGCGTCAACCGCTTCCAAGCCACGGAGCACGACATCTTCCTCACCCGCCTGCGGCTCTACTCCAATTGGAAGATCAGCGATTCATTGCGCATCTATTGTGAAGGCATCATGGCCGACGTCACCGACGACGACCATACCTACCTTCCCCGATCCATCGACCGCAACTACGGCGACTTCCTCAACCTGTTCGTCGACCTGGGCCTCACCGATTCGCTTACCGCCCGCGTCGGCCGGCAGGAGCTGCTCTACGGCAACCAGCGGCTCATTTCGCCGCTCGACTGGGCGAACACCCGCCGCACGTTCGACGGGGTGCGCCTGCTCCACAAGGGCGAGAAGCTCTCCACCGACGTGTTCTACACCTACTTCGTCCCGGTCATCCCCAATGAGCTCGACGAGCCAGACTACGACCAGGCCTTCTACGGCATCTACAACACGTACACGATCAAAGAGGGCGTGACGGTCGACTTTTACTACATCGGCTACGAAAACGAGAACACGGGCGGAACGCCGGGCCAGCGCGATTTCTCGCTCCACACCTGCGGCGCCCGGTTCAACGGCCCGATCACCGACAACTGGCTCTTCGAAATGGAAGGCGGACCGCAGTTTGGCCGGCAAAGCGGCCTCGGTCTCAACCAGGAGGCGGCCTTCTGGACCTGCGGCGTGGGCCGCAAGCTGGGCGACATGCTCCCCTGGAACCCCACGCTCTGGTGCAACTACGACTACGCCTCGGGCAACACGCCCAGCGGCGACTTCAACCGCTTCAACGACTTGTTCCCGCTCGGCCACAAGTACTTCGGCTTCATCGACGCGGCGCTGCGGCAGAACATCGAATCGCCGAACATGCTTGTGACGGCGTCGCCCACGCCCAAGCTCACGTTGCTCTGTTGGTACTGGCACCTCATGGCGAACCAGGCCGGCGACATCATCCCGTCGATCGGCGGCACGCCTCCGCAGAGTACTGCCAGCAAGGACTTCGGCGACGAGTTGGATTTGATCGGTACGTATGCGATCGGGCCGCGGTCGAACGTGTTGTTGGGCTACTCCCACTTCTGGCGGGGCAACAAAATCCTCGCTCCGGCCGACGCGGACTTTATCTATGGCCAGTGGGAATTGAACTTCTGAGCCTCGTCCGATGTGGTTCCTGGATTCGGCGTGCGGCGCGGGGGGCAGCCTTCGCACCGCGCGCCGGATCCCGCCTTTGTCGCTGCACGCTGCCTCTTACGCCGAAGGATTGCCGGCAGTTTCACGGGCGGCGCCAAAGGCCACGTCCTGTTGAACTCCACACCCGGACGCCAAGCCACGTTTGACCTCAACGGCTCCGAGCAAACCATTGACGGCCGAAGAACACGGCCGATAGCCCGTCTGAGGAATTCGTCCAAAGTTCGGCGCCGGGAACTTGGCTCTTGGTGGGAGACGGCAGGCGCGCCGCGCTCACACGCGCTGCAACGTCGGCCGGTAGAATACCGCACGGCAGTGATTCTGCGGCGAGAATTGCGGCCCGAGGTCGCTCAGGCATTCCTGGCTGCCGACGAACAGGTAGCCGTCGGGGTTCAGTTGCCCGGCAATTCGTTGGAACAAATCGCGCCGCGCGGCGGGCGTGAAATAAATGGCCACATTGCGGCACAACACGACGTCGAATCTGCCCAGGCCAGCGAACGGCTCCAGCAGGTTTCGGCGCTGGAACGAGACCATCGACCGCAGCGAGTCCTGGACGCGCCAGCCGTCGTTCTCGGGGCGGAAGAATTGCTTGAGTTGTTGCGGCGACAGCCCGCGGGTCACTTCGTGGTTGGCGTACCATCCCTTGCTGGCCCGGGCCACGACTTCGTCCGAGATATCCGTGCCCAGGATGTTGACGTCCCACGTTTCGGGTTCGGGCAGCAAGTCGTGGAGCATGATCGCCAGGCTGTACGCCTCCTGCCCCGTACTGCACGCGGCGGACCAGATGCGCAGTCGTTTGGGAAAGAGGGAGCCGGCTTTCGCGTCGATCAGCTCGGGAATCGCCTTGTGCCGCAGGGCGTCGAACGGCGACATGTCGCGGAAGAACAGCGTTTCGTTCGTCGTGATCGCGTCGATCACCTGGTTCCGCAGCGCCGCGTCGTTGGCGAACCGCACTTTGCGCGCCAGGTCGGTGTAGTTGGCACACCCGGCACGCTGGGCGAGGTCGCCCAGGCGGCTCTCGATGAGGTAGCCCTTACTCTCGTCGAGGTACACGCCGCACAGGTCGATCACCAATCCGCAGATGGCGTCGACGTCGCTGGAGGCGAGTTTCATAAGGGACCGCCTTTGTTAACGCAGCGCAGGATGACTTCGTGAATCTCGCGCAGCGGGCATACGATGTCGGCCAATCCCGCCTCGACGACTTGTCGCGGCATGCCGTACACCACGCAACTGGATTCATCTTGAGCGATCACGCGCGCGCCTTGCCGCTTGAGCAGTCGGCAGCCCAGGGTTCCGTCGTCGCCCATGCCAGTGAGCACGATCGCCAGGACGCTGGGCCCGTACAGGTGGGCCAAAGAGCGAAACATGTAGTCGACGGACGGTCGGCAGCTTCGTTCCGGCGGGTCGTCGGTGATCAGGGCTTCCGACCGGCCTTCGACGGACTCGATGCGCATTTGTTTTCCGCCGGGGGCAATGTAAGCAACGCCGGGGAGCAACGGCTCGCGGTCGCTTGCCTCGCGAACGTTGATCGCGCAGTTGCGGTCGAGATCTTCGGCCAGCGAGCGCGTGAACATCGGCGGCATGTGCTGCACGATGACCACGGGCGCCGGCAAGTTGGTCGGCAGCTTGGGCAGCAGTTCGGCGAGCGTCGCCGGTCCGCCGGTGGATACGCCGATTGCCACAATCCGCGAGCGGACGTTGATAGTCGGAAACGCCGGGCGTTGCACAGGACAGCAGACGCCGGTCGCTGCAGAGTTCGGAGCATCGTTGGCCTTGGCGTCCGACTCGGCGCGCCTCTCAGACTTTGGGTGAGCGCTGGTCAGCAACCGAATCTTCGGCTCCAGCTCGTTGCGCAAGAGGGCGACGTTGCGGTCAAGCGTCGGCTCGCTCGGCTTGAGGATGAAGTCGAACGCGCCGAGCCGCAGGGCTTGGGTCGTTTGCGTCGCCGCCGAGCTCGTGAACGAGCTCAGCATGATGACTTTGGTCGTGGAGCGACGCTCGCGCAGCTCGCGCAGCACGCCCAAGCCGTCCAATTCCGGCATCTCGACGTCGAGCGTTACCAGGTCGGGCTTGAGCTGGTCGATTTTTTCGAGCGCCTTGCGCCCATCGGCGGCTGTGCCGACGACTTCCACGTCGGGCTGTTCCGCCAGCGCGTCGCGGACGACTTTGCGGAAGATCGTCGAATCGTCAACAACCAGCACGCGCATGGGGTCGCTCGTCGGGGATGGATCGTCGTCGCGCTGAAAAAACGTCATCCGAGTCGGCGGCCCATGCGCCGACTCGGATGAAGCGTGTCACCAATTTCCCTCTCCCTCCGGGAGAGGGCCGGGGTGAGGGATCGCGTGAACCAGTTCCCCCCCTCACCCTTCTCCCTCCCAAGGGAAGAGGTCGTTATGTTAAGCCAACTGGAAGTGCCCGACCATCGTCCGCAGCTCTTCCGAGAGCTTCGACAACTCCGTGGCGACCGACTGCGTCTGTGTGGCCCCTTGGGCCGTCTGCTTCGACGCCGTGTCCACACCCTGGATGTTGCGGGCCACCTCGTCGCACGCCGTGGCCGACTCGACCACGCCCGTCGACACGGTGCCCACCGCCTCGGCCGTCTGATTGACCCGGCCGGCGATCTGTTTAGTGAGGACGCTCTGCTCCTCGACCGCCGAGGCGATCGTGGCCGAGGTCTGGTTCACCTGGCGAATCGCCTCGCCCACCTCGCCGATCGACCGCACGGCCTCGCCGGTCGATCCCTGGATCCGCTGGATGCGGGCCCGGATATCCTCGGTGGCGGTGGCCGTTTGCCGGGCCAGCTCCTTCACCTCGGTCGCCACGACGGCGAAGCCCTTGCCCGCCTCGCCGGCGCGGGCCGCTTCGATCGTCGCGTTCAGGGCCAACAGATTCGTCTGCTCGGCAATGTCCTGGATCACCTCGATGACCTTGCCGATCTCCTCCGCCGCGACGCCGAGCTGACCGATCGTCTCGTTGCTGCTCTTGGTCCGCTGCGTGGCCGTGTCGGCAATGCGGGCGGCCTCCTCCGCCGTCTTGGCGATCTCGCCGATGCTCGTCGTCAACTCGTTCACGGCTTCGGCGACCGTGTTGACGTTGGCCGTCATCTGCTCGGTGGCGCCGGCCATGTTCCGCATGTTCGTCGACATCTCCTCGGCCGCGGCGGCCACGGTCGCCGACTGCGTGGTGGTCTCCTCGGCTCCACCGGCAAGCTGCGTGGCCGTGGCCGACAGCTCGGTCGACGTGCTGGCGAGCTGTCCGGCGTTCGTGGCCAACCCGCCGAACACTTTCCGCAGGTTCTCGGACATGCCGTTGACGGCTTGGGAGATCTTGGAGAACGTCTCCCCGACTTCAGCCGTGTCGGCGTCGGCCTGAGCCGTCGCATAGCTCTTGGTGAGGTCGCCCTGGGCGACGGCGCTGAGCACGGTCGACATCTTGGTCACCTCGGCTTCCTGAAACTCGGCGACTTTCTTCACGCGGGCCACGGCCTTGCGTTCTTCGGTGACGTTTTTCCATTCGAGCGCGTTGCCGACGTAGTCCCCGCCCGAGTCGCGCAGCGCCGTGACGGTCAACGCGAAGGTCAGCGGACCAACTTGGATGTCGGTCTTGTGCGGCAACTTGCTCGGATCGGACAGCAACTGCCGCTGATGGCTGGGGTTCTTGTGGAACGCGTCGATGCACGCGCCGAGGATCTTGCGCGGATCGAAGCTCGGCCAGATCGAGCGGAACACCTCGGCGTACTTGTTGAGCATGCCGCTGGTCTGCTCGTTCATGTAGGTCACGATGAAGTCGCGGTCGATCATCATGAACGCCGAATCGGAGTTGTCGACGACGCCGCGCAACTTGACGGCGGCATTGCGTTCGTTGACCTGTTGCGTAATGTCAGTCGCATATTTCACGACCTTGATCGGCTTGCCGTTCATGTCGACGATTGGGTTGTACGAAGCCTGGATCCAGATCTCCTTGCCGCCCTTGCCGATGCGCTTGTACTCGCCGGCGTCATACTCGCCGCGATTGAGTTTGTCCCAAAACGACCTGTAATCAACGCTCTGGATATAGGCCTGATCGCAGAACATCCGATGGTGTTGGCCCTTAATCTCGTTGAGCGAGTAGCCCAGGGCGCTCAGGAAATTGTCGTTGGCTCCGATGACCGTGCCGTCCATGTTGAACTCGATCACGGCCTGCGACTTGCCGATGGCGGCGATCTGGCCCTCGTAATCGCTGCTCTTTTCCTCGAACGTCGTCATCGAATCAAGCATGTGATTGAGTGCATTGCACATGCGTGAGAGGTCCCGGCTGAGGGTCGTCGACACACGGCGCGTGTAGTCGCGAGCGGCGGCTCCCTCCATCGAACTAATGACCTGCGTGATCACGCGGCCAATGGATCGAGAGAAGTAATACGCTCCCAGAAGGATGATCGCTACTGCGCTGCCAAAGGTCCACAGGCAGATGCTCTTCACTTGATTCGTCGCCGCCAAGGCTTCTGAGCACGCGACGCGGACCAAGACATTCCACTTCATGCCGGGAAAGCCCATCGCTCCTCGTAGCGGCGCGTAACCGGCGCATTGATGGATCTGCTTCCGCGCGTGATACGACTTGGTAATACTTCCCGATTCGCCGCGAGTCACGTTCTGCGCCGCCTCGACCCCCTTCTCGGCCAAGTTAAACTTGCCAATGATGGTCACGTCGCGTACCACATGGTCCTTGCCAGTGGTTGTCGGATCGCAATCGATGATGACGTTGCCCCGGGCGTCTAACAGAGTGATCTCCGCCGACCCGAGATCGCGACCCTTGAGATTGCGATAGCTGTCCATGACGATATCTTCGACCAACGCGAACCGCGTGACGTTTTTCCAGACGGCGATGATTTCGCCGGACGCATCGCGAACTGGGGCCGAGAAGCCGAGCGACAAGCCCTCGTCGCCGTAGATGGCCTTGACATCCTCGTCAGCGTAGAGGTCCTCAACCACGGTTCCCGTGAATTTTCCGTCGCCAGACTCATAGAATTTGCCGGCAAGTGCGTCTTGAAACCAACTGGTGCGCGAAAAGTCCTGCGCGTAGAGCCGGCCCGTGTCAATCGTCCGACCGGCGGCGTCTTTCGAGTTGACCGCGATCAGCTTACCGCTGGCGTCGACCAGCAGCGACAAGTAGTACACGTCGTACAAATCCATGTACCGGTTCATCGCCTGCACAATGGGGTTGTCATCACCAGGCTTTCCCCAGGCGTCTTTCTGCTGGACGACCGCATTGAGACCAAACGCTTGGACGTCGCCATAGCGCTCGAACAGATTGCGATCAATCTTGTCCGCCACCTCACTCGCGACCGAGCGATATTCCTCGGCGTTCGACGACGCCAAATTGTCGGCGGCGCGCCAGCTAACAATCGTCATCACGCTCAACGGCACGAGCGCAAAAGTCAAACACACGGCGGTGAGCAAAGTGCGAAACGAGAGCTTTGAAGCGATCACGGCTTTCTCCTGCAGGACAAAGGACAATGTGGACCTGTTGTTAGGGAGTCAATCAGGCGTATTCGGGTGCGAACCTCCGAATGACGTGATAGGGGGATGCAATTGCTACGCAGATCGGCTTTGGGCTGCGTGCGACGTCGACAGGGATTGCTCCAGGTCGAGAACGACAATGATCTCCGATTCCCGCGGGCAGACGCCGCGGATAAAGCGCCCATCGTCGCTGCCCACGTTAGGCGGCGGCGGGACGATCGCCTCGGCGTCGACCGCCGTGATGTCGGCCACGCGGTCGACGATCAGGCCAATCGATTCGCCTTGGGCCCGCACGATCAGTGTGCGGCGGCTGACGTCCGCCGGCGCCGGGGGCAGCCCCAACACGCGGCGCAGGTCGATGATCGTCGACACCTCGCCGCGAAGATTGATGACGCCGCTCACTTCCGGCGGCGCATACGGCACGTGCGTGATCCGCACGTCGCGCATGATCTCTTGAATCTGGGCGATCTCCAGCGCCAGGCAGATGTCGCCCAGGTAGAACGTCGCCAACTGCACCTTCTCGCCGTGGCCGACGGGCGTCGGCCGTGTCGCTAGCGTCATAGTATGTTCCTGGCTTGCTGGGGGCTGGCTCGGAAACTCATGCGGCAATCACGCCGACAAGCACGGTGACGCCTGCTCCCGACCAGCGGGTCGCGACCGCGTCACCTTCTTGGTCTGCCGCGGCAGCAGCCGCGTCACGGCGTCCATCACTTGTTCCCGATCCATCTTCACTTGGTAGTCGTCAATTCCGGCGTCCCGTCCGCGGGCGACGTCGGCTTCGCTGGCCAACGACGTGAGCGCGATCACCGGCAGGCTCCGCAACTGGGCGTGCTGCTTGATGCGTTGGCACAGCTCGAAGCCGTTCATGTTGGGCATTTCTACGTCGGTGATGATGAGCTGCACGTCGTGCGGTTCGCCGGTCAGGAATTCCCAGGCCTTGGCCCCGTCTTCGCAGCCCACCACCTGGAAGCCCTTGCTGGTCATGAAGTCGCACACTTGCTTGCGGAAGAACGACGAGTCCTCGGCGACGAGCACCAGCGGCGCCTCGCCTTCGTTCGACTCCTGCTCTTCTTGAGCGGCAAACCATTCTGGATGGGCCAGCTCCGCCAGGTCGACCACGTCGATCATCCGCATCGTCACGCCGTTGACCACGAACGCGCCCGCCACGCCACGCTCGCGGAACGTTTGGGCGTCGATCTCCGGCGTGAGCTGCCGGATATCGTCGAGGTGCGGAACCAACAGTCCCGCCTCTCGCTTCGCTGCCCGAAAGACAACGACGAAGTAGCGGTCCATTTCCTGCGACGGTTGCGTCTTGATGTAATCCTCCAGACGCAGCAGCGGCAGGCTTGAACCGCGGTATTGCAGCAGCGGGCGGCCGCCCACCACCTTGATATTCTCGGCCTGCACGCGCTCCAGTCGCGTCACCAGGCTCATCGGCACGGCGAACCGATCCGTCGGCGTCGTGCTGAACAACAACAAATCCTGCGGGTCCTGGCCCGAAGTTTGCTTGAGTTTGCTCTCGACCTCGGCGGCTTCGTCACGGCTTTGCGGCTCGGCCAGTTCGGCGCTGGCGGCGATTCCCGCAGCGTCCAAGATCAGCGCGACGCGACCGTCGCCGAGAATCGTAGCCCCAGCGAGGCAATTGCACGACTTCACGTGCCGACCCAGCGGCTTGACGACGATTTCCTCCGAGTCGACGATCTCGTCGACGACCAGGCCGTATCGCCGTGAGCCGCTCTCGATGACGATGACGCTCACCGGGCTTTCGGGCGTCGCCTGAGCATCGACCGGCAGGCCAAGCACCTCGTCGAGACGCACCAGCGGCAGCAACTCGCCGCGCAACCGCAGCACCTCGGCGTCCTTGACCCGCGAGATGTGAACTTGCGACTCGTTGGCGCGAATGCGGACCAGTTCCAAGACGTTAACCTGCGGCACGGCAAAGCAATCTTCGCGAGCCCGAATGATCAACGACGGAATGATCGCCAACGTGAGCGGCAAGGTGATCTGAATCGTCGTGCCCTTGCCGGGCAGCGAGTCGATGTCGACCGTCCCGCCCAGTTTTTCGATGTTGGTTCGTACGACGTCCATGCCCACGCCGCGGCCGCTCACGTCGGTGATTTTCTCCGCCGTCGAGAATCCGGGGTGGAAGATCAGCCGCGTCGCTTCGCGATCGCCCATGCGGCTGGCCTGGTCGGCGGTGATGACGCCCTTTTCGACCGCCTTCTGCTTGAGCTTGCTGGGGTTGATGCCGCCACCGTCGTCGGCGACGTCGATCCGCACCTTGCCGGCCTGATGATACGCCCGCAGTTGCACCGTGCCGACGATCTCCTTGCCGGCGGCAGCGCGCACGTCAGGCTGCTCAACGCCGTGATCGATCGAGTTCCGCACTAGGTGGGTGAGCGGGTCGCCGATGGCCTCGAGAATCGTCTTGTCGACTTCGACGTCCTTGCCGTCCATCACTACTTCGCACTGCTTACCGAGCTTGGCGCTGAGGTCCCGCACGACGCGCGGGAATTTGCTGAACACGGCGCCGATCGGCTGCATGCGCGTCCGCATGATGGCTTCTTGCAGCTCGGTAGTCACCTGATCGAGCCGCGCCGCGACGGCCTCGATTCCCGCGTGCCCGTCGACGCTGATGGTCTGCATGAGTTGATTGCGACCAAGCACCAACTCGCCGGCGAGATTCATCAGGCAGTCGAGCACGCCGACTTGGACGCGAATGCTATTCTCGACGACTGCGGCGGCGCCATGTTGAGCCGCCGAAGACGAGTTCTTGGTTGAGGCCGCCGCCGGAATGGCTGCGGACTCAGGCGCTGCAGCACCGGCGACTGGCGCCTCGGCTTTCGCCGCCTTGGGCGTCGAGGGCGCTTCGGTGCTGGGCTCGGCGACGACCGGCGCTTCCGCCGCCGCGGGCTGGAGCTCGACTGACTCAGGCGCCACTGACGGGGCCGCCGCCCCTTCGCCATCGGCAAATTCGCCGGCGAAGATCTGATCGAGCAACGTCGTGTGCGCCGACACATCCGCGGAATTCGAGGCGTCGACGTCGTTAATCAATTTGGTCAAGGCGTCGGCCGCTTTCAACATCACGTCGACAATTGCCGGCGTCGGCGCCAGTTCGCGATTTCGCATCTTGCCCAGCACGTTTTCGAGGCTGTGGGCAAGCCTATTCACCGTCGTGAGTCCCAAGAATCCCGCGGCCCCCTTGATGGAGTGAATCGCACGGAACACCGTGTTCACCAGGTCGACGTTGATATTGGCCCCGCCGGCCTCGATCTCGAGGAACTGACCCTCAACGTCGGCCAGGTGCTCCCGCGACTCGGTGATGAACTCCGCCACCAGTTCTGGATCGTCAAACGGCATGACTTGTTCCTCGGAAGGGAATCTGCGCGGGGACCGACCGAATTAACCCTGGCGTCGACCGGCCTTCGTGGTCGTGCGCTTCTTGGCGCTGCTGCGTTGGACGCGACGATGCGGCTTCTTGGCGGCCCGGCGGCGCGGCGCGCTGGCGACCGGCTGGGCGTTGTTCTCCGAATCCTCGCCGCCTTGACGGTGACACGCCGCGTGAAATCGCTGCATCTCGCGGCGAACCGTCGCGCTGTCGAGCAGGCCCATTTCCACGATGTGCTCGGCGACGGGCCGGCACCGGTCGCTTTGCAGCCCGATCAGCTCGAGCACGTCCGACGGGGATAGGAAGCCCAGATCGACGGCGATGCGCCCGAACGGCGCGCTCGATTCGGCCTGAGTTTCGAGCACGGCGAAGAGCTGCTTCATAGACAGCTTTCGCTGCTCGATGGCCAGCATGCCCAGCGGGGGCCGTTCGCTCATTTGCTTCTCAATCACCGCCACAAAGTCGTCGGCGCTCAGCACGCCGTTGCGCACCAGGTGAATGCCATACTGCATGGGATTTGCCCTTGGAAACGTCGGTGATCCGCCCGTCGCGACCTTCCGTGCTCGGCGTCAGGGAACTGTAGGTTGAAAAACCCCAAGCGCCTAAGAATTCAACAGATTGCGGACAACCCCCACCGGCTTCATCCGGAATATTTGTCACAAAAATCATTCGGCGTCGACCGCCGAGAAAAGGCAGCAGGCGACGCGGCATGTGCTACGGTTGACGAGCTTGTTCACTTCCATTTTGGTCCAATGATGGGCGAATACGATGGGCTGCAAAGTACTCGTGGTTGACGACTCAGGCGTCATGCGGAAGATCATCATCCGGGCCCTCAACAACTGCGGCGTCACCGACGTCGTCGAAGCCGGCGACGGCGTGGAAGCGCTGGCGCGATTCGGCGAGCAGGCCATCGATTTGGTGATGACCGACTGGAACATGCCGAATAAGAACGGCTTGCAACTCCTGCAGGAGATCCGCAGCGGCGGCTCGACCGTGCCGGTGATCATGATCACCACCGAGGCGGAAGCGGGCCGCGTCAAGGAAGCCATCGCCGCCGGCGTCAGCGACTATCTGGCCAAGCCGTTCGACAACGACGTGCTGAAGCAGAAGATTGACAAATTCATCAGCGTCACCGCCTGACCCCGCTCGTCCCGGACCTCCTTACAAGGATTCGCCCCGTGAAGGCCGAATACATCAATCCGTTCGTCTCCGCTGCCGTGGACGTGTTCTCGACGATGCTCGGCTGCGAGCTCACCCGCGGGCAACTGTCGCTCAACAACAACTTCCAGCCGGCCCACGAGATCAGCGGCATCATCGGGCTCTCGGGCAAGGCCTCCGGCACCGTCGTGGTGAGCGTCGACCGCGAGGTCGCCCTGTCGGCCACGGGGAAAATGCTCGGCCAGCGGCCCGAAGCGATCGACACCGACGTCATCGACGCCATCGGCGAAATGACCAACATGATCGCCGGCAAGGCCAAGGCGGGGCTCGCCCATCTCGCCATGAACCTCGCCTTGCCCACGGTCATCACCGGCAAGAACCACACGATTCGCTTCGGCTCGAACGCCCAAACCATCTGCATTCCCTACACCTGTCCGTGGGGCAGCTTGAGCGTCGAGGTGGGACTGGTCGAAGACCCGGAAGAGGCGAAGGAGATCGTATCGACCCACCGCGCCGCGCCGCAGCTTGCAGGCGCCAGGTGAGCCGCGGCGGACGGCGTCGACGCATTCGCGGGGCGGTTCGCGCGGGAGCGTCGCGCGCCGCAATCGCCAGGGGACGCTCGGCCGCGGGGTCCGCGCATCCGTGCAGCGCGGAATAATCGCGCCCGATTGGATGCACCGATCTGATTTCTTCTCTGAGACGCCGCTCCCGCGGTTTGCCGCAACCTAAAGTTGCCCAGTGTGAGTTCTCAACCGCTCGCCAGCCATCGCACACATCGCGCTTGCGAAATCTCCCAGGGATTTGCCGCTCCGAATCGCTCGCGACCAGGTTCGTCATTCCGCCAAGTCCCACGACGCACAGGTGTGGCAATGACCGCTGCCGCTAACAATGCCGCCGTCCCCAGCGCAGGGACGTCGTTGGCCGGCCCCCAGGCCGCGCCAGGCGACGCGACTGCGCCGCGCAGCGACAAGGATCACTCCGTCACCGAGTTGGTGTTCGGTCTGTCGAAATCCCTGCAGCGGGCCGTGTACGAGATCAACGACATCAACTCCGACACGCACCTGCTCGCCCTGAACGCCCGCATCGAAGCGGCGCGGGCCGGTTCGGCCGGAGCCGCCTTCGGCGTCGTCGCCCAGGAGATGCAGTCGCTGTCGACCAAAACGGCCGAGGCCGCCAATCAGCTCGCTACGAACACCCAGCGCACGATCGACGACTTGCTCGAACTGATCGGCGCCAAGATTCGCGGCACACGGCTTTCCGACATCGCGCTTGTAAACATCGACCTCATTGATCGTTGCCTCTACGAGCGGACCTGCGACGTCCGTTGGTGGGCCACCGACAGCAGCATCGTCGACGCCCTCATGCAAAACACGCCCGAGGCGCTGGCCCACGCCAGCCAGCGGATGGGCGTTATCCTCGGCGCCTACACGGTTTACTTCGACCTCGTGCTGTGCGATCTCAAGGGCCGCATCGTCGCCAACGGCCGGCCCGATTTGTACAAGTCCACCGGCGCCGACCAGTCGCAGGAAAAATGGTTCGTTGACGCCGCAAAGAGTCGCACCGGCGACGAGTTCGGCTTCCAGTCGGCCCATCGCTCGAAGCTCGTGGGCGACGTCCCGGTGCTGATTTATTCGTGCGGCGTCCGCGAGCACGGCGCCGCCAACGGCAAGTTGCTCGGCGTCCTCGGAATCGTTTTCAAATGGGAGGCGCTTGCTCAAACGATCCTGCTCCAAGCGCCGATCCCCGAGGACGAGCGCGCCGCAACCCGCTGCGTGATCGTCGACAACGACGGCGCCATCCTGGCCGACTCCTGGGAGCGGCACCTGCGCGAAACGCTCGACGTCCCCCATCGCGCGGAGATCTTCGCCGAGACAAAGAACTTCGTGATTGGCGCCTACGACGGCAAACGCTGCTGCATCGCCCACGCGCAGGCGCCGGGCTTCGAGACCTACTCCACGCATTGGCACTCGCTCGTGATCCAGCCGCTCGAGTCGTAGGCGAAGCTGCCAGCTTCGCATCGCGGTCTGGTCGACCAGGGACGAAGCTGGCAGCTTCCTCCACGCGTCAAGTCCGGAGCCATGTCGCGTTGCCCGCCGCTCAACGCCGACTTCGAAGCCACCGTGCTCGCCGCGGAGCTGCCGCGGCACGTCCATGCCGGCTACATGCGATACCGCGCGTTCGAGCCGCTTGGCCAGGGCGGCAAGGCCGAGGTGTTTCGCTGCATCGACGCCAACCTCGGTCGCGAGGTCGCCCTCAAGGTGTTGCACCAGCGCCTGGCCGATGTGCCGCTGGAGCATCGGCTGCTGGTCCGCGAAGCGCGGATCACGGCCGCCCTCCAGCACGCGGCGATTCCCGCCGTGCACGACCTGGGGCGCGATCCCCAAGGTCGCCCCTACTTTGCGATGGCCCTCAAGACGGGCCCCACGCTGCACGACGTGCTGGGCGGGCTTCGCCAGCGGGATCCCGTCACCGCGAGGCGTTATGCGCTCGACGATTTGCTCGGCGTTTTGATCCACGCGGCGGCGGCGCTGGAGTACGCCCATGATAGGAATGTCGTCCATTGCGACCTCAAGCCGGAGAACATCGTTCTGGATGGCGACGCAGTAAGTCTGCTCGATTGGGGGTTGGCGCTCATCGACGACTATCCGCCGGGGCGCGAACCGAATCCCGCGTTGTGCGACCGCGGTTGCCAGGGCTCGGCGCTGTACATGGCGCCGGAGCAAGTGGCCCGCGACCCGTGGATCGGTCCCGCGGCCGACGTCTTCGGGTTGGGCGTGCTGTTGTATGAATGCCTGACGCTGGACACTCCCCACCGCGGCGCCGACTCGGCGGCGACGCTGCACAACGTTCTCCATCGCGAGCCGTTGCCGCCGCGGACCGCGGCGCCCGACCGCGGCATCCCCCGTGCTCTCGAGGACGTGTGCCTGCGGGCGCTGGAGAAGTCGCCCGACGACCGGTTCGACTCGATGGCCGAGTTCCGCGCCGTGCTGCAGGAGTGCCGGCTGGACTTGATCGTCGAGTTTGGCCGCAACGACGCGGACGTCGGCCCGCGGCTCGCGGATTTTCCGGCGGCGTGGGACGACGCGATCGACGCCGATCGCGCGACGCAGTGCTATTCGCTGGAAGACGCGGCGACGTGAGGGCGGCGCGAGCGAGCCGCTCCGCCATGCCGCCAATCTCTCGGCAACTAATCTTGGGGGGGCCCATGGCCACGCGTCGCGTCGTGCGGACGATTGGCTGGGGTTGACGCCGCGCAACGCGTTGATCTCTTGGGGCTTGCGCCGGCGGGCGGCGACGGGAATTGTCCGTATAGCGTCCGGTATTGTCCTTATGTTGTCCCATTTGGGCGCGTTGTTGTCCGTTGGGAGGTCGTTGTGGGGCAGTGGGCAGGGTTCAGGGCGGCGGCTGAGACTGGCCAGGCCGCCAAGGCGGCCACGTTGCCACGGCCGCGACACCGCCGACACCGCCGAGGCCGCCATGTTGGCAACTTGGCGGTCTCGCAGGCGACTGTGCGGCTTGGCGCGGTGGGCGACCATGGCGGTTGGATTTGCCTTGGCGTGCGAAGCTCAGGGCTGTTTATACATTTGTATAGTAATCGATCGCGCGGCCATTTTCTAGGGAGGGGCGGCGAGAAAAATCTTCTCGGGGGGCGGGGCAGGGGAATATCGCGGCCTAAGACCTCGGCCTACGCTTCTCTTCCGGCTCCCTCCCCTCGGCGGGGAGGGTTGGGGAGGGGGGGTGGCGGCGCGTTCGGCT
>JBIOVA010000265.1:0-4255 GCA_044867485.1 Lacipirellulaceae bacterium | reverse complement strand
GGACCCCTCGGCGGACCTCGGAGTGACTGTCTTCCGCGCCGATGCGGCCGAAACACTCCAGCGCGTCGGCGACGCGGCCATCGGTGCTGTTCTCGATCGGCACAACGCCATACGCGGCGTGGCCGCGTTCGACCTCCTCGAACACGGCGGCGATCGTGCTGACCGGCACAAGCTCGGCGCTGTGGCCGAAGCGGGCGATCGCGGCGAGGTGGCTGTAGGTGTACTCAGGGCCGAGGTAGGCCACGCGAACGGGCGGGCCCACGGCGCGGATGCCGCTGAGCAGCTCGCGGAACACGGCGGCGATGGCGGCCGGGGGAAGCGGGCCAGCGCTGGCTTTCACGGCGGCGTCGAGCACCGCGAGATCGGTCATGTCGGCGGGCGTTTCGCCGTGCGCGTCAAGCCGCTGCTGGGTCAGGGCGGCGCGCTGGTTGAGGAGCTCAAGAATCTGGCGGTCGAGCCCGACGAGCTGGGCGGTACTGGGAGCGCCGCCGCGGCGCGTTGATCCGTCCTTGGCGGGAGTCGCGGGTCGCTTCTTTTTGGCCATGGGCGATCTGCGGTTTGGCGGCGAGGCCGGGGACTGTCAATGTGACACGTGGGCTGCGTCGTGGGTTGCGGGCGCCACGTGGGCCGACGCTGCCAAACTGACAGCCGGCCTTTGGTCGGCTCGTGCCCTGGAAGTCTAGCTCTAGCTATAACGCGTTGTCGGCAAACAAGTTCGATCTCTTGCCGAGGGTCGCACGCAGGCGGCACGGCCTTTGCTTTTCTCCAGGCGACAGTCAAAAAACACGTTCCGCGACTGCCGTTCTTGGCAGGGGCGCGGGCGATCGGCTTATGCAGTGATGTTATCCGACGGAGAAACCCCGAGAAGGGGCGTCGGCCACGAGAGGAGATCAAACACTATGGCAGCGGGCGAAAAAATCATCGGCATCGACCTGGGGACGACCAATTCCGTCGTCGCCGTGATGGAGGGCAAAGAGGCCAAGGTCATTCCGAATCCCGAGGGCAATCGGCTGACCCCCAGCGTCGTCGCGTTTACCGACAAAGGCGAGGTGCTCGTGGGCGACCTCGCGCGGCGGCAGGCCGTGACCAATCCCACGCGGACCGTCTACTCGATCAAGCGGTTCATGGGTCGGCGGCACAGCGAAGTGGCGTCCGAAGAGAAAATGGTCCCCTACAAGGTTGTGGGCGGTCCCGAGGACTATGTGAAGGTCGAAGTCGGCGGGGGGCAAGAGTTCACGCCGCCGGAAATCTCGGCAAAGATTCTGCGCAAGCTCAAGGAGTCGGCCGAGGCGTACCTGGGCCACAAGGTCAACAAGGCCGTCATCACGGTGCCCGCGTACTTCAACGACGCCCAGCGCCAGGCCACGAAGGACGCCGGGCAGATCGCGGGGCTCGAAGTCGCCCGCATCATCAATGAGCCGACGGCCGCGTCGCTGGCGTACGGACTCGACAAGAAGGCGCATGAGAAGATCTGCGTGTTCGACCTCGGCGGCGGCACGTTCGACGTGTCGATTCTCGAAGTGGCCGACGGCGTGTTCCGCGTCATTTCGACGAACGGCGACACGCACCTGGGCGGCGACGACTTTGACGAGGCGCTCATTCACTACGTCTCGGGCGAGTTCCAGAAGGAACAGGGGATCGACCTGCGCAAGGACCGCATGGCGCTCCAGCGGCTGCAGGAAGCGTGCGAAAAGGCGAAGAAAGAGCTGAGCTCCGCCCAGTCGACCGATATCAACCTGCCGTTCATCACGGCCGACGCCAACGGGCCGAAGCACTTGCAGATGAACATCACGCGGGCCCAGTTCGAGAAGCTCGTCGACGGGCTGATTGAGCGCTGCCGAGGTCCGCTCTTGCAGGCGCTCAAAGACGCCAAAATGCAGCCCAGCGAGATCGATGAGGTCGTGCTCGTCGGCGGCTCGACGCGCATCCCGAAGGTGCAGGAAGTGGTGAAGGGGATTTTTGGCAAGGACCCGCACAAGGGCGTGAATCCCGACGAGGTCGTGGCGGTGGGCGCCGCGATCCAGGGCGGCGTGCTGAGCGGCGAGGTCCAGGATATCCTGCTGCTCGACGTGACGCCGTTGAGCCTGGGCATCGAGACATTGGGCGGCGTGATGACCAAGCTCGTCGAGAAGAACACGACGATTCCCACCGAACGGAAGCAGGTCTTCAGCACCGCGGACGACAACCAGACCGCGGTCACCGTCCGCGTGTTCCAGGGCGAGCGCGAAATGTGCGCCGACAACCGGCTGCTCGGCCAGTTCAACCTGGAAGGCATCCCGCCGGCGCCGCGCGGCGTGCCGCAGATTGAGGTGAAGTTCGATCTCGACGCCAACGGCATCCTCAACGTGGCCGCGAAGGATCTGGGCACCGGCAAGGAGCAGAAGGTGCGCATCGAGCAATCGAGCGGGCTGTCGGAGGAAGAGATCAAGAAGATGCAGGCCGACGCCGCGTCGCACGCCGAGGAGGATAAGCGCAAACGCGAGCTGGTCGAGGCGCGGAACCGGGCCGATTCGATGTGCTACGAGATCGAGAAGACGATCAAGCAGCAAGGCGACAAGCTGAAGGAGTCCGACAAGAGCGCCCTCGAAGGGGCGATGGCCCGAGTGCGCGAAGCGGCCAAGGGCGAAGACGTGGCGGCGATCAAGAGCGCGGTGAGCAATCTCGAATCGGCCGCTCACGCGATGAGCGAGGCGCTGTACAAGAGCGCCGCCGGCGGTCCGGCGGCGAGCGCGGCCCCCAGTGCAACGGCGGCAGGCGGCGACGGCGCGAGCGCTCAATCGGCAGACGATGATGCGATTGATGCAGAGTTCGAGGTGAAGAGCTGAGGCTTCTGCGCTGTTTAGCCCGAGTCTTGTTTTAGCGAAGGAGCGAGGTGATCCTCATGCGTTACATGTTGGAGTTGTCACATTTGAACGGAGACGGAGCTGCCGCAGCGGAGTACGCGCTGTTCGAGTCGGATACGCCGATTCCTGTGCCCAATGAAGGCGAGATCGTTTATGTGCCGGGTGGGGCTGGCCCAGACTGCAATCGGGCAGCCTTCCTGCGAGTCGTCAAG
Organism: Lacipirellulaceae bacterium; assembly: GCA_044867485.1. Classification (GTDB taxonomy): domain Bacteria; phylum Planctomycetota; class Planctomycetia; order Pirellulales; family Lacipirellulaceae; genus Lacipirellula. The sequence continues at coordinate 1,200 of JBIOVA010000265.1, read as the reverse complement.
CGGCAGTTCATGTACAGTCCGTCTCAGTCGGACTCAAATCGAGATCTGACACACGTTCAATTGTTTTGCGAAGGCGTTGAACAGCGATGATATCGGATTGCTTTGCTTAACGCCGATGTCGCCCCGTCGGGGCTCTCGAAGTTTATTGGATTGAACGGATACCAGGGGCTAGCGCCCCTGGCTACATGCCTTCGCCCCTACGGGGCGATTGGGATGGCCTGAGTTAGATTACCAGCATTGCGCGACGAGTTGATTGTACGAGCGTTTTGGCCCCGGAGGGGCCGCGTCGTGTAGCCAGGGGCGCCAGCCCCTGGGAGGGAGCGAGGATTTCATCAAAGCTCCGGAGGAGCGACATCGCACGCCACCTCTGGAGGCACACCGATGCCAAACACGTACACGAATCTCCTCTATCACATCGTCTTCAGCACGAAGAATCGTGAGCCGCTCATCACGGACGACTTGACGGAGGAGCTTTACAAGTACATCGGCGGTATCATCCGAGCCGAAGGCGGCGTGCAACTCGAGATCGGCGGAATTGCGGATCACGTGCACATTCTCGCGAAGTTCAAGCCGTCGCTGTCTGTTTCCGACATGCTCCGGTTGATCAAGGCGAATTCTTCGAAATGGGCAAATGAAGACAAATCAAAGAATCGATTCGCTTGGCAAGAGGGATTCTCGGCGTTCAGCGTGAGCGAGTCGCAGGTCGTTCCCGTGACGCGATACATTCGCAATCAGGAGCAGCATCATCGACGGCAGACGTATCAGGAGGAGTTGGTGGCGCTTTTGGAACGGCATGGCGTTGAGTATGACCCACGGTATCTTTGGGATTGATGTCGCCCCTCCGGGGCTTTGAGTTCCTTCGATTGCGTTCCAGGGGCTGGCGCCCCTGGCTACACGATTCAGCCCCTCCGGGGCCAAGAATCTTCCATGGCATTCCGATTCGACAAATTGACGCACAAGGCCCAGGAGGCCGTGCAGCGCGCGCAGGAACTCGCTGCGGAGGCGGGGAATCCGCAGATCGAGTCGTTGCATTTGCTGGGGGCGCTGCTCGGCGAGACCGAGGGCGTCGTGCGGCCGCTGTTGGATGCGGTGGGCGTCAATTACGCGCAGCTCAAGCAGATGGTCGACGCCGAGCTGTCCCACTTGCCGAAGGCCAGCGGTGGGGCGCCGCCGCAGTTGAGCGGGGATTTGAGCCGCGTG
>JBIOVA010000264.1:0-22688 GCA_044867485.1 Lacipirellulaceae bacterium | reverse complement strand
ACGTCACGAGGAACTCCGACGCTGAGGATCATGTCGCCAAACGGTTTCCCCACAAGACAATCAAACACGTGGGGAACAGCCTACGACCAAACTCGATCGAGGGTTTCTTACGAGGCATGCCGAATGTCTTCCAGCCAGGCAAGTCGGCCGGATTGAACGCCACGTACCACTTTACGTTCACGGGCCGTGAGCAGCGGCAGGCAACTGTCGTGATTCGAGAGCAGAAGATCAGCGTGAAAAAGGGACATGTCGGCCAGCCCGATCTGCACGTGACCGCGGACTCACAAACATGGGTCGGCTTTCTGAGGAACGAACGAAACGTCGTGTGGGCCCTCCTGCGGCGGAAGATTCGGCTCGCAGGCCCGCTCAAGTTGCTCGTGGCATTCGGCAAGTGCTTCCCGAGCGCAGGCGGCCGGCATGAGCTGGTCGAGATTCTACCGCAACCCAAGTAGGACATTCGTTAAGTGAGCGCACGCCCACCCTGCGCAAACGCGAGGCCCGACGTAGCCGCAATTCTTTGTCAGATTCTCCTCTTGAAAAAAGCCGCGCGACCTTGTAGTATACAAGCGTCAATCTTCCCCTCCGAGCGGCCGAGCGACGCACTTTGCGTTGACCCGTGACTCTGCACCGCCGCCGGTCTTCGCCCCCTAGGGCCCGTCACCGGACGCCACCGGGGCCGTCCCGCCAACGCCCGCCCGGGACTGTCCCCATTTGCTCCCGTCTTCGGAGGAAATGGGGACTGTCCCCCTCGCCCCACGAACCCGCGCGCAAGCGCCGCGGAGAGCGGACATCCTTTGCGCTTCGTCATTCATCCAGCATCGAGCATCCAGCATCGAGCATCCAGCATCCAGCATCCAGCATCCAATCGTTCCCACCCAAAAGGGGGAATTATGTCGCCAAAAATGCGCTTCGCGACAAAACCCGCGCGCTCACGTGAGCGCCTTGACCCCTCGCCCCCGTCCGGCTTTTGTCCGTTCGACGCGAGCCGCCGCCGGACAGAATTCACGCGATTTCTGTCCGCTCGCAAGAGCGCCAGACACCGCAATTTCCAGTGCCGCGACCCGCCTCGGCCGGACAAAACTCCCGATTAAAGTCCGCTCCGCGGTGTTTTCCATTCAGGACAAAACTGGCAACGCGTCACGCCTCGCCTCAGGGGAACTGCAACTCGCCCCCTCCCATTGACCGACCCAAGGAGGCCGCCGAAAATCGCGTACTTTGCCGATGCCCGTTAGCCCAGAACTTTCACCATAGAGAACGCAGAGTTCGCAGAGAGCTAAACAGAGCGGTCACAAGAATGAACTGCCTATACATTGGCATTTCCTCGTCTTTCCCGCCTTTGCTCCGCGCCCTCTGTGCCCTCTGTGGTGAATCCCTTCCCCAGGACCCCCGCCATGCCCGCCCTGTCGCCGCAGCCGATCACCATGCAGAACGGTCGGCTCACCACGCCCGACTGTCCGATCATCCCCTTCATCGAGGGGGACGGCACGGGTCCCGACATTTGGCGGGCCAGCGTCGTGGCGTTCGACGCAGCCGTGGCCAAGGCCTACGGCGGCGCGCGGAAGATTGAGTGGAAGGAAGTCCTCGCCGGCGAGAAGGCGTTCAACCAGACTGGTAACTGGCTGCCCGACGAGACGCTCGACGCGTTCCGCAAATATCTCGTCGGCATCAAGGGGCCGCTCACCACGCCGGTCGGCGGGGGCATCCGTTCACTCAACGTGGCGCTGCGGCAGATTCTCGATTTGTATGTCTGCCTGCGGCCCGTGCAGTACTTCACCGGGGTGCCGTCGCCCGTGAAGCAGCCGGAGCTGACCGACATGGTCATCTTCCGCGAGAACACCGAGGACATTTACGCGGGCATCGAGTACGCCGGCGGAACGGCCGAGTCGCAGAAGGTGCTCGACTTCATGGCCAAGGAGTTCCCCAAGGAATTCGGCAAGGTCCGGTTCGGCACGCAGGAGAAGACCGACGCCTGGCAGAAGCAGCTTGAAGGCATCGGCGCGCCGCACCGCGACCTGCCGGTGCAGGTGGGCATCGGCTTCAAGCCCATCAGCTACCTCGCCACGGAGCGGCTCGTGCACAGCGCCATCGGCTACGCGATCAAGGAAGGCCGCAAGAGCGTGACCCTGGTGCACAAGGGGAACATCATGAAGTTCACCGAAGGCGCCTTCCGCGACTGGGGTTACAAAGTTGCCAAGGACTTCTACGGCGCCAAGGACTACGAGGGCGGCCCGTGGCAAATCATTGCCGCTGGCGGAGCGGCGGGGCTGAAGCACGACGTCATCGTCAAGGACGTGATCGCCGACGCGTTCCTGCAGCAGATTCTCACCCGGCCAGCGGACTACGACGTGATCGCCACGACCAACCTCAACGGCGACTATATCTCCGACGCGTTGGCGGCCTGCGTCGGCGGCATCGGCATCGCCCCCGGCGGCAACATCAACTATGTCACGGGCCATGCGGTGTTCGAAGCCACCCACGGCACGGCGCCCAAGTACGCCGGCCAGGACAAGGTGAATCCCGGCAGCGTGATCCTCTCCGGCGAGATGATGCTGCGCTACATGGGCTGGACCGAAGCGGCCGACCTGATCGTCAAGGGCATCAACGGCGCGATCGCCGCGAAAACCGTGACTTACGACTTCGAACGGCTCATGGAAGGCGCCAAGCTCGTGAAGTGCAGCGAGTTCGGCGCCGCCGTGGCGAAGCACATGGGCGACTAGTTGAACGTCGCCAGCGGGTCGGCGGAGCTACGGCCGCGAAAGGCCGCCAGCGTGTCGCGCGTGATCACCTCGGGCTGAATGTGCACCGCGCCCAGCCCGGGAACGGGAAACTGCAGCGGCGTCGAGCGGCAGAGGGCCGCCGTCCGCGCGACCGCCGCGTAGCCGATCCGATAGGGATCCACCGTGACGACCGCGTCGATGCGGCCCAGCGCGAGCTGGTCCATCGTCGCGTCGGTCGGTTCGATCACGATGAACTTGACGTCCCGCGCGTCATGCTCCGCCAGCACGCGGGCCGCCAATTCGCTACGGCGGGCGCCCACGCAAATCAGGCACGCCAAATCCGGATGATCGACAAGCGCCTGTTCGAGGCGACGCTGGCAAGCCAAGTCGCTGCCCCGATCGTTGATGCGCACGGCAATTCTCCACAGGGATGCGCTCGTTCCAAGCGCCGGCCGGGCGAGCGCATCTTGAAGGCCCTCCAGCCGCGACAGGTGGGCGTCGCAGCACTCGTCCCACACCAAGGCCACGTTGCCGCCGGGCGAAAGGAGACGACGCACAAGCAGGCCGCCGACATGCCCCACGGCGTAGTCGCCGCGGCCGACGTAGAGTCGGCGATTGGTCTGCGGTGCGTCGTCTTGGCACGCGACGACGTGCGTCAACGGGACGAGCTTGTTAATCGGCTCGCCCTGCCCGCGCGGGTCGACGGGGCAGACGATCACGGCGTCCGGCATGATCTGCTCTGCCCGGGCTAGGAGCTCGTTTTGACGGCGCACGTCGCCGGCGGTCTCGATATTCAAGTCGACGCGATAGCGACGCGCAGCCGCCTGTGCGCCGTCCACGAGTTTTTGCGTTTGCGCCGACTGCCCGGCGGCGAGCAGCATGATGAACGGCTGCAGGTCGGCCGGCGGCCTTGCCAGCCAAGCCAGCCCGCCAAGGCTCATCGCCAACATCGAACCCACGAACGTCGGGCGCATAGCAACTCGGCGGATCATGGTTGAAACGCTCCAGGGTTTTATGCAAGGGTGACTCGCGACAACCGCGGAACTGCTGAGGAAAGTCGGCGGAACGCTTGAACTCTTGCGCCATAAGTTAGGACGCCTCTCAGCGGCGCCGTTTCCCGCGAAATACGACGACTTACTACGCAATTCGTCGTCGTCGCCCGAATCTTGGCGCGGCGGCGTTCCATTCGTCGCGGCGACTCAGATAGATGCAACTCGCCGCGGAAGTCTTGCACGGCAGCGAGAAAGGGGCAGCGCCATCATGCCAGCAGCGCGCGCCAGAGCGCGCGCTCGCGCGACGCGAGGCGCCATGCCTCTAGAAACGGCCGTGCGTGGCCCAGGGCAGCGTGCCCAACAGGCCCACGCCTACGCCGATCACCTCGGGCTGCTCCAGCGCCAGGGCAAGCCGCTGCTGGGCCCGGCGCCAGCCGTCCGATTTCGACAAATCGGATTGCTGCTTGAGCACTGCGTTGAAAATCGCAAAGAAGTCCGAGTTGGCCGACGCTCGCCCACCATTCGAATGGCTGTGCCCGTCGCTCGAATTGATATGGTAGTCGAGCAAGTCGATCAACTCATCGCGGATCGCCTCGGATGACTGCCCCTCGTCACTCGCAATTTGCTCGCCGCTGCCGGTCGGGGAGCCAACTCCGTCGTCGCGACGCAGGGCCACGAGCAGCGTCGCGGTAACCAACATCAAGACGCCGGCGGCGAGGGCCAACGCCTGTCGACCGTATCGGACCCACCATGAAGCTTCGACAACCGCACGACGCGGCGCCGCGGCAAGCTCGATCGGCGCCGCCCGCAGCGTCGCCACCAGATTCCGCTGAATGGCCGCGTCGGGCCCCTCGGGCACCGACAGTTCGACAAAGGCTTCGACGAGCCGCTCCAGAGGATCGCGGCTCCCGGGGCTCAGCGGATGAGGTTCGTGGAACTCGTTCATAGGGGCGACTCGGCCAGCGCGCCGCGCGCCGTCAGCAGGGTTCTTAGTTTGCGTTTGCCGCGGTGCAGCCAGACGGCGACCTGGTCGGTCGTGGCGTCCAGTTGCGCCGCAATGTCGGAGTGGCTCAACATCTCGACTTCGCTCAGCCAAAACACCTCGGCTTGGGTTTCGGGAAGTTCCGTCATTGCCTGGCGGAGTTGTTGCATCGACTCGCGAAGCTCCACCGCGGCGTCGGGCGCGGGCGAGCGTTCGGCCGGCTCGTCGATCGCCCCGAACGGCTCGCGATGCGCCGTCGCGCGATACCGCCGCCGCAGCGCGTCGAGCGAACGCGCGGTGACGATCCGCTTGAGCACCGCCGGCCAGCACGCCACGCTCTGCCGACGAGCGAACTCGACCGCCTGCAGAAAGGTCTCCTGGTACGCATCGCTGGCGTCCTCCCGGTTCGAAAGGAGCCGGTAGGCCGTCCGCCACACATCGGGGCCGTGCTGCTCGACGATCGTCGCCCAGTCGATCACGTCAAATCGCGGCGGCTTGGGGAGGTGACGGGGAACCGCAACTGGCTGCGAGGATCGGCGCCGGTGTTTTCGCCCGGCAGGGGAGTAGTCGCGGCCGGCGGCGGGAGATTTCAACCGCTCTGCCAGGATTTCCAGGATCGCACGGGGGCAGGCCGGGAGCAAGGCGCCGGAGCCAAGCCAGGGATTTGGGGGGTGCGGGTAGTGTCCGTCAAGATGCGCACATTGCGTTTGGCAGTCCTGATCATCAGTCGCATGAGCTCGTTCAGCTCCTCGACCGTCGTCGCCTGGCTGGCGAACTCCGTCGCCAACTGCTCGGCCCGCGATTGCAGTGCTCCGTCCATGCGTCAGTCTCCTTACAAGAAAGGCGTATTGTAACGGCCACTTCCTGCTAGCTGACACAAGATTTCTTACAGGGCCCATGTAGCAGGAGGCGTCGTTGGCGGAAGCATCGTGCAGAGGGACAAGCCAGCAACGGCGCCCACAGGCCGTGTATGTGCTTCGCACTGCTTGGCTGGCCAGCATCGGCACAAATGTGACCGGAAATGCGGCATTTCGACGGGGTTTGCGGCGCCGGCGCCGACGCGGTGCGATTGCACGGCGCTACTCCTCGTTCAGACGGTCTTGGATGCGGGCATCCTCGGCCTTCAACTCCGCGACGAGTTGGGCGATGCTGTCGCGCATTTCCTGGTCGGTCGCGCCGGCGCCGATGATTTCGGCGGTTCTGCGCACCAGCGCGAGCGCTTCTTGCCAACGGGGGAGTTGGTCGACGGGCACGCGGCTGGCTTCCTCGCGGAACCAGGCGCCCTTGCGGTACATCATGGCGACTTCGGCGATCGACTGCTCGGCGCGGGCGCGTCGCTGCCGCTGGGAGTGTGTGGCCAAGACGCCGGCGGCGGCGACTGCGAGGCAGAGCGCGGCGGCCATCAGCGTGGTGCGGCGGCGCGTGCGACGCTCGACGGCGGCGGCGGCCCGCGCTTCGGCGGCGGCGATCTCGGCGGCTTGCGCGCGCTCGCGCGCGCTGGCGAGGTGCGCGGCGATCTCCCGGGCTACGACGCCTGCGTGCCGCGGCCGCGCTGAGCGATCTGCGGCAAGCGAGCGCCGGGCGAGGGCGATCAGCTCGGGGTCGGCGCTGGCGGCGCTGAGCCGAGTGATCGCCTCGTCCAGACGGCCGTCGGCGGCGTTTTGCAAAACTTGCGCACGATCGCCGACGTAGGGGGGCTGGCCGGTGAGGATTTCGCACAGGATGGCGCCGAGGGCGAACACGTCGGTTCGTTCGTCGAGGTCCGCTACGTCGCCGCGGGCTTGCTCGGGGCTCATGTACGCGGGCGTGCCGAGGATGGAGCCGGTTTCCGAAGGCGCTTCGGCCGACGACGAACGCAACATGTCGATCTGCGGGTCGGCGCCGTCGGCCATCGTTTCCGACTCGCTGTGGGGTTCGTGCTCTCTCGCGATGACTTTCGCCAGGCCCCAGTCGACCGTTTGGACTTCGCCGAACGCGCCGACCAAGACGTTTGATGGTTTGAGATCGCGATGGATCACGCCGCGGGCGTGCGCGTAGGCGACCGTTTGACAGACCTGCTCGAAGATGGCGAGGAACCGGCCGCGATCGTGGTGCACGGCGGGGCGTTCGTCGAGCAGCGTCGCCAGGTTGCGGCCGTGCACCAACCGCATCGTGAAGAAAGGACGCAGGTCGTCGTCGAGGCCGAATTCGTAGATCGGCAGGATGCCGGGGTGCTGAAGCTGGCCGCCGATCTGGGCTTCTTCGACGAACCGGCGGATCATGTCGGGGCGGCGGGCGTAGGCGGGCTGCAGCGTTTTGAGGGCGACGTCGCGGCCCAGGTTGGGGTCGCGGCCCTTAAGGACGACGCCCATCCCGCCGCGGGCGATTTCGCCCAACACCTGGTAGCGGCCGCGGCTGGCGGCGGCCAACTCGGCGGGTTCGGCGGGAACGGCGACCAGGGGCGCGCTTGGGGGCTCGTCGCGCAGCATGACGTGCGACGAGACGCCGGCGGTCCGGCGGAGGACCTCCAGCGCGTCGCGAGCGCTGGGCTGGTACATCGCCGTAGACGGCGGGCCGAAGGCGGCGCGGAGGCCGGCCTCGAAGGTGTCGTCGCCGCCGTCAAAGTCGGCCTGCTCGAAATCGTTGGGATCGCTCATGATCGCGCCTTGTGGCCCCTGGGGGCAAAGTCCGTCATTCCAGGTTCTGCACGAGATGGGTTTTCGCGCGAGGAATCTCGCTGGAAAAGCCTTTGCCGAAAGAATCTGTGGGACGGGTCTTGGACCCCGACGTTGGCGTGCCAATTTCGTCCTACCGGAATCGGCGTGGAATCGGCGTCGGAGACGCCTCGCACAGAATCCCTTTCACGCCATGCCTATTGAAGCAACGCGAGAAGCTGGGCGCACTCGCGATCGATCCCTTCGGGCGCGTCGGGGCGATGCGCGGCGACGATTTCCCGCAGTGCGGCGCGGAACTCTTGCCGCGCCCGGGCGTATTCGTGGTGAAGCCGCTCGGCCGGGACGCTCCACAAGGCGGCGATCTCGCGGATCGGCTGGCCTTCGTGGAATCGCAGGCGGAGCAACTCGACGCGGCGCAGCGCATCTTCGCCCAGCCGGGCGGCCAGTTCGGTCTGCCGATCGGCGGCCTCGCGCATGATCGCCCGGGCGTAGGCTCGGTCGAAGGCGCGCGACAGGGCGTCCTCGCGGCCGGGGGCGTCGGCGAGTTCCGCGGGGCGCTGCGGCAAGTTGGCGGCCTGGCGTGCGCGGCGCGCTTCGCACCGCTGGGCCACGTGCCGCACGGCGCCGTAGAGGAAGGCGCGGAATCCGCCCGTCGCGTCGTCGCGGGCGCGGTTCAGCAAGCCTCCTTCCCGCAGGCATTCGACGAACACGTCTTGCACGGCGTCGTCGAGGTCCTCGATCGCCGGCGAGCCCCGCCACCTCGTGGCGAGGTAGGATCGCACGACGGGCGCGTAGCGCACGCCGAACTCCTGCCGGGACGCCGCGCCGCCGGCGGCTGCGTCGCGAAGCAACGTCCAACAGGTTGACTCTTGACCGTTCATCGGTGGTTCGCGGAGGACTCGCGCGACGGGCCGGCAACGGCGTGCGCTGCTAGCAACGGCATTGTAGCATCCACGTTCCGCGCGAATGAAAACCGCCACACGGGCGTGCCGACGCGGCAATTATCGAGTCGTCTGGCGCCGCCGAACTGACCTTTACGCTGGGGGGGGCCGACGGCACAATACGCCCCGCCATTACCTGTCCGGCCCCATCCCCGCATGGCATGTTGGGGGCGCACGCAGCGCCCACGGGCGGACACCCCATTACGTCTGGTCACGGATGACCAAAGCCAGCAAGGAGTGCTGACGTGAGAAAGCTTCTCGCCAGTGTGGCCGTCTGCGGAGTGATTGCCTTTTCCAGCGGGGCGGCCCAGGCCCAGCAAGCCGCGCCGCAGGCCGGCGCCCCCGGCTTCGGCGCCAACGCGTCGCGGTACGGCATCGCGGTGGTGGACATCAGCTTCGTGTTCAAGAACTATCCGCGGTTCCTCGCGTCCATCGAGGGGCTGAAGAAGGAAATGGAGGCCGCGGACGGGCAACTCAAGCAGGCCCGCGACCAGTTGGTGCAAAAGGAGCAGGCCCGCGATCTGTTGAAGCCGGGCAGCCCGGACTTCAAGGCGGCGGACGAGGATCTCGCGCGGCTGAAGGCCGACTTCACCATTCAGCAGGGAACGATCCGCCGCGATTTTCTCGAGAAGGAAGCGGCGATTTACTACCAGACTTACATGGACATTTCGACGACGGTTAAGTCGTACGCCTCGAGCAACAACATCGGCCTGGTGCTGCGGTTCAACGGCGATCCGATCGATAAGAGCCAACGCGAGGACGTGATGCGAGCCATCACGTCGCCGATCGTGTTCGAGAATAACATCGACGTGACGCCGGAAATCTGCGCCCTGCTGGGGATTCAGTTGCCGAAGGGCGGCGCCGTCGCTCCCACGGCGCAATTGCCGAACGGATTGCGTCAACAGTGAGTCGCTTGTCGTCGGCGCCCGTTTCGCAGACGCCCTAGTGCTCAATTGCCAGTCGACCCATGCGCCGCGCAAGGCACTTCGCCATGATTTCGCAGCACTCGATCGTCGGTCGCGCCAGTGTGGCCGGTTTCGGCTACTGGAGCGGGAAGGACGTTCGCATCGAGTTCCGCCCGGCGGCGGCCGGCGCGGGGATCACGTTCGTGCGGAGCGATCTGGGCCCCGCGGCGCGCGTGCCGGCGGCGGTGGCGCACCGCTGCGAGTGCCCGCGGCGGACCAACCTGCGGCGCGGGCCGGTGCAGGTCGAGATGGTCGAGCATGTGCTGGCGGCGCTTGTGGGGCTGGAGATCGACAACTGCGAGGTGTGGACCAATCAGGCGGAGATGCCGGGGTGCGACGGATCGGCGGGTCCGTTCGTCGACGCCTTGGTGCGGGCCCGGATCGTCGAGCAGGGCGCCCCGGCGGCGACGCTGGACGTGACGGAGCCGATTCGCGTCGGCGACGGGGACGCCTGGATCGAAGCGCAGCCGACCGGCGACGACTTGCTGCACATTGAATATCGATTGGATTATCCGCGGTCCCCGTCGATTGGCCGGCAGATCGCGCGGACGGCTGTGACGCCGGAGGCGTTTCGCCGCGAGATGGCCACGTGCCGCACGTTCCTGCTGGCGAGCGAGGCGGACGCACTTCGCAACCAGGGACTGGGCGGTCGCGTGACGATGCGCGACCTGTTGGTGTTTGGCGAGGACGGTCCGATCGACAACACACTGCGGTTTCCCAACGAGTGCGCGCGGCACAAGGCGCTCGACGTGTTGGGGGACCTGGCGCTCGCCGGGCGGCGGCTCATCGGGCGGGTGATCGCCTGCCGCAGCGGGCACCGTTTGCACGCGGAACTGACGAGGCAATTGGTCGAGCGATTTGCGGCGGAGCCCCTGCGGGCGACCGCTTAGAAGGCGCCGTCACGGCGTCGATTGCAGGATACTTCCACCATGGCCACGAGCATTGCCGCCAACGCCTGGGTCGATCCCCGGGCCGAGATCGACGACGACGTCGAGATCGGTCCGTTCTGCATGGTGGGCGCCGGCGCGCGGATTGGTCGCGGGACGCGGTTGTTGAACCACGTGACGTTGATGGGCCGCGTGACGCTGGGCGTCGACAACGTGCTGTTCCCCAATGTGGTGATCGGCGCCGACCCGCAGGACATTAGCTACCAGGGCAGCGAGACGTGCGTGGAGATCGGCGACGGCAACACGTTTCGCGAGGGCGTGACCGTCAACCGGGCCAGCGAGAAGGAAGACGGCGTCACGCGCATCGGCAGCCACAACTTCTTGATGGGCAACTGCCACGTCGCCCACGACTGCAAGCTGGGCGATCACATCCTCATCGCCAACGGATCGCTGCTGGCCGGGCACGTCCACGTGCACGATCACGCGGCCATCTCCGGCGGGTGCGGCATCCACCAGTTCGTGACGATCGGCGGCTACTGCTTTATCAGTGCGCTCAGCCGGGCGCTGCACGACGTGCCGCCGTTCATGCTTGTCGAAGGCATTCCGGCGCGGCCGCGGTGCATTAACATCGTGGCGCTGAAGCGCAATAATTTCACCGCCGAGCGCGTTGAAACGCTGGCGGCGGCCCATCGGCTGCTGTACCGCTCGAAGGTGGGGCTCGCCCATGCCCGCGAAATTCTGACCGCGAACGATCAACTCTCGACCGACGTGCAGCACCTATTGTCGTTCATCGAGGGGCAGCAGGTGGGCAAGCACGGCCGCGGCCGCGAAGCGAGGAGAGCCGCGTGAATCGCTTGCGCTTGGCCGTGGTCGGCGTGGGGCACTTGGGCCGCATTCACGCGCGGCTGGCCGCGGGCGTGCCCGAGATCGAACTGGTCGCCGTCGTCGACGCGCGGCGCGAGGCGTGCGAAGCGGTCGCCGTGGAGATGGGCTGTCGCGCGGCGTCGGAAGTTCGCGAGCTGATCGGCGAGATCGACGCCGCGGTGGTCGCCACGCCGACGTTGACGCACCGCGACGTGACGAGCGAGCTGATTCGCGGCGGCGTGCACGTGCTCGTCGAGAAGCCGATCGCCCCCACGCGGAGCGAGGCGGATGAACTGGTGCAACTGGCCCGCCGGCGGCACGTCGTGCTGCAGGTGGGGCACGTCGAACGATTCAACCCGGGCCTGGCGAGCGTCGCGTCGCGGCTGCGCGAGCCGAAGTTTATCGAGGCCCGGCGACAAAGCGGGTACACGTTCCGGTCGACCGACGTGGGCGTGGTGCTCGACCTGATGATTCACGACATCGACGTGACGCTGTCGCTCGTGCAGGCGGATGTGGCGCACGTCGATGCGCTGGGCGTAAGCGTGATGGGCGACCACGAGGACATGGTGAGCGCCCGGCTGCGTTTTGCGAACGGGGCGGTGGCGAATCTCACGGCGTCGCGAACCAGTTATGCTCCGGCGCGGACGATGCAGGTGTTCACGGCGACGACGTTCGCGTCGATTGACTTTCAAGCGCGAAAGGCCGTCGTCGTCGAGCCGCGGGAGGATGTGCTACGGCGCACGCTGCGGGTGGCCGAGCTGGACGAGTCGGATCGGCAGCGGATTCGCGAGCGGTGCTTCGAGGAGCTATTGGTCAAGAGCGAGCCGCCGGCGATCGAAGCCAACGCGATCGAGCAGGAGCTGATCGACTTCGCGACGGCGATTCGCACGGGACGGGCGCCGCGTGTGACGGGCGCCGACGGACGCGACGCCGTGGCGGTGGCGGAGCTCATTCTTGAACAAGTCCGGGCGCACCGCTGGGATGGCGCCGACGGGCGACGCGTGGGGCCGTTGGCGTCGCCGGTGTTGCCGTTTGCGGCGCCGGCGGCGGAGGATGAATCCTGGGCGACGGAGGATACCGTCGTGTTGCGGCGCAAGGCGGGGTGACGCGTGGTGCTGCGCGCTCCGCTACCGCGTCGCGGCTAGCGCCAGCGAAATCGCCGCGTCTACGGGTTAGCCGCGACGCGGAGGTCCGCCGCAGCGGAGCGCGTGCGGCGTCTCACGCCAGATCGCGGTCTTCGAAGAAGATCAGCGCGAGCAACATGGCGGCGCCGCAGTAGAGAGCGCTGTAGAGCAACGCCCACCACAAGTATGAGGCGGGCACGCTCGTGGCGCCGGCGATCGCGCCTTCGATCTCGTAGTGGTCGAGCACCGGGAGCACGACCGAGATCAGCTTGCCGACGAACTTGACGAACACGTACTCGCCGGCGGACGACTTAACGATCAGCGCGGCGAGGTGCCCCAGCACGTAGATCGAGCCGCAGATGATGAGGTTCGGGAGCATCGGCAGCCGCGTGGAGACCGCGACGCTGATCGCCGCCATGACGACCGCCTCCATAAACGCCAGCACCAGCCCCGGCACGATTCGCACCACCTCGGCGAAGCATTCCTGCCATTCGGGCGTGGTCTTTGACGACTCGCGGGCGTCGTACACCACTTTGAACGACACGGTGAGCAGGAATAGCAAGCCCAGGATGATGAACATCAGCAGAATCGGCCAGACGATGCCGAGGAACTTGCCGAGGATGAACTGACGTCGGCCGACGGGCTTCGACAGGACGGTGAGCGCGGTGCGGCCTTCGATCTCGTCGGCGACGCTCGTGCTGGCGGTCCACAGGGCCATGATGATGGCGAGGACCTTGATCGTCGTCATGCCCGAGGTCTTGAGCATCTTCACGTCTTCGCCGAACGTGTTGTAGGGGATGAACACGTAGGCCACGAGCGCCGCGGCGCCAATCGCGGTGAGCAGCACGAACATCGGTTGCGAGACGGTCTCCTTGGCGGTCGCGGCGGCGATGACCGACACGCGCGGGGCCGCGAAATGGATCGCGAAATAGATGAGGTAGAGGGCCACGACGCTGACGGCGGCAATCGGGATGGCGCGAACCTGCGGCGTCTCGACGTCGGGGACGAAGCGCAGCGTGACCTGGGCGGGCGTCTTGGTTTCGTTGGTGATGTACAGCGTTTTAACCTCGCCTTCGAACCCGCGCTGCCACGAGCTGCCGGGGGACCAGACGCGCGGCTCGCCGCCGTCGATGGTGATCAGCGGATCGGCGTAGCCCTTGCCCGTCTCGACGTTGACGGCGATCGGCTGGTCGCTGCGGATCGAATACTCTTGGAGCTCGTTGGCGCGGAACTCGGCGGGGACGGGCGCGTCGGCGGTCGAGGGTTCGACCGTGATCGACTCGGAAATCTCTGCCACTTGCGGGAGGCGCTTGAGCGAGTCGATCACCTGCTGGACCGGCATCGTCGGCGTCGCGAGCGCCGCTAAAGTGGCCACGGCGACGATCACGTAGGAGATCGGTCGCAGGATGCTTTCGCCGATGACGGCTGCCATTTGCATCGCGACCCGACGGTTGATGAGCCAGCACGCGCCCCAGGCCGCCAACAGCACGGCGGCTCCGATCATAATGCCCACTGCGAGCACCCACAGCGGAGTCAACCAGATGGCAAGCTTCGACATCGTTTGGCCAGTAGGAGAAGAGGAGCGATGAAACGGATTACGATAACACTGTCGAATGTGACGCGATGAAGGGAGCGTCAGTAACGGATTTCGAAGTCGGTAAACTCGCCGGTGGCGGGGCGGACGTCGACGCTGGCATCGCGGATGTAGCTGGCCATCTGCTCGGCGACGGCGCCGAGGAAGCGGTCCAGCTCGCCGCGCTCGCCCTCGACCACTACGTGGACGCGGCCGTCCGGCAGGTTGCGGACGAAGCCGGTCACGCGGAAGCCGCCCGCCGCGTGACGAACCGTGTAGCGGAAGCCCACCCCTTGGACGCGGCCGCGATAGTGGACTTCGCGACGCTCGGTCGCGGCGGCTCGGGGGGCGGACATGCTGGTGGTCGCAGCGCGGCGCAAACGGCGTTCAAGCCGGGAAATTTGAGTATATCGCCCCAAGGGGGGTGCTTCCAGTCTTGACCGTGCGGGTCGGCATTCCTACGCTTTGCGACCGCATGTTCCGCCGCCGCCCCCTGTCCATGAAATTGGGAATTCTCGCCGCGGCCCTCGTCCTGGCGACGGGCGCGACGGCGTCGCTGGCGGGGCGTGCGCGGGCCGAGGCGCCGGCCCTCGAGGGCGTACTCGTCCTGCGAAACGGCAATGTGCTTGCCGGCTCGGTGCGGCGATTCGGCGACGACTACCGGATTGATGCATCGGGCGCTGTGCTGCAGGTTCCCGCGGGGCAGGTCGAAATGTTTGCGCCGACGCTCGAGGAAGCGTATGAGCAGCGGCGCCGCGATCGCACCGGGACGTCGGCCGACTCGCACCTGGAGCTGGCCCGGTGGTGCATGCAGCTCAATCTGCTCAGCGAGGCGGCGCGGGAGCTGCTTGATGCGCGGACGCTCGATCCGGCGCATTCGGGATTGGCGACGCTCGAGACGCGCTTGCGGTTGGCGCTGGAGTTGGACGCGGCGGGCGATGCGGGGGATAACGGCGTCGTGACGGCTGACGTGGTCGTCGCTGCGACGGACGACGCCGACGCTGCGGCGTCGCCGTCCGTGGAGATTTCCAGTGAAACGCAAATCGAGTTCGTCCGCAGTATTCAGCCGATGCTCATCCGCAGTTGTGCGACCGGCGGCTGCCATCAGCCGGGCGCCGCCGAGCGGCTGCAGCTTGACCGGTGGGCCTTGGAAGGCAACGGCAACGCGGAGATGGTGCGGCGCAATCTGACCGCCGTGCTGCGCGAGCTAGACGCTGCGGACCCGCCGTCGAGCGCGCTCATGCAATGGGCGCGGCTGGCGCATGGGCGACGCCGTGGAGCGCAGTCGCGGCCGCTTGCGGCGCACCAGGCGGCGCTGCTGATGGAGTGGCTGAACGACGCGGCGGGGATTGCGCCGCCGGACTTCGCTCTGGCCGAAGCGCCGGTCGAAGCCAGCGAGGACGGCGGGCAGGCGATGGCGAGCATGAGCGGCGCGCCGCGAAGTCGGAAGTTCACGCCGCGCGATGAATTTGATGCAGAGATCTTCAACCGCCGCACAAAGGCGGCGGATAAGTCGGACGACGGAGCCGCCGACGTGGGTGAAGCTGATTCCGACTCCGACTCCGACGCCGCGACAGTCGACGCGGAACTGCTTCCGCCGCCTCCTACGGAGTAGTGGGTACGAGGCCCTCTTCGACCAGCTCAGAGACTGGCAGCGGCGCCGGCTCGTAGGTTGGCGTCATCGGCTCGACGTACACGCCGCCGCCCAGAGCCGAGCCGGAACGCACGGGGCCGAGCGGCGGACCTCCGGGCACAGCCGGCGAATAGTCGCAGCAATCGCTGCACATGCGGCAGCCGCCGGCGGCGAGGACGAGCGCGGCGGCAGCAAGTTTTTTGAGCATGATCGTGCTGAGGGTGGCACTGGCGTGTCGCCAGTGCTTGTCTTCACAGGGAATCGCTTGCCGCTTCGCACTGGCGACAAGCCAGTGGCACGCGCATCGGCGTTTTCATCGGCGCCCGCGACCGGGGGCGTTGAGGGAAAGGGGCGCGGAAGTCGCACGGGGCACGCTGCGGCGGCGGCAGTGCTAGCGAGTGCACGAAAAGATTCTTTGATCGCGTTCGCGCTTCTCTCCCCCCTCCCCAGCCCCCCACAAGGGGGAGGGAGCCGGAGGGAGGCTATTGCTTGATGAGGAGCGCCGTGTAGATACGCTCGTCGGCGAGCGTGTTAGCTTCGAACTTCACGCCGGGGAATTTGTGCGACGTGCTGCGACCGTGCGGGACGGCGACGGCGTAGGCGCCTGCCGCGACGGCGGCCTGGCAGCCGATGTGGCTATCTTCGAGAACCATCATCTCCGCCGGGGCGACGCCGTGCCGCTCGGCGGCGAGCACATACACGTCGGGCGCCGGCTTACCGTGCGCGATGTCTTCCGCGGTCAGGATGAACTGGAATCGCGGCTCCAGGTCGAACAGCGCCAATGCTTTGTGGACGAAGGCGAGGCCGCTGCTGGTGGCGATCGCTTTAGGGATGCCGGCAGCTTCGAGCGCGGCGAGCAGGTCGAGCAAGCCCGGCATGGGAGCGAGGCGCGCGGGGAGCAGATCGACGAAGATTTCTGCGCACTCAACGGCGAGTTCGTCCGGCGTGGCGTCGAGCTGGTGCCAGTCGATCATCACCTGCAGCGCGACGGGCGCCTGACGGCCCATCATCTGGTCGAGCAGCTCACCGGTGATTTGCTTGCCGCGGCGCTGGAGGACCAGCGCGCCGACCTCTTGGTAGAGCTCCTCGGTGTTGAACATGAGGCCGTCGAGGTCGAAGGTGACGGCACGAAGAGGCTGGGAGGGCGGAGACATTGGGGGTGCGTTGTTGTGTTCATGAAGCCCTCCGTTCCCCTCCCCTTGATGGGGAGGGGGTAGGGGAGGGGTGAGAATAAAGGAACACGGATCGATTGAATGTTTGGCGGAGTACGTGGATCAGCCCCCTCCCCGTCGCTTCGCGAGGGCTACCGCCCTGCGCTCGGGCGACTTAGGTCGCCCGTGCTCGGTTGGTCCCATCCCCGCAAGGGGGAGGGGGCCGGAGGAGACTTTCGGAAGCGAGACGGCGGAGTCGTCCGCGGAGTTCGCCGAGGATCACCGCGGTGGCGCCCCAGACGGCGTGATCGTCGACAGTCAGTCGCGGGGCGAGAAACTGCAGCGGGCCGCGTTCGATGACCATCGGCGCGGGCGCTTCCTGCATCATGAGTTCGCGGACCTCCATCCGCAGGATGCAATCGACTTCTGTGGGCTGCGGCTGCCAGTTGGGCCAACCGCTCACCGCGGCGAGGCACGGCGTCACATAGGCGTTGCTGGCGTAGACAAACAGCGGCGTGAGCTCGCCGAGCCACTCCAACGGCGGCTGTTGGCCGAGCTCTTCGTGGAGCTCGCGGCGGGCGGTGACGCGCGGGCTTTCGCCGACTTCGACCAGTCCGCCGGGCAGGCTCACTTGTCCACCGTGGCGGGTAAGCGTCGCGCACCGCACGGTGAGCGGCATCGACCATTCGTGGCCGTTCCAGCAGAGCACCACCGCGACGGCGGCCATGCGTGCGTCGGCGCGCGGCGGGCCATCGTGCCGGCCGTAGCTCAGCTCGGGGGCGAACTCGCGGCGCCAGGCGCGCTCGGCCGGCGCCGTCGCTACGTCGGCGGCGAGCAGGCGGTCGAGTTCCGGCGATTCCCACAGGGGTGCGGTCATGGCGCGGGGCTCGCGGGGGCGTCGTCGGGGATGTAAATGGCGTAGCCGCCTTCGGGATCGTCGATGCCGCTGGCGAACACTTCGCGGAGGCCCAGCGGCGGCTCGCTGCGGGCGATGATGTAGTCGGCGCCGTACCGGCGGGCGATCGAGTTGGCGCGGCGAGCGCCCCACTGCTCGGGAGAGCCGAGGATCGTTGGGCCGTCGGGCGTTTCGATGGTCGGGTAGATGTCTTTGATGCGACGGAACCACTCGACGACGCCCACGGCGTTCTGCGGCACGTCCTTCCAATTCACGACGTCGGCGCGCTCGGCGTACCACTTGAACGCCTGAGCGTGGCGGGGGACGAGGCATATCGCATCGGGCGGCGCGTGGTCGCGAATCCACTCGCAGGCGTCGATCCAGGCGTCGACGTTGCCCATGCGGGCGACGGCGGGCGGAGCGGGGTTTTGGACGCGGTCGACGGCAATGTGCATGAGGTGCGCCAAGCACATGAGCGAAGCGAGTGCGACGGCGAGTTTCGCGTAGGGCCAACTACGGCGTGTGAGATCAATCGCCAGGCACGCGGCGGCGAGAGCTGTGGCGGCGGGCACAATCACGTCAGCTTGGCGGAACCAGTAGTAGCGGAGGACGCGTGCGGCTGTGAGCGGCTGATCGGCAAGCAACAGTTCGATCAACAGACCGATGCAGTTGCCGAGCAGCGTCATCGTGGCAAATCGCATGATGCGAGCTACGCCGTGGGCGTTGAACTCATGCGTCTCATTCTTTCGCTGCGACTTCGACAACCAGACGGCAATCGCCGCAAACGCGGCGACGAGGATTCCGAACCGCACCGAGCGGCGGCGGAACTCGTCGGCGGGGAGCGTCGCCGGCGCCAGGTGGTGCGGTAATCGCTCGAAGACGTAGATTCGGGCGGCTTTCGCCGAGTCTTCGGGCGAAGCGCCGCGGTCGAGCGCGAGCGCCGGCGCCAGTCCCGGCAAGGCGAGCACGCCGCCGAGGAGCAGGCCTGGTACGAGTGCGAATGTGTTTGGACGCGAAGCGCGGGGCTCGGCAATCCAGGCGCCCAGGCCGGCAAGAACCGCCCAGCCGCCGACGAGAGGATGCATGGCCGCGGCGGCGCCGAACCAGACCCAAGGCGCCGTCCAGCGTCCCGCCGCCAGTGCCGCCAATCCAAACAGGATGAACGCATACGCAAAACACTTGCCTTCGACGCCGCCTTTGCCGACGAGGCCGCCGACGACCCACTCGCCGGCGAAGTCGCACGTGTCGACGAGCACGATCCACACCAGCGCTGAGAGCGCCGCGGCCCACGGCACGGGCACGACCGCTCGCGCGAGTCGCATCCAGCCAAGTGCAAGCAATACCCATGCGGCGAGGCGCCCGACCCACGCGGCGGCGGCCGGCGGCATCCACAGCGTGAGCCAGCCGACGGTCCAGCAGAAGGGGACGTGGGCGTCCGTCGAGTCGAAGAACAGATCGCCGGGGCAGTACGACGGGTCCCAGTAGTGCTTCGCTTTGAGCAGGTAGTGCGTCTCGTTAACGTGCGGGGCCGGGGCGCCGCCGGCGATGAAGAAGATCGCCATGATGACGGCGAACTCGAGCCACGGGCGCGCAGCGGGAGACTTCAGCTTGGCATCATCGTCACGCGTCATGCCATGAGCGTAGGGCACGAAAAGCAATTCTGCTACGCCCCGCGTTAGCCAGCGATGCCACCTTGGTTGCCGTCATGTGCCGAGCCGGGGGAACTGCTCGCGGAGCGAGGCGTACAGTCCTTGGAAGATGGGGAAGCGTTGGCCGTATTCCTTTTGGGTTCTGGCGGCGGGCTTCACGCCGTCGACGGTGCGGACGGTGGCGGCGCAGGCTTCGCTGATGGACTTGTAGTGGCCGGCGCCTACGGTGGCGAGCAGAGCCACGCCGTAGGCGGCGCCTTCGTCGGCAGCCATGGCCGCGACGGCTTTGCCGAAGACGTCGGCCTGCATCTGGCGCCAGAAGGGGTTCTTCGAGCCGCCGCCGCTGGTGCGGATTTGCTTGACGGGGACGCCGAGGCCTTCGATGAGCGCGAGGCTGTCGCGCAGGGCGTAGGTGACGCCTTCCATGATCGACCGCACGACGTGGCCGCGGCCGTGGGCGAGCGTGAGGCCGATGAGGGCGCCGCGGGCGTGGGGGTCGAGATGCGGGGTGCGTTCGCCGGCGAGGTAAGGGAGGAAGTAGAGTCCCTCGGCGCCGGTGGGTGTGGCGGCGGCTTCCTGGGCGAGTTGGTCGAACGTGACCGTGGGCTTGCGGGCGCCGGTCTTGGAAATCGTGGAGTAGAAGGCGTCCTGGAACCACTGGAGCGAGCCGCCGGCGGAGAGAATCACGCCCATCATGTGCCATTTGCCGCGCACGGCGTGGCAGAAGGTGTGGAGGCGGCCCTGCGGGTCGAACTGCGGCTGGTCGCTATGGACGAACACGACGCCGGAGGTGCCGATGGAGGTATTGAGCAGGCCCGTTTTCACGATGCCGTTGCCGACGGCGCCCGCGGCGCAGTCGCCGGCGCCGCCGACGACTTTGCACTGGGTTGTGAGGCCGAGGAGTTTTGCGGCTTCCGCGGTGAGCGTGCCGGTGACTTCTTCGGACTCGTGGCATGTGGGAAGGAGACTCGCGTCAAGCTCGAGCCGGTCGAGCAGCGGCTTCGACCAGCGACGGTTGACCACGTCCAAGAGCAGCGTGCCGCTGGCGTCGCTCACTTCGGTGGCGAACTCGCCGGTGAGGCGGCGGCGCACTTCGTCTTTGGGGAGCAGCACCTTGACGCAACGGGCGAAGTTCTTGGGCTCGTGGTTTCGGAGCCAGAGAATCTTCGGCGCGGTGAAGCCGGTGAGGGCGGGGTTGGCGACCAGCTCGATGAGCCGGGGGCGGCCGCCGGCGCGGCGCTCGATCTCCTCGCACTCGGCAGCGGTGCGTTGGTCGTTCCAGAGCAGCGCCGGGCGGATGACCCTGCCGGCCTTGTCGAGAAAGACCGAGCCGTGCATCTGGCCGGAGAGCCCGATGGCGGCGACGTCGGCGGGCTTCAGTTTGGCTTGCTTGACCACCGCGCGGACGACCCGGACGGTGGCTTTCCACCAGTCTTCGGGGTCTTGTTCGCTCCACAACGGCTTAGGGTGGGCGCACCCGTAGCCTGTATTGGCCGAGGCGAGGACGCGGCCGTCTGGCGCGACGGCGAGGCATTTGGTTCCGGACGTGCCGACGTCGATGCCGAGACATGTGGACATGGGGGGAAGGCCTGAGGCTTGAGGCGTGAGTCTTGAAGAAGAAAACCAGAAAAGGTCCGTTGGTGTGAGAGTATAGTCGGCGGCAATCTCCGGGTACCATGCTCACGTCGGCGTGAGCATGTTCTCTTAGAAGGAGGCATGGCCACGTCGGAAGACCTCCGTGGCCATGGCACGCACACTCGCCCACGTTTGCGACGGCAACCCGTTGGGCGGCAAGCTGTTGGGGCGCTTGTCAGCCGCGGGGCGAAGCGGTAGCCTGATGGGTTCTTTCGCTCCCGCCGCCCGCCGCCTAACTGCTGGCCTCCACCGTCATGGTTCGTAGCGTTTCGGACGACCAACGAATCGTCATCACCGGCGTGGGGCTAACGGCGCCCAATGGCGACTCGTTGCCGGAGTACCGCGCCGCCCTCTTAGCGGGTCGCAGCGGCGTGGAGAAGTACCACATCCGCTACGTGGGCGACACGCTCGCCGGGGTGTGCCACTTCGACGAGCTGCGCTACCAGGGCCGCAAGGATGTGCGGCGGGGGACGCGGGCCGGGAGCGTGGGCGTGTACTGTGCGCGCGAGGCGGTGGCGGACTGCGGGATCGCGTGGGACGCGGTCGACCGCTCGCGCGTGGGCGTGTATGTCGGCGTGACCGAGCACGGCAACGTTGAGACCGAGAACGAGATTTACGAAATCACGCAGTTCAACTACGACACGAAGGTGTGGTCGCACCACCACAACCCGCGGACGGTGGCGAACAACCCGGCGGGCGAGATCACGCTGAACATGGGGATCACGGGGCCGCACTATTCCATTGGGGCGGCGTGTGCGGCGGGGAATGCGGGGCTCATCCAGGGCGCGCAGATGCTGCTGCTCGACGAGTGCGACTTGGCGATCGCCGGCGGCGTGAGCGAGAGCATTCGCACGTTCGGCATTTTCGCAGGGTTTGCGAGCCAGGGGGCGCTGGCGGCCCATGATGATCCGACGAAGGCGTCGCGGCCGTTTGATCGCGAGCGCAATGGGATCGTCGTTTCCGAAGGCGGGTGCCTCTACACCATCGAGCGGTATAGCGCCGCGAAGCGCCGCGGGGCGAAGATTTACGGCGAGCTGGTCGGCTACGCGATGACGAGCGACGCGAGCGATCCGGTGCTGCCCGATCCCGCGGGGCAGGCGCGGTGCATGAAGCTGGCGCTGCAGCGCGCGGGGCTCAATGCGGACGACATCGACATTGTCAGCACGCACGCCACGGCGACGCCCAGCGGCGACGTGCAGGAGTGCCACGCCATTCGACAGGTGTTCAACGGCTCGCCGCGCTTGCGGATCAATAACACCAAGAGTTTTATTGGCCACGCGATGGGCGCGGCCGGAGCGCTGGAGCTGGCCGGCAATCTACCTGCGTTCGACGACGGCGTCGTCCACGCGACGATCAACGTGGACGAACTCGACCCCGAGTGCGAGCTGCCGGGGCTAGTGCTCAACGAGCCACGGGAGAACCGCCGCGTCGAGTACATTGTGAACAACTCGTTCGGAATGCTCGGCATCAACTCGGCGGTGATTATCAAGAAAATATAGAACCGCAGCCAGGCAGACAGTTGAATGGACAGGATGACAGGATTTGCAGGATCGACGGGATGAGGAATTGAATTGGCAATCGATCCTGTCCTGCCCATCCTGTTATCCGGTCATTTCAGCGTTCATGTAGTTTCGCAAACAGTAGCCAATTAGTCCGCCTTGGCGCACTTGGCGTCCTTGGCGGTTTTTCCAGGAATCATCGAATGACGCCCGCGGAAATCCGAGAAGAAGTGCTCGATATTTTGTCCGATATTGCTCCCGACGAGGACTTGTCGAACTTGAAAGACGACGTGCGGTTTCGCGAGCAGATGGAGCTCGACAGCATGGACTTCCTCGACATCGTCATGGAGTTGCGCAAGCGGCATCGGATTCAGATTCCCGAGGACGACTACATGAACCTCGCGACGATGGATTCGACCGTGGCGTATCTGGAGCCGCTGCTGAAGGATGTGGAGCGAGTGAAGTAGGCAACTCACTTGTCACCCCGAGGTCCGCCGAGGGGTCCGGCTCGCATTCGACTGGACGCG
>JBIOVA010000263.1:0-26494 GCA_044867485.1 Lacipirellulaceae bacterium | reverse complement strand
CTAGAGTCAACTCCGTGATTGGGACTAAGTCGTAACAAGGTAGCCGTAGGGGAACCTGCGGCTGGATCACCTCCTTTCTAAGGATTTCTTAGAAACCTTACTGCCGCGAGGTGGTGAGGGATAGAATGGGGCGATCTTGCGAAGGCTAAGAGATCACGTCCGCCGCAAGGCGGACAAACTCACCGAATTGAAATGAGAAACCCGGCCTGGGATGAGCCATCCCAGCGCCGGGTTTTTTTGCGCGCTTGCCGAACCTCGACGGCGGCGACGCTAGAATGGCGCGATGTCCTCGCATCGAGCCATCCGCCGCATCGAAGTCCTCGACGACGAACTCGCGGCAATCTTGCGGCAGAAGTCGCCAGCCGACTGTATTGCCATGATCTGCGACGCCAACGATACGGCGCGCGTGTTGGCCGCTGCCGGCGCCCGCCATCTCCACCCTGACTGGTCCGACGATCAAATCCAAGCCGAAGTCGCCCGGAGAATCTTCGGTGACTCAGCTTGAGCTACTAAAGTACCTGTTCGCCGTGCTGGAAGGCGCCGAGATTCCCTACGCGGTCGTCGGCTCATTTGCCAGCGGCGTGTGGGGCGAACCGCGGATGACGAGAGACGTCGACGTCGTCGTCCAGCTCGACCCTAGACACGTCGACGCCCTCATCGCATTGTTTCCAGCCCCCAACTATTACGTCAGCCGGACAGCCATTGAAGAAGCCATTTGCTTCGAGCGGCCGTTCAATGTCATCCACCCGGCGTCGGCGAACAAGATCGACTTCATGGTCGTCGGCCGCAACTCTTGGGCTATGGCGCAGATTGCCAGGCGGCGGCGCATTCAGTTCCTACCCGACCTCGAAGGGTTCGTCGCGGCGCCGGACGACGTCATTCTTGGCAAACTTGTGTATTTTCAGGAAGGTGGATCCGACAAGCATCTGCGCGACATCGCGGGCATCCTCAAGCGCAGCAGCGCACTCGTGGACCGCGCCTACCTGGAGCAGGCCGCACACAAGCTTGGCGTCGCCGAAATTTGGAAAGACGTTGAAAGCCAAGCGGCATCTTAACTTCCGAACTCCTGGTTCGACGCGCCGGCGCTATCGGGGAGTCGGCCGACTCAGCCGCCGCCAGAGGTCTCGGCCTGACCTTCGGACGCGTCATCGGCCACGCCGCGGAGCGCATTCTGCCCTTGCCGCGAGAAGTTGATCGACTCGCCCAAGATGCGGGCGGCCTCTTGCCCGGCGTGGAAGCCCGACGAGTTTTCCGCCTCGACGTAGTCGACGTAGTAGCTCGCCTTGCGCTGGAAGTCGCGCGCCGCTGCCAGATCGTCGTCCGTGGCCCCCGCCGCCTTCGCCGCTTTGATGTCGTCGATCAGGTCGACTAATGCGTCGAGCGCGATTTTCACGAGCCGCTGATGGCGCGTTTGGATCAACTCCGCCCGGGCGATGAGCTCCTGGTCCTCCAGCTTGTGGCATGTCGCGCACGCGTTGTTGACGTTGAGCAGCGGGCTGCGCACATGGTGGTCGCTGATCTTCGTGCCGCCGACGCGTTTGTACGGCATGTGGCAGTCGGCGCACGTGACCCCCGAGCGGGCGTGAATGCCCTGCGACCAGAGCTCAAACTCCGGGTGCTGGGCCTTGAGCATCGGCGCTCCGGTTTCCTCGTGGACCCAATCCTTGAAGCCCGCTTCGTCGTAGTACGCCAGCGCAGCATCGACGGTGAGACCTTTGTCCCATGGGTAGGTGAGCTGTTTTTTCTCGCCCTTGAAGTAGTACTCCACGTGGCACTGGGCGCACACGTAAGTCCGCATTTCGTGCCGCGTGGCCATCGCGTTGACGTCGTAGTTGGCGACCCCCTCGGCCGCCTTCGCCGCGGTAATCCCCCGAATGAACGCCGGCCGCGTGACGCGGATGGCCATCGACTCGGCGTCGTGACAGTCGATGCAGCCCACCGGATGCGTCACGTGCTCGCGGGCCTCGGCGTAGGGCACGGCGTTCAGCTTCTCGAAACCGACCATGAGGTCGCCGTCGCCAAGCTTCTTCATCGCGAGATACGTCGAGGCGTGGCAATTGATGCACGCCCCCGGCTGGCCCACTTTCTGCCGCTCGGTGTACTCCTGATCGCTGAGCATGAAGGCGTGGCCCCGTTCTTCGCGAAAGTCCTTCGAGAAGGCGTAGCCGGCCCACATCCGCCGCAGTTGCGGAATCGCGTCGAGCTTGCTCTTGGAGACGACGTCGCGCGGGTCCACGTCGGTGGCGACGTGCGGAATCGCTTCGCTGCCGCCGTAGCGGGTCTTCACCATGTCGGCGGTCTTCAGATAGTCGTCGTACTCCAGCGGAAAGTTCTTGCCCCATTCGGCCGGGTCTTCGGTCTCGTCGGTGATTTCGACGACGCGGACCACGGGGGTACGGGCCTCCTGCTTGCGCGCGAAGATATTGGCCAACAAAGCCGCCACGCCGGCGCAGACGAGGCCCGAGGCCAACGCGACGCCGGCCAGGAGTTTGAGCGAGGTCTTTTGCGATTCCGCCATCATTCGTCCCCCAAGCCGTGCGGCGCGCCGTCGCCGCGTCTACGTGTCGTGTCCTACCGTCGAATGACAGTGCAAGCAGGATGTCCGCTCCCGCGGGCCGGCGACCTCGGCCGCGTGGTCGATCTGGTCGACGATCGCTTCGTGGCAATGCCGGCAGGCGTTCTCCACCACGTTGCGATTGTAGTCGGTGATTAAGATTTGGTCCGGGAAGCGGCCCGTCGTGAAGGCCAGCGAATGGAAGAAGCCGTTCCGCGATTTGCAGTAGTACTTGCCCACCAGGTTGTGCGGGGCGTGGCAGTCGTTGCACGTGGCGAACTTGCCGTGCGACGACTTGACCCAGGCATCCAAATGCTCGCGCATGACGTGGCAGTTGGCGCAGGCCTCGGGGCGATTGGTCAGATAGGCGGCGCCGTCGGCGTAACCAAAGGTGAACACGCCCAAACCGCTGGCGGCGCCGATCAGCGCCGCACAAGCCAGGTACAGCGCCGCCGCTTTGCCAAAGCTCAACTTTCGCAGCCACCGGACCAATGCGTTTCCCCTGGTGTGCAAGATCCCGTTTGAGTCGGCTTGTGTGCCTCACGGGACAGGCAGAATCGTCGACAAGGAGTGCGGCGACACGGTCCGCACATGGAACGAGCGTCCCGAGACGGCAGAATACTCACATCAAGCCAATCAATCAACGATGTGCGGCATGCGCCCGCGCTGGGCTCCAATGACCCGATCGATGGCCGCCGCGTGTGCGAACTGGGGCGCTCACGCGGCTCTTGCAGCGAACGCGACTCAATCGAGACTCTGCCCTTCCAGCTTGAGCAACTCCTGATAGCGGTCGACGATCTCCGCCGGCGCCGACTTGGCGAGATTGACCGCGAGCGCCACGCTCTCCGCGACATAGACCAACCGTTGCAGCCGCGCTTCGGCGCTTTGCGCCTCCTCAACGGCAGCCAGGGCCTCAGCCTCACGGTCTTTGGCATTCTGCAGCGCCTCGTAGCTGGCGAGCGCCTCGACCGCCGCGACGAATTCCTCCGAACGTTCGCCGGTCAACTCCGCGGCGACGGGCGAGAAGCTCGTCGACAGTTCCGGCCACAAGGCGCACACGTCTTCCTTGAGCTGCTCCAGCGCATCGGCCGACATTTTTTGGGCCAGGCCCAAGGCGCCATGGGCGAATTTCAGATCGTGCTCGGCCTGGGCGACGGCCAATCGCACGGCCTCGACGGTCGTCGGCTGTTCCAATTCGAGTTTGCCGGGAAGCTGCTCGAGAATGGCCCGCTGCTCCGGGCGGGCGTGCGGCAGCAGCTCGGCGAGCGGCCCTGCCGCGGCAAGCAGCTCAAGCTCCGGCGCCGGCTGCTCTTGCGTCGAGCCGAGCAGACCGAATAGCTGTTGCACGGGATTCTCCGCTTCGCCGTCGGCGGGCCCCTCGGCCGTCGGCGGCGCGCCGGCCTCGCTGTAACTCCGCAAGAATTCGTCGCTCGTGCAAATCGGAATGTCGAGCGTCTCGCTCTCGATGATCACATACGCATGGGCCTCGGCCAGCGACGTCTTGCCGTCGCCGTCGTAGTCGGGCCGCTGGATCGCCGCGCCGTCCCGCGTCTTGCCGCCGAGCGCCGCCCAAAAGTACGTGCTGTACTCGTGGTAGTCCGCCTCCCGCATGTTGGGCGTGCAGCCTGCCGCGGGGCGGTCGTGCACCTGCGAGAAGAATCCGCAGCGCCGCGCCGGCGACAGGCCGAGATTGGCGTTGTTCTGATGGAAGATTGCGTGGGCGAACCCGCCGGAATAGCACTGCACCATCAGCAGCACGACGGGCACGTCCGCGGGGAGTCGATCGAGCCACCGGCCAAATTCGCTGGCGTCCACCCCTTCGGTGTCCCACAGGTAAAACGACGTGTCGAACTCGTTATATTCGACCTCCTCGCCGTCCTCCGTCTCATGCTCGACCCACTCTTCGGCCTCGTAATCGTAGTCGTAGTTGCCGTATGACTCGACGCCGTGGCCCGTGACGTAGATGATCAGCCGATCGCCCTCGTGGAGCTCGCGGCCCAACTCGCGGAAGCGTCGTTCCAGGGTCCCGCGTTCGGTGGGGCCCGTCACGCTGGGAACTCGGTGATCGCGGTAGCACAGCCCCACGGCGTCGCCCTCGCCGAAGATTTCGGTCATGATCCGCCGCGCCGGCGGGCACTGCTCCTTCACCTCCGGGTCGAAATACTGCACGTCGCGATCGGGCTCGGCGCCATCGGCGAAGTACACTTCGCACGACGGATCGTCGGGCCGCCGGTCGGCAAGCGTCCGTTGGAAGAACAGGACGTTGCTCTCGATCGACGCCTGGTTCCCCGTGGGCGAGTAGCCGCCGCTGATCACCAGAAAGTAGTCTTTGGCGGCGGCGGGGAACGCTGCGAGGGCCGCGACCATCGCCAACAGCGCGACCGGCTTGCGGCATAACCGAATGTCAGGCATTGAAAAACTCCCCACACGCCCCGCTCCCAGGCGAATCGCCCCAGCAGGCAGTATACTCAGCGATCTTGAGCCTGCCTTGACCGCCCCTCGCTCCCGCTATGCAAGCCGTCGTTTTTGCTGAGTTTCGCGGCCCGTTGTCCGTCGAACGCGTCGCTGATCCGACGCCCGCCGCCGACGGCGCAGTCATTGCGGTGCGAGCCACGGGCTTGTGCCGCAGCGACTGGCACGGCTGGCAAGGGCACGATCCCGACATTCGCACGATGCCGCATGTGCCGGGGCACGAGTTCGCCGGCGAGATTCTCGAGGTCGGCCGAAACGTGCGCAACTGGCGGCCCGGCGATCGCGTGACCATGCCGTTCGTCGCCGGCTGCGGCGCGTGCGACGAGTGTCGCGACGGCTCGCCGCAGGTTTGTCTGCAGCAGTATCAGCCGGGGTTCAGCGGTTGGGGCTCGTTCGCGGAGGCGGTGGCGGTGCGGTTCGCCGACTTCAACCTCGTGAGCGTGCCGCCGGAAATCGACGACGTGACCGCCGCGTCTTTCGGATGCCGCCTGGCGACGGCCTACCGAGCCGTTGCGCTTCAGGGTCGCGCCGCGGCGGGCGACTGGGTCGTCGTGCACGGCTGCGGCGGCGTCGGATTGTCCGCGGTCATGATCGCGGCGGCGCTCGACGCCCGTCCGATCGCGGTCGACGTGAGCGACGAAGCGCTTTCGATGGCGTCGGAGTTCGGCGCCGAGCACGCGATCAACGCGCGCCTCGTGGACGACGTACCGGCCGCCATCCGCGAGCTGACGCATCGCGGCGCCGCTCTTTCGCTCGACGCCCTGGGGAGCGGCGAAACGGCCGCCAACTCGCTCCGCTGCCTCCGGCCGCGCGGCCGGCACGTGCAGGTCGGACTGCTGGCCGGCGACGAGTTCCGTCCCCGCCTGCCGATGGAGCTGGTCATCGCCCGCGAGCTCGAAATCTGCGGCAGCCACGGTCTGGCCGCCGCCGACTACGGCCCGCTGCTAGCAATGGCCGCTGTGGGAAAGATCGCACCCCAGGTGATGGTCCGCCGCGTGATCACGCTGGCCGAAGCCCCGGCGGCTCTCGCCGCGATCGGCGCCTTCGCGACGGCAGGCGTCACAGTCATCCGGGGAAGCTGACCCGGCTAAAAATCAAACCCGATGCGCATTGCGAAAATGTCGCAGCCGGAGTCAACGCCGGCGGGATTCTCAACGAAGGCATGGATGTAATTCGTCGTGAACCGCAAGTAGGGGTTGAGATACCAGTTGAGTCCCGCGGTGACGTCGGTCATCTCGCCGCCTGCGACGCCGGAGTCGTTGAGATCAAGCTGGGAAACACGGAAGGCAATTTCCCACGCGCCAGGCCCGCGGGCCACGCAGCCGTCCTCGTGCTTGCCGACGTAGCGCACAAAGTCGCGGCAGGGGATCACGCGATCGAACACGCCAATATCTTTACGGTAGGGCCGATGCTCGCCGGTGAGGAAGTAGCTGGCGACGGCGTACCAGCCGCCGAAAAACGGCGTGGTCCCATTGTCGGCGTCGACCGACGTGCACAGGTACTCAGCCTGCAGCGAAAAGGGGCCGTTGACCCAAGCGAAGTCTGCCCCGGCGAGTTGAAAGAAGTCCGCGGGAATGTTGCCTGTGTCGACGAAGAACGGCACGTTGGGCGATGTGGCGCCGACGCGGGCCTCGGGCTGAGATTGAAATCGCGCCACGCCGCCGTTCGTCCCGCGGATGCTGTAATTCGCGCCCACATGTACATAACGCCGGCCGCCGCATGCCGCGTCATAGTACGGCAAAAGTGAAACTCGGCCCGTGACGGCGCTTTCGAAATGATCGCCCACATCGTCGCCAAAGGCGTCGCTGCCGCTGCGGAAGAAGCCGAGTCCCCAGGCGCCGTCGTCGCCCAGCCAATTATTGTTCGCCATGATCCCCATATTGCGGGCCGGGGCGAACGGCTGATCCACCAGCGATCGCTCCATCAACGTGACGTACCGGTTGGGAGTCAATCGCTCCAGGCTGAAGGGTTCAAAGAAATGTCCGACGCGGACGCGTCCCAACACGGGCAGATCATGGACGCCGCCGTAGACGTCGAGAAACGAGGGCCGCCCCGACAGCGCGAAGTCCATTTCGATGCGGTACTCTGTCGGCCCATAGTCCCCGAGCATGCCAAACCGCGCCCGGCGAAACGCTTCGCCATTCTCGATGTCGCCAAAACTGGCGACGTTGGCATCGTCCTGGTTGAACCAGTAGAAGTCGGCCTGAAGCTGCCCCGCCCACTTGACCGTCGGCTTCTTGGCGTCGGCCTCCTGCTTGGCCAGCTCGGCGTCGGCCCGTTGAGCTTCCGCCGCTTCCAGGGCCGCGAGCCGCTCCTGCAACGCGGCAATGTCGAGGGCCGCCTCAGCTGGCGCCGCTGCAGCGTTGCCAGACGCGAACGCCGGCAGGTGAATGATCTCCGCCGCGCCCAGCCCGAAGTCCTGCGATCGAACGATGCGGGCCGAAGCAAGGAGCGTTGCGGCCGCGAGCGAGATCGCGGCCACGCGGACCACTCTGGATTTGCGAACCGCCATTGAGTCCTCCACGCGCAGCCCACGGCGCGGCGACCACGACGCCGCGGCGCAGAGTCAGCGACGCGAACGTGCCTCCGGCGATTCGGTCAGCAGAACGCTCTTACGGACAAGCCCCCTAATGTGCGTATCGGCGTTCGCCGCTCGCGGATTGAGAGGCGACGCGATCCGCCCCAGACCTCCTCCCTGAGCCCGCTGGCAATGACTGCACGGGCGAAACCGGCGGCGGCCGGCATTTTCCCGGGTTTTTCCCGCGCGGGGCGGTTGTTCCCGCCCGAGGCAGGGCGAGAATGGAGTGCTGGCACGCTGGTTGGGACGCCGCGGCGCCCGTGTGCAACTGAACAGGAAACAAATCATGTCCAAAGCGATTCGCCAAACTTGTTTGGGACTGCTTGCCGCTGCAGTGCTGTGCGGCGTCGACGCCGCTCAGGCCCAGTTGGTGCGCGTGGGACGCGGAGCGGGCGTCGTCGTCCGGGCGCCGTATGTAGGAACGATCCGCGTTGGCGTCGGCCCGATCGTGCCTGGGATCATCGGCGTCCCCGGGCGGCCGATCCTGCCGCGGCGTCGCTTCGCCGCCGTGCCGCCGGTTCCAACCGTCGTGGTGGGCCCCGCGCCGCGTTATTTGCCCGGCGTCACGCGGGCGACGATCGACGCGTTCCCGCCCGCCGCGCCGCAAGGCGTCGACCGGTCGTTTCCCACCGCCGAGCAGCTCGCGGCGTTTGACGACGGCTCGCTTCTCAACGCGGTGCTCGACATCATGGCGCAACTCGACGCCGACGTCGGCCAGTTCGACACCGGCGCCACGTGGCAGCGTTATTTCCGCCTGCCGGACGACGCCCTGCCCCCGCCGTCGCGCGACGGCCATGTGGTGCTCGGGTTCAACTCGATCAAGTCGACGCTCGACCGGCTCGACTCGGTCGCCGCGAACCCCGAGTATCCGATGATCTCCGGGCTGCCGAGCTTCGCGGCCGCGCAGTTGGCGCTCGCCGAGGTGGTCAACCGCTTTGGCGCCGCGGCCGGTCAAGGCGGCGTCGCCGACGCGCGGACCGGGGCTGAAGAACTCCCCGCGCCGACGCCGACGCTCGCTGCGCCCGCGAACGCCGCCTCCGGCGAACGTTCGATCCTCGCGAGGTGAATGGAGCAGGCACGCTCCGCGTGCCGTCTGCCTAAATTCTCGCAACGTCTGCCCCAACCCACTTCATGCTTCGGCACACGGAGTGTGCCTGCTACAAAAAGCCGTGAGTTGCCTTGAAGACAAACCGAAGGAGTGGGACGTCCCCGGCAAGTACCGCTGCAAGGACTGCCGCGCGACCTCGGACAAGAAGAAAAAAATCTGCAAACCGGTCAAGGTTGATAAAAAGAAGTAACGCGCCGTGCGGCGGTTGCTTACGGCTACGTAGGCCAGTTTCTCCGAAACTGGCTCCCGAGTTTCGGAGAAACTCGGTTACGTGCAGGGAGTTCAATTCCCCCGCCGCTTGGCTTAGACTAGGCGGATTGCCTGCCTTTTCTCACGCCCATTCTCCGTCGGGGATTCGCGCCATGGCTGCAGTTTCCAGTGCTGCCGTTTCGAGAGCGCCAGTCGCGCCCGATGAGGCCGTGAGCGACGCCTTCCGTCTGGCGCGCGAGCGGTATGCCTCCGTCGGCGTCGACGTCGACGCGGCGCTCGACCGCCTCCGCAACGTGCCGATTTCGCTCCACTGTTGGCAGGGCGACGACGTCGGCGGATTTGAAAATGCCGGCGAGTCCCTCGGCGGCGGGCTCGCGGTCACCGGCAACTACTTCGGCAAAGCCCGCACCCCCGACGAACTGCGGGCCGACCTCGAACAAGCCCTCGCGTGCATCCCCGGCCGCCATCGGCTCAACTTGCACGCCTTCTACGGCGAGTTCGGCGGCCGCAAGGTCGACCGCGACGCGATCGCCGTCGAGCATTTCCAGGGCTGGATCGACTGGGCCAAGGACAACGACCTGGGGATGGACTTCAACCCCACGTGCTTCTCGCACCCGCTGGCCGCCGAGGGGTTCACGCTCGCGCACCGCGACGCCAAGGTCCGGCAGTTCTGGATCGACCACTGCATCGCCTGCCGGCGGATCGGCGCCGCCATCGGCCAGGCCCTCGGTACGCCGTGCGTCACCAACGTGTGGATTCCCGACGGATTCAAGGACTCGCCCGTCGACCGCAAGGGCCCCCGCGAACGGCTGGCCAAGGCCCTCGACGCCGTGTTCGCCGAGAAGCTCGACCCGCAGTTCAACCTCGACGCGGTCGAGAGCAAACTCTTTGGCATCGGCTCGGAGAGTTACGTCGTCGGCTCGCACGAGTTCTACCTCGGCTACGCCGCCACGCGGCAGAAGGTGCTGTGCCTCGACGCCGGGCACTTCCACCCCACCGAGACGATCGACGGCAAGATCAGCGCGGTGATGATGTGGGTCCCCGAGCTGCTGCTGCACGTGAGCCGCGGCGTGCGCTGGGACAGCGACCACGTGGTCACGTACACCGACGAGCTGGCGGGCATCGCCCAGGAGCTGGTCCGCGGCGACTATCTCGACCGCACGCACATTGGGCTGGACTACTTCGACGCGAGCATCAACCGCGTCGCGGCCTGGGTCATCGGCACGCGCAATGCCTTGCGGGCCGTACTCGCCGCGCTCTTGGAACCCATCGACCGGCTGCGAGCCGCGGAAAACGCCGGCGACTTCACCGCCCGGCTGGCGATGCTCGAAGAGCAGAAAGCGATGCCCGTCGGCGCCGTATGGGATTACCACTGCCTCACAAGCGAAACGCCCGTCGGCGCCGCGTGGCTCGACGAAGTGAAGGGCTACGAACAGCGCGTGTTGTCGAAGCGAGGCTAGGATATTGTCGCGCTCCGACGCAGTTGTGCTGAGCAAAGTCTGCCGAGACGCCGCATGTCCGACGACGAACTTGACACGCGCGATCCGCAAACATATGCGATCATCGGCGCCTGTATGGCGGTCCACAATGAACTTGGTCCAGGATTCTTGGAGTCGGTTTATCAAGAAGCACTAGCCATCGAGTTCTCCCGTCGCGGCATTCCCTTTGTCGCCGAAAAGCCCATCCCCGTCGACTATTGCGGCGTGCGCCTCGTCACTCATTTCGATGCGGATTTCCTCTGCTACGACGAAGTCATCGTGGAGCTGATGGCGATATCCGCCCTTGCCGCAGCCCACCACGCCATCATCATCAACTACCTCAAGGCCACATCTTGCGAGCGCGGCTTGTTGGTGAACTTCGGCGCCTCACGTCTCGAATACAAGCGTTTCGTACGGTCCACTCATCTGCGACAATCTGCGTCATCTGCGGACTTCTCCGGAGATTTGTCCGCAGATGGCGCAGATGGACGCAGATGCTCCTGATAGCATGGCAAAGAGTTGAATAGATGAGCTTTTCTCCTAATTGGCAGAGTTATCGCGATGAAGGCGCAGGCATTTTGCTATTCCGAACTTGTCTTTTAGCGGCGCTGCACATCGCTCAGTTTGACCTTGGAATCTCGCATGGCCGACGAGCAACCAGCCGCCAATGACGGCGGCGAATTCGAACGCGAACCCGTCCCCCCAAGCCGCCTGCTGGGCTTCGGCAGCTTCATCGGCATGTACGCCGGCGAGCACTGCGCCGGGACCGAGCTGATGATCGGCCCGCTGTTCGTCGCCGCGGGGGTGAGCGCGTTCGATCTGATTGTCGGCTTGCTGCTGGGCAACGCCCTGGCGGTGCTGAGCTGGAGGCTCTTGACGGCGCCCATCGCAGTGCGCGCCCGGCTCACGCTGTATTACCAGCTCGAAAAAATTACGGGCCGCAAGCTCGTGACGCTTTACAGCCTCGCCAACGGGTTGATGTTCTGCATCCTGGCCGGGTCGATGATTACCGTTTCCGCCACGGCCTGGGGCGTGTGGTTCGACTTCCCCATGCCTGCGCTCGACGACAAATACCCCAACGGTATGGGCTGGGTCATCGCCGTCCTGGGCACTGGCGTGGCATTCACCGTCGTGGCCGCTTATGGCTATGAAGCCCTCGCCCGCTTTGCCAACCTGGCGGCGCCATGGATGCTCGCCGTGTTCGCCGCCTTCGGATTGATCGGGCTCAAGCAATTTATCGACGCCACCGGCGCCGAAATCCATTCCGCCGCCGACCTGTGGGCGCTGTGCAACACGGCCATTTGGAAAGGCGGCGAGCCCCTCGCGGGTCAAACCAAATTCACGCTCGCTCACGTCACATTCTTCGCCTGGTTCTGCAACATGGCGATGCACATCGGCATGAGCGACCTGAGCGTCTTTCGCTTCGCCAAGAAGTCCTCCTACGGCTTGGCGACCGCCTCTGGCATGTATCTGGGCCACTTCATGGCCTGGATCGCCGCGTCGATCCTGTTCGCGCTGCAGTTGCACCAGAATCCCAGCGACACCACGGTGGCGCCCGGGCCTTTGGCCGAACGCGCCTGCGGCATCGCCGGTCTGATCTGCGTGATCGTGGCGGGTTGGACCACGGCCAATCCGACGATCTATCGAGCTGGTCTGGCGTTTCAAGCGGTCGTCCCGCAGGTCTCGCGCGTCACGGTCACGGTGGCGACAGGATTGCTGGCCACGTTGGCAGGCATGTTCCCCTTCGTCGCGATGAAGCTGCTCAACTTCGTCGCCCTGTACGGGCTGTTGCTGATGCCGATGGGCGCGGTGATCTTCGTTGACTTCTGGTTGATGCGAAAATTTGGCCTGCAAGACCGATACGCCGAACGAACCGGCTTGACGTTCAATTGGGCCGCCGGCCTGGCGTGGTTTGTCACGCTCGGAATCTGCGGCGCGGTGGCCTATGTCCGCCCTGACCTGATCTTTTTCGTCAGTCTTCCCGGGTGGTTCATCGCCGCTGTGATCTATGTCGTTGCCAGTTCGGTGCTGCAAAAACGCGGCGCCGCGCTCGCGTCCCCCTCTGGGAGCACTGTGCGATGAAATCTGTCGTCCTGTTGCTGGCGATCCTCTGCCTCGTCGCGAATGTGGCGCCTGCCGTCCTCTTCCTGGCAGGTCGAATCGAGTTAACGAGCGCGAAGACGGCCATGATCTGGGCGACGGCGGCCTGGTATGTCGTGGGCGGCGTGTTGGTGTACGGCGGCAAGGAGCCGGAGCTCGACTATCCTGTGGTTCCCTAGGCGTCGTCCCGCCGCTCCTCGAAGCTTCGTCGCAGCGCCCCATGCGCATCGGCCTGTTCATCCCCTGTTACATCGACCAGTTCTACCCGCGGGTTGGCGTGGCGACGCTCGCGCTGCTCGAGCATTTCGCCCCTGACGCGACCATCGAGTACCCGCCCGAGCAAACCTGCTGCGGCCAGCCGATGGCCAACGTCGGCTGCGACGACGACGCGCGGCCCGTCGCCGAGCGCTTCGTCCAGCTCTTCCACCCGTTCGACTACGTCGTCGGGCCTTCAGGAAGCTGCATCGCGATGGTGCGGAAGCACTACCACGGGCTGGTCCGCGACGAGGCGGCGCTCCACGACGTCGAGCACAAGACGTTCGAGCTGTGCGAGTTCCTGGTCGACGTACTGAAGGTTGGCCCCGTGCCGGGAAAGTTCCCGCACCGCGTCGGCATCCATCAAAGCTGCCACGGCCTCCGCGAGCTGGAACTCGGTTCCAGCAGCGAGCGGAACATCCCGTCGTTCAACAAGCTGCGCACGCTGATTGACGGCCTCGAAGGCATTTCGTTCGCCGAGCTGGAGCGTCCCGACGAATGCTGCGGCTTCGGCGGCACCTTCGCCGTCTACGAGGAAGCCGTCTCGTGTATGATGGGACTGGACCGCATCGCCGACCACGAGCGCGGCCGGGCCGAAGTGATCACCGCCGGCGACATGTCGTGCCTGATGCATCTGGACGGCCTCATCCGCCGGCAAAAAAGGCCGCTGCGAGTCATGCACGTCGCCGAACTCCTCGCCGAAGCGATGAATCTTTCGCTTGAGTAATACAAGAACATCAAATCAGTTTTCACCACGACGACACGACGGACACGACGCACCCGAAGTTGCATGGAATTGACAGGATAACAGGATGATCAGGATTTACAGGACGAGAAACTAGTTCTTCTGCCAATCCTGTCCATCCTGCCGATCCTGTTATCCTGTCAATTCACCTTCCCTCGTCGTGCTCGTCGTGTCGTCGTGGTGAATCTGAATGAACGTTAGTTTCTCGATTCCATGAACCACGCCGCCGCCGCCGCCGAGTTTGTCGCCGACGACGCGCACGCCCATTGGCATGACCGGGCGCTGTGGTTCATCCGCGCCAAACGCGACAAGTGCGCCCACGACCTCCCCGAGTGGGAGGAGCTTCGCGAGCGCGCCGCGGCGATCAAGAGCCACGTTATCGCCAATCTCGCAGACTTGCTCGAGCAGTTCGAAGCCAACGCCACGCGACTCGGCGCCACGGTCCACTGGGCCCGCGATGCGGAGGAGCACAACCGCATCGTTCACGGCCTGCTCGAAAAGCACGGCGTGCGCCGCGTGGTGAAGAGCAAGTCAATGCTCACCGAGGAATGCGGCCTGAACCCGTACCTCGAAGCCCGCGGCGTCGAAGTGACCGACACCGACCTGGGCGAATGGATCGTCCAGCTCCGCCACGAGCACCCCAGCCACATCGTGCTCCCGGCGATCCACATCAAGAAGGAAGAAGTCGGCGAGCTGTTCCACCGCGAGCTGGGCACCCGCGAGGGCGCCACGGACCCGACGTACCTCACTGAAGCCGCCCGCCACAAGCTCCGCGAAAAATTCCTCGCTGCCGAGGCGGGCATCACCGGCGTCAACTTCGCGATCGCGGAGACCGGCGGCTTCGTCGTCTGCACGAACGAGGGGAACGCCGACCTGGGGACGTCGCTCCCGCCGCTGCACATCGCCTGCATGGGGATCGAAAAACTCGTGCCCCGCGCCGCGGACCTTGGCGTGTTTCTCCGGCTCTTGGCCCGCAGCGCTACCGGCCAGCCGATCACCGGCTACACGTCCCACTTCCATGGCCCGCGCCCGGGTTGCGAGCAGCACATCGTCCTGGTCGACAACGGCCGCACGAAGATTCTGGCCAGCGACGAATTCCGCCGCTCGCTCCACTGCATCCGCTGCGGGGCGTGCCTCAACACCTGCCCCGTGTACCGCCGCAGCGGCGGACACAGCTACGGCGTGACCATCGCGGGGCCGATCGGCTCGATCATCAACCCGGCCCGCGACCCCGAGCGGCACCACACGCTCCCCTATGCGTGCAGTCTGTGCGGCTCATGCACGGACGTGTGCCCGGTGAAGATCGACCTGCACAACCAACTGCTCGCGTGGCGAAAGCGGATGGCGTCGCTGGGGCTCATCGAACCGTCCAAACGCCGGCTCATGAAACTCACCTCAACGGTCCTCCGGCGGCCTTGGCTCTTCGCGGCAGCCGGCAGCGCAATGCGCTTCGCCCTCCGCTGGGCCCCGCGCTGGCTCGTCGACAACCGCTTCAACCCTTGGACGCGTCAGCGCGAGCTACCGGAGCCGCCGAACCAAAGCTTCCGAAGGTGGTATCGCAGGTCGAAGCGACGCTGAATTGACAGGATCACAGGATTGGCAGGATGGACAGGATGAGAACAAGAACGAGATTCGGATCCGGTGAATCCTGATCATCCTGTGATCCTGTCCATTCAATTCCCTCGCAGGTGCTTTCACCACATCAAGCATGCCGTCCTCCCGCAATCAAATCCTTGCCGACATTCGTCGCCGACTGCCCGTCGATGCGCTGCTCCCGTCGCACGACGGGCCGTGGACGCGCTACGCCGATCCGCGTCAGCAGTTCCTCGACGTGCTGACCGCCGTCGGCGGCAAGGGCGCGATTGTCGCCGGCGCCGAAGCCTTGCGAAACGCCGTGGCGGAGATTGCAAGCAAGCTCGCCGCGAAGCGCATCTTCTCCGCCGTCCCCGCCGCCGCGGTCGGAAACGTCCCCTGGGAATCCATCAACGACCCCTACGACCTGGCCGACGTCGATCTCACGATCGCCCCCGGCGAGCTGGCCGTCGCCGAGAACGCCGCCGTCTGGGTCACCGACGCCGTGCTGCCGCAGCGCTCGGCCTACTTCCTCGCCCAGCACCTCGTGCTGATCGTCCCCGCGGCTGCAATCGTCCACAACATGCACGAAGCGTACGCCTGGCTCGCAGCCCAGTCGCCCAGCGGCCAGCCGTTCGCCGAACCGATGTTCGGCACGTTCCTGTCGGGCCCGTCCAAAACGGCCGACATCGAGCAAGCCCTGGTGATCGGCGCCCACGGGGCCCGCTCGCTGCATGTGCTGCTGTGGACGCCTGGCGTTGAATGGACAGGATAACAGGATGATCAGGATTCACAGGATCCGGAATTCGATTCCGTCCTCATCCTGTCGATCCTGCCAATCCTGTGATCCTGTCATTTCAACTCATTTCAACGATGCGTCGGACGCCTCGAAGCAGCGCAAAGAAACCGCCGCGGAGAGGGACGCCTCTCCGCGGCGCGTTTGCAACTGCGTTGATGAATAGGCGACGACGGCCACTAGCCGCCAAAGCCGCCGCCGCTCGATTCGCTCACGACCTCGCGGCCCGCGCGGCTGATTAGCCACAGGTACACGTTGCGGTCGATGTTCGCCACCAGCGACTTGCCGTGGGCGTCGGCGAACCCGTGCAGCACGACGTCGCCCGAGTGGGCGCTTGACGGGCCGTACCACCGCGCCTGGTTGGCGGCGTCGGCCTGCGAGGCAAACGGGTGCTGCTTCATGTAAAAGTACGCCTGGCCGACACCGGTGCCCTCGGTAATGTTATTACCGCCGGCGCGCTTGATGTTGCTGCCAACGTTCAGCGCCGTCTGGGACTCCGCGTTTGTGGTGAGCCAGCCCAGAACCAGCACCGTGCCGGCGGGACCGGGTCCCGCCGTGCCGTTGGACTGGATCTTCTGGATCTTCGGAGTCCCCGGTCCCGCGGGATCGGCCCCGACGACGAACGACGCATAGCCGCTCACCCAGCCGGTCCACGTCTCTTCGCGCGACTCAGTGAACCACACCGTGCCGGAGGTGCCGTCGCCGTTCTGGATGCCGGCCTGCGTCACGCCGCGGACTTTGGTGAAGTTGGTCAAATCCGTCGCGGGCGGCGGATTCTGCGTGTGCTGCCAGAACGGAATGCACCCGTTGCCGGCCAACTGCTTGTAGGTGTTGGCCGCCGGACGGCTATCGAACGGCGAAAAGTCATTGGCGCCAGCGCCCGTGTCCTTCCCCGTCCCCTGGCCGTCCGCATTGAAGTGCGTCGCCACGAGGGCCACGTAATTGCCCACGGCCATCCGCTGCTGGGCGATGATCTGGCCCTTCGACTCGTCGGCGCCCGGGAAGCTGGGGCACTTGAACGTGTCGACGGCCTGCTTCCAGACTTGCGTGGTGGTGAGCCCGGCGGGGGAGGGATCCATCGCCACGCCCTTACCGGCCTCGTAGACCGGACCGGCGAGCAGCTTGTTGGGAGCGTTATTCACGACAAACGTCGAAATCCGGTTGTACAGCGTCTGCTGCTCCATGTACGGCAGGAGCTGCACCAGCCAGCTATACCCGTCGCCGTTGATCGCGCTCGTGCCAACGCGATTGTTGACCGCGCCAATCTTGTTGATGTTGTTCCCGGTAGGGGCCACGAAAAACGGCGCCGTCGACGCCAAGGGGTAGTACCCCCTGGTGTTCTCATGATTGTGCAGCGCCAACCCGATCTGCTTCATGTTGTTGAGGCAGGAGTTGCGTCGCGCGGCTTCGCGCGCGGCCTGGATGGCCGGCAACAGCAGGGCCACGAGCACGCCGATGATCGCAATGACCACCAGCAGCTCGACGAGGGTAAACCCTCGCTTTCGCGTCGTTCTTTCCATGTGTGTGACCTCCTTTGAGAGAACAATGGAAATGAAACAGAAAAAAACGCCCGGCGAGGTGATAAAAAACTCGCCGGAAAATACGCCAGCCGGCGGGCCCCGCTGTGGGGTCTCCGGCATGCTCTTGCCATAGATCGGACCAAGGAGCGCTGTTCCGCCACACCGTTGGGGGATAAGGGGGGTGGAGGGTGTGGACGCCCACGAGTGTACGACTCGCAGGTAGTTTAAGCCGCACGGGCTAGCAATGTCAATATTTAACGGCAAAACGTCGGGCAAACCGCCAAGGGCGCCAAGAGCGCCAAGACCGGATTCACCACGACGACACGACGGGCACGACGAAAACACAGGTCGGACTGGTCAGTTCCATCCGCCCCCTGAAATCCCTTCCCACGTCGTGTCCGTCGTGTTCGTCGTGGTGAATCTCTTCCCGCCGACCTTGGCGTACGCCGGCCCTCTTCTCAGGGAGGAGGGAGCAGTACGATGACCCTATGACGCCTCCCCGCAAGGGTTTCGTGAGCCTCCTCATCGGCCCGGCCGGCAGCGGCAAGACGACTGCCGCCTTGGCCGAATACCGGGCCGCCCTGGAAAACGTCAGGGTGGCATGGCCTCGGAGGTCTGCCGACGTGGCCATGGAATCTGGTTCCAGACATGCCCACGCGGACGAGGGCATGCCATCCACGGCCTATTCCTACGCGGACGAGGGCATGCCACGCACGCTGTGGATTGCCCCAACCCACATGGTCGCCGCGGAGATGAGGGACGCGCTGGTCGATCCCCGGCGGGCGATCCTTGACCCGGGCGTGACGACCCTGGCCGACCTGGCCGAGGAAACCGTCCGCCAGGCTAGGCTGCGGCTGCGGCGGATTTCGCCCCTCCAGCGCCGCTGGCTGCTGGGTCGGCTCATCGCGCAGGCCGCCGCGGCCGGCCGGCTCCAGCACTTCGCCCCCGTGGCCGGCACGCCGGGCCTGGTCGCCCACATGGACGAGCAGATCGCCGATCGGCAGCGCCGCGGCGTGGCCCCTGTCGGCGTGCCCCGCCCCGACGCCGACCCCCGCGAGCACGACGTCGCCGACCTCCATGCCCGTTATACCCGCGTCCTCGCCGCCGCTGACCTCGTCGACGCCGCGGCCCTTTTGCAAACCGCCGCCCAATCGCTTGCGTCTTCACGTTCTCCTTCGCACAAGTTCGACCTGCTCATCGTCGACGGGTTCACGACGTTCACCGCCGGCGAGCTAGCGCTCCTCGCACAACTCGCGGAACGCTCTGCGCGCACGCTGATCACGCTGCCGGGCGAGGCAATGGGGTGGCACGCCCTAAGGTCCGCCGCAGGGCGTGGTGAATCTGCCACAGACGCAACCACGTCCGTCGCAGACTCCGAGCGTGCCACCCTGCGCCCCGACCTCTTCGCCCGCCCCGGCGCCGCGGCGGAAGCCTGGACCAAGGTCGGCGCGAAGCGCACCGCTTGCGGCTTAGCGCCCGCCTGGCCTGCGCTCGCCCACCTCCAGCGCAACCTCTTCCGCAACTACCACGAGCTGGAACCCGTCCCTCCCGACGCCGCCGCGACGCTCGACCGCATCCAAGTCGTCGCCGCCAACGGCGTGCAGACCGAAATCGACGAAGTGGCCCGCCGCGTCAAACGGCTGCTGGTCGACGGCGCGGCGCCCGCCGACATCGTCGTGTCGTTCCGCTCGACCCGCGACGTGGCCGACCGTGTCCGCCAGGCATTCGACGACTTCGGCATTCCCACTCTGATCGACGCCCCGCGGCGACTCGCCGCCGCGCCGCTGGTCCGCAGCTTGACGAACGTGCTGCGGCTCGCAGCCGAGGATTGGCCCTATCGACGGTTGCTCCGGGTCGCGGCCGATCGCTCGCTGCGGGTGTTTGAGGCCGTCGACGGCGGCCGCACGGCGATCGAAACCTGCGTGCGCCACGCCCAACTTCCGGACGGCCGCGGCGCCCTGTTCGCCCAACTCGAACGCTGGGCCGCGGACGATGCCGCCGGCGTCGAGCCGACCGCCGCGACCGCTGCGTGCGCGCTCGCCGCGCTCCGCGAGCTGGCAGCGATGCTCGAGGTGCTCCCGCGTCGCGCGACCCTCGACGGCTGGATCGCCGCGCTCGGTCCGCTGGCCGAAAAGCTCGGGCTCATTCGCCCCGCCGCGGGCGATGCCGCCGGCAACTGGGCGATCCTCGTCGGCGGCCTGCAAGCTGCCGGACGGATTGACGCCTGGACCGGTTGGGGCGCCGAGGAGTTCACGCTCGCCGAGTTCGCCGAGCTGGTCACGACGACCGCCGCCCAGTCGCCCGCCACCGCCCGCCACGACGCGACGGGTCGGGTGCGCGTCCTGTCGGCCGAGCGAGCCCGGTTCACCCGCCCGCGGCATCTGCTGCTAGCCGGCCTCAGCGAGCAGGCGTTTCCCGCCGTGCACCGCGCCGCCGGAGCCGACGACTTGGGCGGCAGCGCGGTCGCCGACGCCCACTCGGGCGAGATGCTGCTGTTCTACCAGCTCGTCACCCGGCCCACGGAGTCGCTCACGCTGAGTTACCCGGCGCTCGACGAGCGGGCCCAATCGCTCCCTCCCAGCCCGTTTCTGATGGAGCTGGAGCGCGCGTTCGGCGACGCGGCGCTGCCGCGTACCGTGCAGCCGCTCGACGGCGGACGCCGCGACGCGGACGATTCGGCGGCGCCGCTTTCGCGCAGCAGCCTGCGCCGCACCGCGGTGAGTCGCGCCCTTGATCGCCAGCGGGAATTGCTTGCCGTGCTGGCAAGCGAGTCTGGGTGGCACGCCCTAAGGTCCGCCGCTGGGCGTGGTGCGGCCGGCGTCAGCGCAACCACGCCCGTCGAAGACTCCGAGCGTGCCACCCCGAGCGTCGGCCAGGCGATTCTCGCCGGAATCGAAGCGGTCGCCGATCGCAGCCGCCGCGACCACTTTGGCGCCTTCGAGGGCCTGGTCGCCTCGGAGGCCGTCGCCGCCCGGCTGCGGGACCGCTTCGGCCGCGATCACCTGTGGAGCCCCAGCCAGCTCGAAACCTACGCGGCGTGCCCGTTTGTCTTCTTCGGCGAGCAGTTGCTCCAGCTTCGCCCGTCGCCCGAGTTGGCCCTGGAGAGCGACGTTCGCCGCCGCGGCAGCGTCCTGCACGAG
This sequence comes from Lacipirellulaceae bacterium, assembly GCA_044867485.1. Taxonomy (GTDB): domain Bacteria; phylum Planctomycetota; class Planctomycetia; order Pirellulales; family Lacipirellulaceae; genus Lacipirellula. Next base: position 5,966 of record JBIOVA010000263.1, on the reverse strand, counting down.
ACGCTCGCCCGGCTGTACGCCGAGCTCCGTGGGCAACAGCTCGACCCCGAGCAGGTCGCTGCGGTACTCGCCGAGCGGTTCCATGCGGCGCTGGCCGACGTGGCCCAAGCGCGCCCCGGCCGGGGGCTCGATGCGGCGCTCCGCGAGATCGAGCGCCGGCAGATCGCCGCGTGGGCGGAGGGCTTCGCGCGGCAGGACGCCGAGTACCGCGCCCAATGGACCGCCATGGACCACCCGCCGGAGCCCGCCCACTTCGAGGTCCGCTTCGGCCCGGCGCGCCGCCAGAGCGAGTCGGAGCCCGCCGACGCGCTGTCGACCGACGCGCCGTTCGCGCTGCCAGCCAAGATCGACGGCGTCGACGAGCGCGTGCAGTTCTCCGGGCAGATCGACCGCATCGACGTCGGCCGCCTGGGCGACCGCACCGTGTTCAACGTGATCGACTACAAGACGAGCAAGTCGGCGGCGGTGAAAGAAGAGGAAATCGCCGCGGGCCGGCAGCTTCAACTGCCGCTCTACGCGCTGGCGGTCGAACAGCACCTGCTCGACAAGCAAGGCGCCGTGCCGCTGTCGGCGGGCTACTGGAGCGTCAAAGGCAAGGGCTTCGCCCGGGGCGGGCGTTCCTCGAATGCGCTGGAAATTAACCAGGTCCGCCAAGGCGCCCTGGCGCCGGCGCCAGGTTGGAAGCAAGTCCGCGCGGCGCTGGAAACCCGCATCGGCGAGATCATCGCTTCCATCCGCCGCGGCCAGTTCCCGGTGTTCAACGAGAATCCCAATTGCACGAGCACGTGCGACCTGCGCACGATCTGCCGCATCGCCCACATCCGCAGCCTCGAAAAAGTGTGGCCGCCACCCAATGAGGCCAAGAATAAGAAATAGGCCGCGGATGAACGCGGATGCAGCGGATTTGCGCAGATCTGACCAATCTTTATTCTTGGATCCGATCCGCGAGGATCCGCCCAATCCGCGTTCATCCGCGGCCCATTCCGAATGCTGGAAAATGACGACCACCGCTCCGCCGCTGACTGACCAGCAACGCGCCGCGCTTGATGCGCGTGATCGCAGCGTGTCGCTCGCCGCTGGCGCCGGGTGCGGGAAGACCTTTGTACTTACCGAGCGGTTCATCGCGCATGTCGATCCGGCCGGCGCCGTCGAGGCCGCGGCTGTCGACGAGCTCGTGGCGATCACGTTTACCGACGCCGCGGCCCGCGAGATGCGCGACCGCATTCGCCGCCGCTGTTTCCAGCGGCTGCAATCGGTGCGCGACCCTGCAGAAGCCGCCGCCTGGCAGCGGCTCATGCGGTCGATGGAGCGGGCGCGGATCAGCACGATTCACTCCTTCTGCACCGCGTTGCTCCGCACGCACGCGGTGGAAGCGGGGCTCGACCCGCAGTTCGAGGTGCTCGATGCGCCCGCCGCGGAGCTGTTGCGGCTCGACGCCATCGACGACCGCTTGCGAACGCTGCTCATTGAGCGGAACGACGACCTGCTGGAACTGGCCGCCCAGCGGGGACTGGATCGCCTCCGCACCGACCTGGCCAACTTCGCCGGGCCGGAGAACGCCGAGGCGATCGAGCATTGGCGCGATAAGACGCCGGACGAACTCGTGGCGTGCTGGATCAAGTTCTTCGAAGAGAAGGCGGCGCCGCTCGCCGCCGCGGAGCTGCTTGGAGCCGCCGAACTGCGCGAGCTTGAGCGGCTGACCGACCCCGCGCTGGCCGCCACCGACAAACTCCGCACGCACCTCGCCCGCCTGGCCGCGACGCTCGATCAAGCGCACCAGGGATTGGTCCCGCCGCTCGCCGTGCTCGACGAGCTGCGATCGCTGGCGATGGTCCAGGGCGTGTGCACCGCCAAGGACTGGCGCGACGCTGAGGACTACGCCCGCTACCGCGATGCTTGCAAGGCGGTGCGCGACCGCATCGACGGCAGCATCTTTAAGAGGCCGCTCGATCTCGAAGCCTCGCGCGAGGCGGCGACGCTCGGGCTGGCGCTCATGCGCCTGGCCGCCGATGTGTCCGCGACGCTGGAGACTGCCAAGGGCCGCCGCAATCAGCTCGAGTTCGACGACTTGCTCGTCCACGCCCGTCGGCTCTTGGAGGATCCCGCCCACGAGGCGATCCGCGCGCAGACCTCCCGCCGCACGCGGCTGTTGATGGTCGACGAATTCCAGGACACCAATCCGCTGCAGGTCGCGATCATCAAGGCGTTCTGCGGCGATGGGTGGCGCGAGGGCGGCCTGTTCGCGGTTGGCGACTTCAAGCAGTCGATCTACCGGTTCAATGGCGCCGAGCCGAGCGTCTCGACGAAGCTCCGCGCGGAGTTGCCGCCGCCGGGCCGGCTGTCGCTCACGACGAATTTCCGGAGCCAGCCGGCGATCCTGGATTTCGTCAACGCGGTGTTCGTCGACGCCTTCGACGACTACGAGCCGCTGGTTCCGGATCGCAAACAGGTCACGGCGACGCCTGCGGTCGAGTTCCTCTGGGCGCCCGGGCCCAACGCGGACGGCGGGGCGGGGGAACATGCCCACGCGGACGAGGGCATGCCACCCAACAAGAAGCCCAAACGGCGACGACGCGGCGCGACGGGCGACGCCCGCGCCGAGGAAGCCCGCTGGATTGCCGCGCGGCTGCGACAGTTGCTCGACGCGGGGCAGCCAGTCGTCGTCGACTCCGTCGACGGCCAGCCCACGCCGCGCCCGCTCCGCCTGGGCGACGTCGCCATTCTGCTCCGTTCGCTCGGCGACGCCCAGGTCTACGAGGAAGCCCTCCGCGACGCGGGACTCGACTACTACCTCGCCGGCGGCCACGCCTTCTATGCCCAGCAGGAAATCTTCGACGTGCTCAACTTGCTGCGGGCCGTCGCCAGCACGGTCGACGAGATCGCCCTGGCCGGCGCCTTGCGGAGCCCGCTGTTCGCGCTGGCCGACGAGACGCTGTTCTGGCTGGTCGACGAGCACACGTCGCTCAACGCCGCGCTAGCCGCCGACGAGCTGCCGCCGCAACTGGCTCCTGAGGAAGCCGCCAAGGTTCGCCGCGCCGCGTCCGCCATCGAGCGGCTCCGCGTCGAGAAGGACCGCCTCCTGGTCGCCGAGCTGCTGGCCCTCGGCTTGGAGCTCACTGGCTACGACGCGACGCTGCTGGCCGAATTCCTCGGCCCGCGCAAGGCGGCCAACGTCGAGAAGCTCGTCGAACAAGCCCGGGCCCTGGATCGCCGCGCGCCGGGCGATCTGCCGGCGTTCATCACCCAGTTGTCCGAGTTCGTCGAGCGGGCGCCCAAGGAAGCCCTTGCCGCGACGCAGTCCGCCGGCGGCGACGTGATTCGCATCATGACGATTCACTACGCCAAAGGGCTCGAGTTCCCGTTGGTCGTCCTGCCCGACCTGGAGCGCCGCCGCCACGCCGGCGACCAGCGGCCGGTGCTCGACCTCGACCTGGGCCCGCTCGTGCCGCCGCCGGACCGCGACGGCGTCGGCGCCGTGGGCATCGACCTCTACCGCCGCGTCGAGGACCTCGAAGACCTCGCCGAGCGCAAGCGGCTGTTGTACGTCGCCTGCACGCGCGCGGCTGATCATCTCATCCTATCGAGCAGCATCGACGACGTCGATGACCCCAAGAGCGACTGGCTGCAGCTCATTGACGCCCGCATCAGCCTTGCGGACGGCGCACTGCGCGGCACGTTGCCCCCCGGATACGGTCGGCCGCTAGTTCACGTGATGACAGAGAAGCCGCGGGTCGAACCATCTCCGGCCGGAGGATCGCGCGGCGCCGACCTGCAACGGCTCGTGGCTAAAACGCGCGAGTTCGCTGCGACGAGCCGCCGCGGCGTTCCTGCCGAGTCGCTGGCGATTCCCCCCGACGCCGCGGCGCGACGGCGTTTCTCGTTTTCGCAGATCACGGGGCAACTCGCCGCCGCCGCGCCGCGATCCGAAGCCGCTTCCGACGAAGAAGAAGCCCCTGACGCCGATGCTGTGCTTGCATCGTCACATCCGCCTTCCCCGCATAACCACGACTCGCCCGCCGGACGCGAGCTCGGCGCGCTCGTCCATGCCGCGCTCCAATACCTCGACTTCAAGAACCCCGACGACGTGCTCGGCCTCTGCGAGTTCCTCGCCCCGCAGTTCGTGAATCACAATCCCGAACGCACCGCCGCGGAAGCCGCCCGCCTCGTCGAGCGATTTCTCAAATCGCCCCGCGCCGCCCAATTGGCAGCGGCTCGCATCGTGCGGCGGGAACTGGAATTCCTGCTCCCCTGGCCGCCCCCCTCCCCAGCCCTCCCCGCAAGGGGGAGGGAGCCGGAGGAGCGCGGGGTTGGCCGCTATTTGCACGGCTTTATCGACTGCCTCTACCAAGACGCCGCCGGTCGTTGGCGGCTGATCGACTACAAAACGAACCGCGTCGCCGCCAGTCAGGTCTCACAAGTGGTCGACCAATATGAACTGCAAATGCTCGCCTACCGCCTCGCCTGCGAACAGACCCTCGGTGAGCCGCTGGCCGAATGCACGCTCGTCCTGCTCCACGATGACGATGGCGGCGAACACCAATACCAATGGGACGACGCCGCCGAGCACCGGGGCGTCGACCGCATCACCGCCGCGATGAACTCGCTCGCACCTTCCGTAACTTGACGTGCTCGCCCCCAACTCCCAACGCGACTTCGCCCTCGACGTGGTCCGTCGCCTCCGCGACGCTGGCCACGAAGCTCTGTGGGCCGGCGGCTGTGTGCGCGATGCGCTCCTCGGTCGCAGGCCCAAGGACTACGACGTGGCGACCAGCGCCCTGCCCGACGCCGTGCGCGACCTCTTCGGCCGCCGCCGCACGCTTGCCGTCGGCGCCTCGTTCGGCGTGATCACCGTGCTCGGGGCCCGGCCGCTTGAACCGATCGAGGTGGCCACGTTCCGCACCGACGGCGGTTACAGCGACGGCCGTCGGCCCGACTCCGTCGAATTCACCGATGCCGAGCACGACGCGCAGCGCCGCGACTTCACGATCAATGGCCTGTTCTTCGACCCGCTCGCCGAAGACGCCGCGCAGCAAGTCGTCGACTACGTCGGCGGCGTCGCCGACCTGGAAGCCCGCGTGATCCGCGCCATCGGCGACCCGCGTCGCCGGTTCGCCGAGGACAAACTGCGGTTGCTCCGTGCCGTGCGTTTCGCCGCCGCCTATGAGTTCGACATCGAACCGGCCACGCTCGCGGCGATTCGCGAGATGGCCGACGAGGTGACGACCGTCAGCGGCGAACGCATCGGCTCCGAGCTGCGCCGCATCCTCGCCCACGGGACGCGGCGCCGCGGCGCCGAGTTGCTCGCTGACGCCGCCCTGCTGCGGCCGCTCGTGCCGGAGCTCGCCTCCCACGCCGCGGCCGGCGACGTCGCTTGGCACGCCGCGCTCGCACGACTTGCAAGGCTCGTCGACGCGGAGTTCCCGCTCGCGCTGGCCGCCCTGCTCGCGGGCGTCGTCGACAACTCCGCGGCGCGACAACTCGGCCGACGACTCCGGCTGTCGAACAGGGAGATTGAGCGCACGGCTTGGCTGCTCAAACATCTGCCCGCGATGGCGCAGGCCGCGGACTTGCCCTGGCCGCGCCTCCAGCGGCTGCTCGCTCACGAAGGCGGCGGCGATCTCGTTGCGCTCGCCGCCGCGGCGCTGACCGCAGATGACGCGGGCGTCGCCCGCTGCCGGGCCGTGCTCGCCCAGCCCATCTCCGAGTGGAACCCGCCGCCGCTGGTCACCGGCGACGACCTGATCGCCCACGGCCTCGCCCCGGGGCGACATTTTGCCGAGTTGCTCGAACACCTCCGCGACGAGCAACTCGAAGGCCGCCTCGCGACACGCGACGAAGCGCTTGCCGCCGCCAAGCGCTGGATCGCCGCCCGCGGCTAACCCGTGGACGAAACGCCCCGCGCGCCTTACCATCGGTTCCCAAGCCGCCTCTGGGTGGCACGCCCAAGGTCTTCCGCAGGGCGTGGT
>JBIOVA010000262.1:0-33168 GCA_044867485.1 Lacipirellulaceae bacterium | reverse complement strand
TCATAAGCCAGACTCCTTTCAGGCTGAGGCGTTCTCAGATCTGGTGGGGGGAGTCTGGCTTTTTTCGTATTCAACAATCCCTGTAAAGGCCGTTATCCACGATCACAAATCCTTCACGGCGTTGCCCAACGGGGTTACACACCGTTGCCAAGACCTTGTGCAACCCCGTTGGGGGAGATGCGTTTGGGGGACGCGTGACCCAGGGTGGCGGACTACCGCCTGCGCTGGTGGCAACTTCGGGTTGCCAGTGCTCGTTTATCGCTGCGCGACCGTTACCACCTCCGCTCGGGCGCCGTCGGGCGCCCGTGCTCGGTGCTCCCATGGGCTACGGTGTGTGACTGCTTCGCAGTCGAGAAGTCAGGCGACGGCATCGACGGCGTTCGAGCTCGTGAGTTGCGGCTCGATCTTGGTCAATAAAAAAAGCCTCGTCATCTGGCGATGACGAGGCCTTTTCGTGTGAGCGGGGGGCGTCGCGGCGGCCGATGGCGGGAGGTCTCGGCGCGGGCAACTCCAGTTGAATCGTTCAACAGCCCCTGATCGTCTTTATAGTGATCCGTGATTCCAAGCTGAGCGTCACGGGTTGTTCGCTCGACAATTCTCCTTGCAAGTCATCCGACCCAGGTAAGCCGCACCGCGGGGACGCGGGAGGGGGACAGTCCCCTTTTGCTCCGCGGACTCCTCAAAAGGGGACAGTCCCCGGCGGTTTGCAGTCCCTTAGACCAGCTCTTTCTTGGCGCCAACCAGCGTCCGGAGGCGTTCGGCCAGCAGGGCGGCGTCGAACGGCTTCTTGAACGTCTCGTTGATGCTCGAGCGGTCAAAGCTCGCGGTGGTGCCGTCGTCCGGCAGCAGGGCGATCAGGATCGTCTCGGCAAAGTCGGCCGAGCGACGCAGATTCTGGCAAATCTGCAAGGCTTCGAGCTGGCCGATCGAGAAATCGACCACGATGCAGTCGGGGTGGAAGCTCTCGGCCTGGATGCCGGCCTCAAACCCGCTGGCAGCGGTGGACGTGCGGAAGGCACGCTCGGGGGGCAGCTCGCGTTTGAGGTTCTCGATGAGAACCTGGTCCTGGGCGACGATGAGCACCTTGGCCATCGCCTCGTCCTCGAGGTCGCCCAGCGGCATGCCGTGCTCCTTGAGGAACTTGATCAAATACTCGCGGGGAATGCGCCGGTCCTGGGAACCGGGGATTCGATAGCCCTTCAGCCTGCCCGAGTCAAACCACTTGCTGACCGTGCGGGGGGCCACCTTACAGATCTTTGCGACCTGACCAGTAGTAAAGACCTTCATCACGGGTACTCCAAAAATGACTTGCGTATTGCTCACTACGCCCCTCGACTGCGTTGGTCAGGCGTGGCGCGGCAATCCCTTGCGCCAACTGGGTCCTGCGCCTGACATGCAGCCGCCTGGGTCGGGGCTCGATCGAATGTGCTTGGTGGGGGTTGGTTCAGGTCCTTCTGATCCGCTCCGTCCTGACTATTCCCATCGGCAGTGCAAGCACGCGGAGATTGGCGAAATTCGTTAAATTGGAGAACTTCGGGTGAGTTCGATCCAACCGCTACAATCGCCGTCTTCGCGCGTCCTGTGCGACCAATGGGGTCGGACACCTGCCCAGTGGCAGATGGGCGGAGAGAGCTTGCAGACTGGCGGCGCGACCCACGGGACTGGGCGCACCGCCGCACGTGCGGCGTGTCGTCAAGGCAGGCTCCCCCCTTCGCGGGACTACCGGCATCGGCGGTGGGCCGCCCCCCTAGCGGGGTGCGGAGCGCCGGCGGGGTACTCCCGTCCGATACATAGTTTCGATTCGCGGGGGGGACCGACTTTAGAAACTTTCAACCGTTACACCGCTTCTGGCGGTTGCTCGGATGACGCCGGGTGACGAGCAGCGGCGGGTGGCGCCGATTGTTCCGTCTGTAGCAATCGTACGCGCGCAGCCAGAAAAGGTGAGGGGGACGCGGTGGCATGCCCTCGTCTGCGTGGGCATGTTCCGTCGTTACCGCACATGCCCACGTCGGCGGACCTCCGAGGGCATGCCACCCAAGCATTGGCTGCGGTCAAGCGGCTTGGGCTCGACTTTCGCCGCCGCTGGCGCTGGTCTCTGCCGCACGGAGAGCCGACGCCCGGATGCGGCCGTCTTCGCCGACGTCTTCAAAACGGACGGACACCCGTTTCGACACGCCGGACTCCTGCATCGTGACGCCGTGGAGCGTGTCGGCGCAGGTCATCGTCCGCTTTGAGTGCGTGATGACGATAAACTGCGTGGAGGTCTGGAACTCCCTGAGCAAGCCGACGAAGCGGTCGATGTTCGCCTCGTCGAGCGCGGCGTCGACTTCGTCGAGCACGCAGAACGGGCTGGGCCGGCTGCGGAAGATGGCCAGGAGCAGGGCGACGCAGGTGAGCGTCCGTTCGCCTCCGGAGAGCAGCGAGATGTTTCGTGGTTGCTTGCCCGGCGGGCGGGCGACGATCGAGACGCCGCACTCGAGCACGTCGCCGCCTTCGTCCTCCTCCAGCAACAGGTCCGCTTCGCCGCCGGCGAACAGCCGGCGAAAAATGTCCTGGAAGTGCCCGCGCACTTCGGCGATTGCTTCGAGGAACAGGTTGCGGCTCTCGCCGTTAATCTGTTGGACGATCTGCTCCAGCCGCGTGCGCGCCTGTTGCAGGTCCTCGTACTGCGCGGCCAAGCCGCCGGAGCGGCCTTCCAGAGCCTCGAGCTCGGCGATGGATTCGAGATTGACCGGCCCGCCAGACTGCATCCGCTGGCGGAGGTCTTTGATCTCGGCCTCGGCAGAGACGCGGTCCGTCGGCGCCGGCGGCGCGTCGTCCGCCGCGGCCAGCGCGGCCAGGTCGAGCTGATAGTCCTCGTGGAGGCGTTCGGCCACGGCGTCGCGCTGCTGCTCGCACTGTTGGAGTTGCAGCCGCATGGCCTGGAGGCGGCCTTGGATCGCGACATGCCGCGTGCGATCGCCCTCGCCGGCGGCCACGGCGGCTTGACGTTCGGCATGGCCGGCCTGGCGGCGCCGTTCCAGGTCCGCGAGCCGCGCGGCGAGTTGCTCCTTCTCGATGCGCAGCTTGGCGGCGTCGGCGGTCAGCGTGACGACGGTCTGCTGCAAGCCGTCGCGTTGGGTTTTGCATTGCACGGCTCGGGCGCGGGTTTCCTCCAGCGCACGATCGCGTTCGGCATGGTCGCGGATGAGCTGTTCCATCTGGCGCTGGAGCCCCTCGACGCGCTGCTCGGCACGGGCCAATTCGACGCGCTCGTCGGCGAGGGATTGCTGCAACTCCGCCTGGCGCAGCTGGAGGGCGGACTGCTTCTCCCCGGCGGCGTGAATGTTGGTTTGGCACTCGTCGGCGGTTTGGGTTAGCAGCCGCTGGCGACGGTCGCACTCGTCGCGCTGCTGGCGAAGATGCGTGAGTTGTTCGTCGAACGAGGCCCGCTCCGCCGTCAGGGCCGCCAGCCGGGCGTCGACCTGGGCCACGCGGTCGCCCAGGCCGGCGGCGCGGAGCCGCGCCTCGCCGTGGGTCCGCGATAGCTCGGCGTGGCTGGTCGTCAATTGCTGGACGGCCAATTCGCCCTGGGCGATGCGCAGCTCCAAGCGGCCGCAGTCGCGCTCGGCGTCGGCCGCGGCAGTCTGCATGGATTCGATCTCGTCGCGCAACGCGCGCAGCTCGCTGCGACGCGACAACATGCCGGCGACGCTCTGCCGCGGACCAACGGCCAGCGTGCCGTCGGCCAGGACCGCCTCGCCTGCGACGGTGATGAAATTGAGGCCTCGGCCCACGCCGCCGGCCAGATGCACGGCGGTCGCGAAGTCCGCGACCAGCCAGTATCGCCCCAACAAGCGACGGACTAGCGGCGTCAGCTCGGGAGCCGTTTCGACGAACTGGTCGGCCCGGCCCATGACGCCGCGCTCGCCGGCAAGATCGAGGCGATCGACGGCGTTGGCGGCGTAGGGTACATCGAGGCGGAGGAACGTCGTCCGGCCGGGCCAGGCGGCCGGGTCGGCGAGGACGGGCGCCAGCGTCTTGGTTTCGGTGACGACGAGGTAGTTGGCGCGATCGCCGAGTGCGATTTCGATGAGCGGAGCCGTGTCGGCGTCGACGTGGAGCAGATCGGCCACGACGCCGCGGACGCTGCGGAAGGGTCCGTCGGGCTCGTCTCGTGCGCGGCGGAGAACCTCTTTGGCGCCGGAGGTGAGGCCGTCCAAGCGGGCTTCGAGCTCCTCCAACACGGCCGTGCGCTCGCGGGCGCCGGTGAGGCGGCCGCCGAGCTCCGCGACGCGCTTTTGCGCGGCGGCGAGCTTGGCGCGGTCGAGCGCCAACTCGCTTTGCGCGGCTTGAAGTTCGTTGGCGGCACGCTCGGCCTGGCTGGTCAGCCGTGCGAGCTCGGCGGCGGCCTGTCGCGATTCGGCGGCGAGCCGCTCACGAGATTCGGCGAGCGGAGTCGCTTCCTCGTCGCGTCCGGACAGCGCGGCCTCGGTGGTTTGCAGACGGGCGTCAATCAGTTGCCGCTCGCCCAGCAATTGCGCGGCGTCGCGTCGCGTCTGGTCGAGAGTCGCGGTCGCGGCGGCCGATTGCTCACGCAATTGCGCTAGCGCGGCGTCGGTCTCGGCGAGTTTTGCCTGGCCTTCGCCGGATCGCTGTTGCAAGGCCGTCAGTCCTGCCTGCGACTGCTGCAATTGGCGGGTCGTCTCGGCGACGAGCTGCTGCGAGTCGCCGGCGCGTGACGTGAGCGTCAACAACTGGTGCGACAGCCGCACCACCTCTTGCTCCAACTCGTCGATGCGGGCGAGGTGGCTGCTGCGGGTCGATTCGCAGAGGGCCAGCCGTTCGCGGATCGTCGCCTCGCCAGCCAGCGCGTCGCGGAGGTCGCGCGACAGTTCCTCGGACTGGGCGTCGATGGCCGCGACGCGGGCATCGCACTCCGCCAATCGTTGATGCAGCGCGGCGGCCGCGGCGGCGTCGCCGGCCAGCGTGTCTTGCAGGGCGTCGATTTGAGCGGACAATCGGCGCCAATCGTCCAGCCCCAGTTGCGTCCGCAACTGTTGGACGCGATCAGCCAGCTCGGCGTATCGCTGGGCGCGAGCGGCTTGCGAACGCACGGTCTTGAGCCGCGATTGAAGCTCCTCAACGATGTCGCCAAGCCGCAGGAGATTCTGTTGGACGCGTTCCAGGCGGCGGGCAGCTTCCTCGCGTTTGATGCGAAAGCGGCTGATGCCCGCAGCTTCCTCGAAGATGACCCGCCGCTCTTTGGGCGAAGCCTGGAGCACGGCGTCGACGCGGCCTTGCTCGATGATCGAGTAGCCGCTCGTCGAGATGCCGGCGCCGGCCAACAGGTCGCGCACGTCCCGCAACCGGCACGGCTGGCGGTTGATGAGGTACTCGCCCTCGCCGCTGCGATAGACGCGGCGGGTGATATGAATTTCCTGGGCGTCGTGGTCCAGGCGGCCCGCCGTGTTATCGAGAATGAGCGACGCTTCGGCGGCGTTGGCCTGGCGGCGGGTGCGGGAGCCGCTAAAGATGACGTCGGTCATCTCCTTGCCGCGGAGCGACTTGGCGCTCTGCGAGCCGAGGACCCACTTGATGGCGTCGACGACGTTGGACTTACCGGAACCGTTGGGGCCGACGACGACGGTGACGCCAGTGGGAAACTCCAGCCGCGTGCGATCCGCGAAGCTCTTGAAGCCGTTGAGTTCGAGGGCGGAGAGCATGGCGGGGAGACAGATGAACCACGAAGACACAAAGGCACGAAGAAGAATGAGAAGGGGAGTCTTCCGCAGATGTCGCAGATGGGCGCAGATTCAATTTCTTTTGTTCTGTATCTGCGGAAATCTGCGACATCTGCGGATAGTTCCGAATCTCTTCGTGGCGCCCTCCGCCTTCGTGTCTTCGTGCCTTTGTGGCGGTCCTCCGAGTGAGTCAGTTCGACGTTGTCAGCAATTGCGGTTCATCGGCGGCCGGCTCCGCGACTTCCTGCTGCGACTCTTCGCGATCGAATTCGCGTCCTGGCTCGGGCAGGGCGTTCACGCGGAAGCGGCTCGACAGGGCGCCGGATTTCTTGGCTTGCTGGAGCATCTGGACCACGTCGGGGTAGTCGCCGCCGAGGTCCACGACGGCGCGAATCACCGCGTCGACGTTGGCCGGCACGATGCGCTCCTGCGTCGGCTCATTCGGGCCGAAGCGGCTCACCTTGATCTCGCCGCCGCGAAGTCCGTTGACGAGGATCCGCTGGCCCGCGTCAAGCACTACCGGAAGCCGCAGCTCGTGCGGCCCGCCGAACAGCACGATCTCGGCTTTGTGGCTGCTGGTGACGTGGACCATGGGCGGCCCTTCGACATTGAGCTGGTGATAGTTGAACCGGCCGCCGAGCTTCTCGCCGCGGATGCGGGGGTCGCTTTCGGAAATGACCGTCAGGGCGCGGAAGGCGCCGTACCGCGTTTCGGCGCTCTTCACCTTGAGCATTTCGAACAACGCCTCAGAGGCGGCGCCGTCCTTCATCGCGCCCATGGCCGCCAACGCGGCAACGCGGAACGCCGGCTCCTCGACGGCGGCGCGGGCCAGCGGCGCGACCGCCTCGGTGACGTCGAGGTACGCCAGCGCTTCGGCGGAGTAGAACCGCACCTCGGCGTCGTCGCTCTTGGCGCCGTCCTTGAGGACGTTGACCGCGTCGTCGCCGATCGCCTCCAACCGCAGCGCGGCCGTCTCGGCGGTGACGGGATCGAGCAACTGGTCGCGCAGCAGGTTGATTCGTTCCATACGAGCCACGGGCGTCTCGCGGATCGCCACGTTCCGCACCACGCGCATGAATCGGCCGACATTGTCCTTGTAACGGGGATGCAGCGTCAGCTCGATGTACTCGTCGGTCTTCGGCGTGGCGACGCCCATGCGACGACCGTCGATATAGGTGTGGAACCGATCGTTGACGGCCTTGGCGACCGTCTGACTCAGGCGAATCGACTGGTGCTCGTGATCGAGGATCAGGCCGATCTTGCGGGCCTTGATCGCGACGCCGCCGTTGAGCACGCGGCCCTGCGTGGCGAGCGCGTCGTGCTCGTCGGGACTGGCCGAGGGATCGACGAGGATGGGGCCCTCGGCTTTGGCGGCTTCGTGACCGTAGCGGAGTTCTCCGCCCAGAATGGCCGCCTCGCTAAGCCGCGTTTCGAGCAGCATGCCGCCGCGCAGACTCGTGGTTTCGCTGCGCGAGGGCGTGCGGAGCTCGACGTCGAACTTGTCGCCGGCCTCGAGGCCGGGCCGCAGGAACGCCCGCACGACGACGAGGGCCGTGTTCGGCGAGGCCAACACTTCGTTGGGGTTCTCAACGCCGCGACGATTCATTTCGGAGAGCAACGCCGCCCGTTGCGAGGAAGGCGGCGGATCTTCGCCCGTGCCGGCGAGGCCCGTGACGAGGGCGACGTTTTCGACCTTCACGTAGTTCATGCCGTAAGGGTGGGCCACGGCGCTGACCAATTGGGATTGCGACGGCCCGTCGGCCTTGAGATTGGCGTCGGAGAGCGCGGCGTCGGGACTCTGCGGGCGGAAGATCGGGCCCATGCAGCCGGCGGCCAAGCAGGCCAGTGCGGCAATCGCCGCGATCGGCCGCCGCCCGACCGACGAATGCGAGCCCGTAAGCGTCATCGTGTGCATAGCATCACCTCTCGTCGTGGGCGCGCAACGGCGCGCTTCCTGCGCGCCGATAGCTCCACAGAGGGGGCGAAGCGTAGGGATGCTGGCGAAGCGGGTCAAGAGAAGCGTGGGGACGCGGCCCTTGCTGGCGCGATCCGTGAACCCGCGACGTTCCCCCCTCCCCAGCCCTCCCCGCCGAGGGGAGGGGGCTGGAGGAATCTGGTCACGGCGGGTCGTAGCCGCCGGGGCGCCAGGGGTGACAGCGGCAGATGCGCAGCACGCCCCGCCATGCGCCGCGGAGGGCGCCGTACTTCCGCACAGCTTCGATGAAGTACTCGCTGCACGTGGGATCATACCGGCAGCGCGGGCCCAGCCAGGGGCTGATCAGGTACTGATAGCATCGCACCGCGGCTACGAGCGCCCAGCGCGGGCCGACGCCCAAGATGTGCCACATTCTTTTCATGGCTCGGGGCGATTGAGGCGGCGGACCAATTGGTTCGCTAGCTGGCAAAGTGATTGCCGGATGCGCGGCATCGCGGGGGTCGCCCCAGCGCGTGGTAGCACGACCAGGTCGACGCCAGCGGGCAACTCGTGTTGGGACTGTCGAAACGCCTCGCGAATGCAGCGCTTCCACCGATTCCTTGTGACGGAGTCGCCGCACTTGCGGGACACGACGAGCCCAAGCCGCGGCTGCGGGAGGTCGTTCTCGCAGGCGTAGACGGTCAACATGCCGTCGGCGAGCGACCGGCGGCGGAGAAACACCCGGTCGAACTCCGCGCTCTTGAGCAGCCGCTGCGTCTTGGGGAAACGAAAGTCGGTCATCGACGTCAATTCATCACCAGGTGCGGATGCTTACCACGACGACATAACGGACACGACGTAAGGATCGCTGAATTGACAGGATCACAGGATCAGCAGGATTGACAGGATTGGCAGAATGAATGCCCACGGATCGGATCCTGTTCATCCTGCTCCATCCTGTGATCCCGTCAATTCCGTGTCCCATCGTCGTGTTCGTCGTTCCGCTGTGGTGACTTCTGGATGATCGGTGCGCGGTCGGGCGGCACGACAGGTCCGCGGCGATGCGTGCCTTGCCGCCGTACCCAGTGGCCGCCGAGAAGAATCATAACGACGAGCAACATTCCGACGAGCGCGATGCCCAGCAGAGCCATCTGCGCGGCGGCTTTGGTGGGCGGCGGCAGCTTGGCGGCGCCATCGCCGGCCGCCGCCAGGAGCGGGCCCGTCGCGTGGACCAACGATGTTGCGAAGGAAGTCACCACTGCAAATCCGCCCGCGGGGCGTCGGCGTACTTCTCGGCGAATGTCGCGAGCTGCTCGCGGTCGGCGTCCGACAGGTTTCGCGGCAGGACGATTTGCAGCTCGGCAAACAAGTCGCCCGGCGGGCCGTCGCCGGCCTTCACGCCGTGGCCCTTGACGCGCAGCTTCGTGCCGCTGGACGAACCCGGCGGAACGGTCAGGGTGATGACGCCATGCGGCGTGGGCAGATCGATCTTGGCGCCGCGGAGCGCCTCCCGCAGCGTGATCGGCGCCGTCACATCGAGCCGCTTGCCCGTGCGACGAAAGTGCGGATGCGGGGCGACGCGCACCTTAATGATGATGTCGCCGTCGGGACCGCCGCCTGGGCTCGGCTCGCCTTGGCCGCGAAGGCGGATTTTTTTTCCGTCGTCGATGCCCGCGGGAATTTTCACGCGGATCGTTTCCACGGCGCCGCCGGCGCGCTGCACGGCGATCTGCGCTTCGCCGCCGAGCACCGCGCTGGCAAAGGGGACGGTAAGCTCGTGTTCCAGATCGGCGCCGCGGGTGGGGACGTTCGCGCGGCGCCCTGCTCCGCGACCGCGTTGGCCGAATTGGCGGAAGAGGTCGGCGAAGCCTCCACCCCCGCCGCTCGCTCCGCCGCCGAACAGATCCTCGAAGTTGATCTCGACGCCCTCGGGCCCGCCGGCCCCCGAGCCGCCAGCGCTGGGCCAGGGTCGCGGCCCGCCGCGCCCGCCGCCCATCGATTCGTACGCGGCGCCGTAGCGGTCGTACATCTCGCGCTTCTTCGGGTCGTTCAGCACGTCAAACGCCGTCTGCACCTCCTGAAACTTCTCCTTGGCCTTGGGATCATCGGGATTCAGATCCGGGTGATATTTTCGCGCCAGCTGGCGATAGGCCTTGTTAATGTCGTCGGCCGATGCGCCGCGGGCGACGCCGAGAGTTGCGTAGTAGTCGTCGGCCATAGCGGAATACGCGGCGAAAGCGGCGGCAAACGGCCACCAGGCCGTCAGCTCGTCATTCTAAGGCGAGGTCGATGCGAAGTGTAGACACGGGGCCGCGTGCTAGACTGAATTCATGCGAGCAAACGACGCAACTTGTCGTGCGATGTACGTGCTGGCGGCTTGCGCCAGCGCCGCGTGGGGGACGCCGTCGGCACGGGCCGCTCGCTACGATGGCATACTGACCGTCAATGTTCTGGACGAGAAAACGCATGAGCCGATGGCGGTGCGGATGGAGCTGCGTGACGCGCGGGGTCGGCCGGTGCGCGTGCAGCCCGAGGGCGCGGTCGTCGCCGCCGACGGGATTTACTTCGATGGCTCGGCGACGTTCGAGCTGCGCCGCGGGGCGTACAAATTTCTCGTGGAGGCGGGACCGGAATTCATGACGCGGCCGGGGGAATTCACCATTGAGCCGCGCGCGGAAGATGCGACCGAGGTGCTCGTGGGGCGGCGGGTTGATATGCGGGCCGAAGGGTGGTGGGCCGGCGATCTCGATGTGCAATTGCCGCTGGCCGACTTGCCGCTGATGATGCGGGCGCGGGACGTAGCGTTTGCGCCTGTGACGGCTGCGATCAACGATCGCGGCCGGTGCGTGACGCCGAAGATCGGCGCCGCGGACGATGCGCCGCCAAGCGGACTCCAGATGTTTGGTCCGTGGGCGGCGCTGGATCAGCGACGCGGCGGCGGGATGTTGCTGCTTGGCGCGGAGCCGCCCGTCGACGTGTGCCGGTGGAACGCCGATGAGTCATCGCTGAGCGTGGCGGCCGCCGCGCGCGAAGCGGGCGCGCTTGTCGTGGCCCGCTCATCGACGGCGTGGGACCTGCCGCTCTGGGTCGCGGCTGGCAAGCTCGACGCGGTGCAGATCATCGGGCCGCGCTCGACGGGGCGCGTCGCCGACGGCGAGCGACCGGCGCCGGATCCGCGGCTGTTTCCCGGGCGCGAGGGAGCGGGCCGGTACGGCGAAGCCATCTACCACCATTTGCTCAACTGCGGCCTGCGATTGCCGCCGGCGGCGGGGAGCGGCGCCGGCGCGGCCGTCGGGCGACGCGACGCGCCGCCGACCATCGGGACCAATCGGGTCTATGTTCACTGCGGCGAGACTTGCACGCGTGAGGCGTGGCTCGACGGGCTGCGCGCCGGCCGCGTGACCGTGACCAATGGCCCGCTGCTGCGGACGCGCGTGCAGGGCGAGCCGCCGGGCCATGTGTTCGCGCTTTCCGCCGGCGAGCACGCCGAGTTTCAGATCGCGCTCGATCTGGCGTTCTACTCCGACACGCAGGTCGAGTACCTGGAGATCGTCCAGAACGGCGTCGCCATCCACCAGGTGCGGCTCGACGAGCTGGCCCAGCAGGCCGGCAAGCTGCCGCCGGTCTCGTTCGACTCGAGCGGCTGGTTTCTCGTGCGGGCGGTGACGAACCATCCCGACTTCTACCAGTTCGCGACGACAGGGCCGTACTACGTTGAGGCGAATGACGAGCCGCGCGTCAGCCGACGAAGCGTGCAGTACTTCCTCGACTGGCTCGACGACGCGGCGGAGAAACTCGCGGGCAACGCGGCGGTCGCGGCAGAATTCGACGCGGCGCGGCCGTTTTGGGAGAACATCGCGGCGCGAGCGAATGCAGAATAGTCTGATTCCCTCTCCCGGAGGGAGAGGGGGTTCATCTCGCCTTGGCGGGAGTGTGCTTGCTCTTTCCGTCTGCTGCTTCTGCGAGCGGCTGGCCGTTGGCGGAGACGATCACCGGCTTGGCCGTCGCGCTGGCGGGGGCGGGGAGCAAGTCTCGCTGGGCGCGGCGCTCCGGCTCGTCGTGCCACGCCGCGGCCCGCACGTAGCTGCCGTCGGGCATCAGCACGCGAGCCCGGCAGTTGTCTTCGAGATAGGTGGGAATGATCTCCTCGCAAATTCGCCGCCGCAGATCGGGCGCCTCGATCGGGAACATCACTTCCACGCGACGCTCGAAGTTTCGCGGCATCCAATCGGCGCTCGACAGGAGCGCCAGCTGCTTCTGCCCCTCGCCGAAGACCAGGATACGGCTGTGCTCAAGGAAGCGGTCGACGATGCTGCGGACGCGGATATTCTCCGAGATGCCCGGCAGCCCAGGCCGCAAGCAGCAAATGCCGCGGATCACCAGGTCGATCGGCACGCCGGCCTGGCTGGCCTCGTAGAGGGCTTCGATTGTCTCGCGATCGACCAGCGAGTTGAACTTGGCGAAGATCCGCGCCGATTTGCCCGCCTGGGCGCGTTCGGCCTGCTCGTGGATGAGCTCGATCGTCCGGGCGTGCAGGTCGGTCGGCGCCACGACCAGCTTCTTCCACTCGTGGCCCTGCGAGTAGCCGGTCAGGAAGTTGAAGAGCGCCGTGCAGTCGTCGGCGAACAGCTTATTCGAGGTGAACAGCGCCAGATCGGTATACAGCCGGGCGGTCGACGGGTTGTAGTTGCCGGTGCCGAGGTGGACGTAGCGGCGAATCTTGGCGCCCTCCTGGCGGACGACCATCGCCAGCTTGCAATGCGTCTTGAGGTCCATGAAGCCGTACACGACGTGAACGCCGGCGCGTTCCATTTGTCGCGACCAACTGATGTTTTGCGCCTCATCGAAGCGGGCTTTCAACTCGACCAGCGCGGTGACGTGCTTGCCATTCTCGGCCGCCTGCATGAGCGACTTGACGATCGGGCTGTCGCCGCTGGTGCGGTAGAGCGTTTGCTTGATGGCCAGGACGTTGGGGTCCTCGGCCGCGCTTTGGATGAACTCGACGACCGGATCGAAGGAATCGAACGGATGGTGCAGCAGCACGTCGCGATCGGCGATCTCGGCGAACAGGTCGTCGCCGCGGCGCATGCCCAACGGCTGGCGGGCGACGAACGGCGCGTCGCGGAGCGACTCCTTCCCCGGCACGCGGATGAGTTCCCACAGCGAAGTCATGTCGAGCATGCCGTCGATGCGATAGACCTCGGAATACTGCTCGCCGCCGACGGAAAAGTTTTCCTGAAGCTGCTCCTCGCCGACGAGCATGTCCAACAGGTCGCGGCCCATATCTTCCTGGACTTCGAGGCGGACGCCCTCGGAATGCTGCCGCTGTCGCAGGCGGGATTCGATCGCCCGCAGCATGTCGTCCGACTCCTGCTCGAGCATGTCAACGTCCATATCCCGCGTGAGGCGGAACGTGGCGTGATGGGCCGCCTCGTAACCGCCGAACAACTCGGGGAGTTTGCAGGCGACGATTTCTTCGAGCAGCACGAACTTGCTCTCGTTCGGGCCGCCGACGTCGATGAACCTCGGCAAGACCTGCGGCAACTGGACGACGGCGAACAACTCGGGCGGACCCAGGCCGCTATTGCGCTGTAGCAGCGCGGCGAGGTACAACCCGCGGTTGTGGAACCGCGGGCTCGGATGGCTGGGGTCGATCGCCATCGGCGTGAGAATGGGGAACGCGCGCTGGCGGAAGAACTCGTCGACAATCCGCCGCTGTTGCTTGTCGCACTGCTCGAAGTTGAGGATCAGGATCTGTTGCTCGGCCAGCGCCGGGAGGATTTCCTTGTTCCAGCAGCGGTACTGCTGCTCGACGAGTTCGCGGGTGCGTTTGGAAATGCGCTGCAACTGCGTGAGCGGATCGAGCCCGTCGGCCGCCACGTCCTGGGCGGCCACGCCGCCGAAGGCTTGCTCGCGGAGGCCCGCGACGCGAACCATGAAGAACTCGTCGAGGTTCGAGCTGAAGATCGCCAGGAACTTGACCCGCTCCATGAGCGGGTTCGAGGGGTCCTGGGCCTCTTCGAGGACGCGCGCGTTGAACTCCAGCCAGCTCAACTCGCGGTTGATGAAGTGCTCCGGCTCGTACTGGCGGACTTCGGTCATGGGGGGCCGGGAGCAAGTGGGACTTCGGGCGTCGATTGGGGCGAAGAGCGGCAATTCTAATATAGCGTATGGGGCTTGGTAGCCCCGACGAATGGAAGTCCCCGGCTCTCATGTTGAGGTGAGGCCGCACGGGGGCGTTTAGGCGAAGGCGTCGAAGACGCGAACTTTTGCCCAGTTGCCGGACTGCTCGGCGATGAACTGCTTGTGCCGCGGGGCCGCTTGATACTGGTCGTGGGCGGCGGCGGAGTCGAAGACCACGACCAGCGCCACGTCGAACTCGGCGTCGTTCACGGGGCGGGCGTACGCCTCGGCGCGGAGGCCCGCGCTGAAGTGGACCGTCCCAGGGTGGTCCGTCAGATACTTGCGACACGCCGCCACGAGCGCGTCCCGCGCCGCGGGCGAGCGGTCCTTCAGCGTGAAGAACACAACGTGAGCCAGTCCCGACTGCGGCGTCGCCGACATGGGCGGCGTCTCCTTCCTCGCTGAGAATCAGCCGCCCGTGGGCTCGGACACTAGGCGCCCGTCTTGATACGTCTGCTCCACGGCTGTGCCGTCGGCGCGGTAGAGGATAAACTTGCCGTCGCGCTTGTTGGCTTTGAAATTGATCTCGGCAATCTTGCGGCCGGACTCGTCCCACTCGGTCATGAGCCCGTCGTACAGGCCGTTCTTGAACGGAATCTCCCGTTGCAGCTTACCGTTAGCGAAGTAAACGCGGCTAACGCCCTCGTGCTGGCCGCCCGCGTAGGCATCTTCGATTTTCGGCGTCTTGCCGTCCTCGTAATAGCTCACCCAGGTTCCATCCCGCAGGTTGTCCTTGAAGCTTCGCTTGCCGGACAGCGTGCCATCGCTGCGGAAGATTTCCCACCCACCGTCGGCGTGGCCGCCTTGGAACGTGACAGTCTTGCACAACTGGCCGTTTTCATGCCAGAAACTCCATTGGCCATCGTGGACGCCGTTGACGTAGCCGCCCTCGGCGAACTTCTGCCCGTTGGCGTAGTACTCGGTGTACATGCCGTGATTGACTGCCTGGTCGTCGGACAGCTTGATCACCTCGCGTTCAAGGCGTGTGGCGCCGCCCTCATATTTTTCGGTGAGCTTGACCGTGCCCATCGCCACCGGCGGCGGCGTCGGCTCCGGTTCGTCGAGGTAGATTTCGTCGTTGGCGGGGGTCGACGCCGCCTGCTGCGCGTGCGACGGAGCGACGGCGGCAAGGCTGAGCAGGGCGATCACGGCCCCTGTCGGGGCGAGGTGTGTGAGGACGTAGCGACGCATGGGTGTCGGTAATCTCCGCGAGGATTTCGAGCGTGAGCGACCGCGGCTCGCGGCGCTGTCACCCCTAAGTATGGCAACGCTCGTGGGTTTGGCCAACTGAGCGGGGGCTCGCTTTCCGCAGTCGGGACCGCGTGGGGACGGTGTGGGACTGCCGATTGTGCGGATTTCACCGCCGCGAACGCTGGTCACAGGCGCCAGTGGGCCGGCAGCGTGACATCCTTGGCGACGACGAGGATTCCGTCGCGGATCTCGCAGGATTCGCCGGCCCGGCCATCGGCGACTTGGGCGTGGTTGACGACCTGCGCTCCGGCGCCAATGCGACAGTTTTTGTCGACGATCGCGCCCTCGACGACGCTGCCCGCGCCAATGCCGATGGGCGGCAAGTCGGCGAAGTCGCTCGCCGCCAGCTCCTCCGGCGTTTCGTAATAGTCGGCGCCCATGAGCACCGAGTTGCGGATGGTCACGTCGCGGCCAATCCGACACCGCAGTCCGATGACGCTGTTTTCGATCACCGCGCCCGGCTCGATGACGCAGCCGTCGGCGATGAGGCTGCCGGTGATCTTCGCCCCGTCGATTCGCGAAGGCGGCAGGAACCGGGGCCGCGTGTAAATCGGCGCCTTGGCGTCGGTCAGGTCGAACGGCGGATTGGGCCGGGCCAGTTGCAGGTTGGCTTCGTAGAACGAGCCGATCGTGCCAATGTCCTCCCAGTAGCCGTCGAACAGATGGACCTGCACCTTGCGGCTGTTGATGGCGTTAGGAAACACTTCGCGGCCAAAATCCTGGTGGGCAACGTCGGCGAGCAGCTCGGCGAGCACCCGCGCGCTGAACACGTAGATGCCCATGCTTGCCAGGCAGTCGCGGCCGCCGCTGGCCACGCCGCGAGCGTCGAGCCAGGCAGGGTCCATCCGCACGGGGGCGACCTGCTCTTCGGTCTTGGGCTTCTCGACGAAGCCGGTGACCTGACCCGACGGGTCGACGTGCATAATCCCCAAGCCGCCCGCCTCGTGGCTGTGGACCGGTTTGGCGGCGATGGTCACGTCGGCCCGCGAGTGCTTGTGCGTCTCCAGCATGGCGGCGAAGTCCATGCGGTAGAGCTGGTCGCCGGAGAGAATCACGACGTAGTCAATTCCCGGCTGCGTGAAGTAGCGCAAGTTCTTACGCACCGCGTCGGCCGTGCCTTGGTACCAGTCGGTGCCTTCGGTCACCGTCTGCTGGGCCGCGAGGATTTCGACGTAGCCGCCGCTGAAGTTGTCGAACCGGTACGTGCCGCGGATGTGCCGGTGGAGGCTGACCGACAGAAACTGCGTAAGGACGTAGATGCGATTGAGCCCGCTGTTGAGGCAGTTGGAAATCGGGATGTCGATGAGCCGATACTTTGCCGCCAACGGCACGGCGGGCTTGGAGCGCAGGTTGGTGAGCGGCCGCAACCGCGTGCCCTGCCCTCCGCCCAAGACGACGGCAACGGCGTTTTTCATCGAAGGTGTTCCTGCAACAGACAAGTCTTACCGCAAAGCGCCAAGTCCAAAGGCATTGAGATGGAATTGACAGGATCACAGGATCGGCAGGATTGACAGGATATTGGGTAACGAACGCTATCCTGTTGATCCTGCCCCATCCTGTTATCCTGTCAGTTCAGCGATCCAAAAATCTTGATCGTTGCGCCGTCGTGGTTAAGTCAACTCCGACCTTGGCTGTTGCTATCGAATCGATCAACCCTTCACAACAAAGCTCACCATCCGCCCGGGAACCACAATTTCCTTGATCACCGGTTTGCCCGCAAGCTGCTCGGCAATCTTCGGGTCGGCTTTCGCCGCGGCGAGCGCCGCCGCCTCGTCGGCGTCGGCGGCGACCGTGATCTTTCCGCGGACTTTGCCGTTGATTTGCACGGGCAATTCGACGGTCGATTCGGCGAGGAGCGCCTCGTCGTACTTCGGCCACGGGGTGTGGGCGAGCGATTCCTTGTGCCCCAGGGCCGACCACAACTCCTCGGCAACGTGCGGGGCGAACGGCGCGAGCAGCAGCACGAACGGCTCCAGTACGGCCCGCGGGCGGCGGTCCTGCTTGGTGAAGTAGTTCACGAACTCCATCATCCGCGAGATGGCCGTGTTGAACGACAGCGACGCGACGTCGTCCGTCACCGCCTTCACCGTCTTGTGGTACACGCGGAGCGATTCGTCCGTCGGCGCATCGTCGCACACCGCGGCGTTGAGCGTGAGCTTCTCGGCGTGGTCGTCGATGATCAGCCGCCACGCCCGGCCCAGGAAGTTGTAGACGCCGTTGACGCCTTCCATGCTCCACGGCTTCGTGGCCTCGAGCGGACCCATGAACATCTCGTAGAGCCGCAGTGCGTCGGCGCCGTACTCCCGCACGATGTCGTCGGGGTTGATAACATTGCCGCGGCTCTTGGACATCTTCTCGCCATTCTCGCCGAGAATCATGCCCTGGTTCACCAGCTTCTGAAACGGCTCGGGCGTGCTCACCACGCCGCGGTCAAACAGCACCTTGTGCCAAAACCGCGAGTAGAGCAGATGCAATACCGCGTGCTCGGCGCCGCCAACGTACAGGTCGATTGGCATCCACGCTCGCTCGACGACCGGGTCGATCAGCGCGGCGGAGTTTTTCGGGTCAAGGAACCGTAGGTAGTACCAGCAGCTTCCCGCCCACTGGGGCATCGTGTTCGTTTCGCGTTTGAAGCGCACGCCGTCGATCACAGGGTAGAGCCACTCTTCGGGCGCCTTGTCGAGCGGCGGCTCGGGCCGGCCATGCGGCTTGAAATCGTCGAGATGCGGCAGGTCCACCGGAAGCTGATCCTCGGGCACGGCTCGCACCCGACCGGTGAGCTTGCCGTCGGCGTCAAGCTCGTGCAGGATCGGAAACGGCTCGCCCCAGAACCGCTGCCGGCTAAACAACCAATCGCGAAGCTTGTAGTTCACCGCCTCCCGACCAACGCCGTTGTGGGCGAGCCACGCCGTAATCGTCTTCTTGAACTCCGCTGTCGGGAGCCCGTCAAATTCGCCGGAGTTGATGGCGGCGCCGTCGCCGGAAAAAACTCGCTCCCCGGCCAGCACAAGTCGATCCTCGACGCGCAACAAGTTCTCGCCCGGATCGACGACGGCGATGATTGGCAAGTCGAATTTCTGCGCAAACTCGAAATCGCGCTCGTCGTGCGCGGGCACGGCCATGATCGCGCCGGTACCGTAGCTGGCCAGCACGTAGTCGGCGATCCAGATGGGAATCGGCTTCTCGTTCACGGGATTGATCGCGTAGGAACCCGTGAACACGCCCGTCTTGTCCTTCGCCAGCTCTGTGCGGTCGAGGTCGCTCTTGGCCGCAGCCTGAGCGACGTACGCCTGCACCGCCTCGGCGTGCTCCGGCGTCGTCAGTCGCGCAACGAACGGATGCTCGGGGGCGATCACCATGTACGTGGCGCCAAACAGCGTGTCGGGCCGCGTCGTGTAGATCCGCATCGCCTCGGGGCCGGGCACGCGCGGCCAGCCGAGCTCCTCGCGACAATATTCCCAGGAGTCGAACAGCTCGGCGACCTTGCCGCTGGTCTTCGTCGCCTCTGTGATGGGTGCGTCCGGCAGGCTGATGAAAAAATCCACCTCCGCCCCCGTGCTGCGGCCGATCCAGTTCCGTTGCAGCGCCTTGATCCCCTCGTGCCAGTCGAGCCCGTCAAGGTCTTTTTCGAGGCGATCGGCGTACGCCGTGATGCGCAGCTTCCACTGCCGCAGCGGCATCCGCACCACGGGATGCCCGCCCACCTCGCTCTTGCCGTCGATGACTTCTTCGTTGGCGAGCACCGTGCCGAGCGCGGGGCACCAGTTCACCGGCGCGTGGCTCTGGTACGCCAGCCGATGGTCGTCCTGGTACGCCCGCACCGCGTCGTCGCCCTGCGACTTGACGCCGTCAGGAATCGGCAGCTCCGCGATCGGCCGCCCCTTCTGCTGCTGCGGGTCAAACCAAGTGTCGAAGATCTGCAGAAAGATCCACTGCGTCCAGCGGAAGTACTCGACGTCCGTCGTCGCCAGCTCCCGGCCCCAGTCGTAGCTGAAGCCCAACATCTTGAGCTGCCGGCGAAACGTGGCGATGTTCTTCTCGGTCTGCACGCGCGGGTGAACGCCCGTCTTGATCGCGTGCTCCTCGGCGGGCAGCCCGAACGAGTCGAACCCCATCGGGTGGACGACGCTCTTACCTTGCATCCGAGCCGCCCGGCACACAATGTCGGTTGCCGTGTACCCCTCAGGGTGGCCCACATGCAGCCCGTCGCCGCTGGGATAGGGGAACATGTCGAGCACGTAGAGCTTGTCGCCCGCGGGCATCTGCGGCGACGCGAATGTGCGATGCTCCTCCCAATACTCCTGCCACTTGGGTTCGATGGTCGCAGGGTTGTAGCGCGGCATGCGAGCGGATTCAGGGTTCAGGATTTAGAGAGGAGGCAGAATCGCGTTGTTAGCCGCGACGCGAAGGTCCGCCGCAGCGGAGCGCGTCCGCGTAGCCATCGATTAGCCCGCGAACCCACGATTCTACTGCCCGGCCGACGCGACGCAAACCGTGTCGGGCGTTGACGTTTGCGCCGTCGGCGAACTACGATGGCTAGCTTCTGGCAACCGAATTCCGATGCCCCAATAGACCCCGCTCGTATGGAAACCACCAAAGTCGCCATCATCGGCCTGGGAACCGTCGGCAGCGGCGTCGCGCGCCTGCTGCTCGACCACGGCGATCGCACCGCCCGCCACGCCGGCCGTATTTTGTGGCTGGAGAAGGCGGTGGTCCGCGACCTCAAGAAGCCGCGGTACTGCGAGTTGCCGGCTGGCGTGCTCACCGACAACGTCGACGAAGTCATCAAGAACCCCGAGATCAAGGTCGTCGCCCACCTCGTCGGCGGGCTCGAGCCGGCCCGCACGATCATGCTCCGCCTGCTGGAAAACGGCAAAGACGTAGTCACCGCCAACAAGGCGCTATTGGCCGAGCATGGCCCGGAACTGTTCGACCGGGCCCGCGAGTTGGGCCGCACGATCGCCTTTGAGGCGTCGGTCGCCGGCGGCATCCCGATCATCGCCAACATCAGCCAGTGCCTGTCCGCCAACCAGATTCAGTCGCTCCACGGCATCCTCAACGGCACGAGCAATTTCATCCTCACGCAGATGCACGACGAGGGAGCCAGCTACGGCGCCGTGCTCGCCGAGGCGCAGCGGCTGGGTTACGCCGAAGCCAACCCGGCGATGGACGTGGATGGCAGCGACGCGGCCCAGAAGCTGGCGATCCTCGCCCACCTGGCGTTTGGCGCCCGGGCCGATTGGAAGGACATTCCCCGCAAGGGAATCGACACGCTCGACGTCCTCGACGTGCGATATGCCAAGGAGATGGGTTACCGGATCAAGCTGCTCGCCGTGGCGGACCTGGACGGCGACACGCTGGAACTGGACGTCTCGCCGGCGCTGGTGCGGGCCCGCAGCCCGCTCGCCGAAGTCAACGGGCCGTTCAACGCCATCCGCGTCGAGGGCGACGCGGTGGGGCCGCTGTTCTTCCACGGGCAAGGCGCCGGGCAGATGCCCACCGCCTCCGCCGTGGTGGCCGACATGATCGACGTCGCCGTGGGCCGGGCCGCCCTCACCTTCCGCACGCTGGAGCTGTGGTCGAACCGCAAGGCCCGCGTCACGACGCTCCCCGACGACGACGCCCGGGCGAAGTTTTACCTGCGGTGCATGGTCGAAGATCACCCCGGCGTGCTGGCTCAGGTGACCGCCGTGCTCGGCGCCGGCAACATCTCGATCGCCTCCGTGCTTCAGCACGAGCCGCTCGACGGCAGCGACATCGTGCCGCTAGTGATCATGACCCACGAAACCACCGAAGGAGCCATCGCCCGAGCGTGCGCCGCCATCGACAAGCTGCCTGCCGTGCGCAGCCAAACGGTCCACATGTGGGTGCGGGACTGAACCAAGTCAGAATTTCACCACGACGACACGACGGGCACGACAAATACAAATGGAGCGTTGAACTGACAGGATAACAGGATGGAGCAGGATTAACAGGATGAATTCATTGGTATTTATCCTGTCAATCCTGCCAATCCTGTTATCCTGTCAATTTCATGTCGCATCGATGAAGTACGCCATCATCATCCCCGACGGCGCCGCCGACGAGCCGCAAGTTGAGCTTGGCGGCCGCACGCCGCTCGAGGCGGCGAATATCCCCGCGATGGACGCCATTGCCGCGGCGGGGGTGGTGGCGCGCGCATGCCACACGCCGTCGTCGCTGCCAGCGGGGTCGGAAGTCGGCAACATGAGCCTCTTGGGCTACGACCCGCTGGTGAATTTCACCGGCCGGGCGCCCATCGAAGCAGCGGCGCAGGGGATCGAGCTTGGCGTCGAAGACTGGGCCGTGCGGTGCAACCTGGTCACGATTCAGGACCAGGTGATGCGCGACTTCACCGCCGACCACATCAGCACCGAGGAAGCAACCAAACTGCTGGCATCGATGCAGGACTACGTCGCCGAACACTCGACGCACGGGCCGGCGCTCCATTTCGTTCCCGGCGTGAGCTACCGCAATCTGTTGATCTGGCGCGGCGTGAGCATCCCGGCGCCGTTCTCGCCGGAGACTCGCACGACCCCGCCGCACGATCTCACCGACAAGTCGATCGTCGAACACTTCCCCCGCGGTGCGGGAAGCGACGTGCTCACCGCGCTCATGGAAAAGTCGGTCGACGTGTTCCGCGACCATCCGGTCAACGTCGTCCGCGAGGGCTACGGCAAGCTCCCGGCGACGAACGTCTGGCTGTGGGGCCTGGGCCGGGCGCCGCACGTGCAGCCGTTCGAGCTGGTCTATGGCGTGCGCGGGGCGATGATCACGGCGGTCGACCTGCTGCGGGGGCTGGCGACGCTGGTCGAGTGGAAGCGGATCGACGTGCCCGGCGCCACGGGATACACCGACACCGACTACGCCGCCAAGGGCCGCGCCGCGATCGCGGCGCTCGAGGACGTGGACTTGATTTGCGTCCATGTCGAGGCGTCCGACGAGGCCTCCCACGAGGGCGACTGCGCGGGCAAGGTGAAGGCGCTCGAAGAAATCGACCAGTACATCGTGGCGCCGCTGGCGAAGGCCCTTGCGGCGCAGGGCGATTGGCGGATGATGATTTCCCCCGATCACCCCACGTTCCTGCGAACCAAAACGCACACGCACGGGCACGTGCCGGTGGCGATGGCGGGCACGGGCATCGCGGCGGACGAGTTCACCAGCTACGGCGACACGAACGCCGCCAAGTCGAGCCTCGCGTTCGACGAAGGCTGGCGAGCCATGGGGTGGTTCATTCGGAGTTGAACCACGACGACACAACGAGCACGGCGAGGAGCAAAATGGAATTGACAGGATAACAGGATCGGCAGGATTCACAGGATCAATGCCTTTGACTTGTATCCTGTCGATCCTGTTCCATCCTGTTATCCCGTCAATTCAGCACTGCCTACGTCGTGCTCGTCGTGCCGTCGTGGTGAATCTTTCTTGTTGATTGAGAGTTGACATGAGTTTGATCGTTCAGAAATTCGGCGGCTCCAGCGTGGCCAATCCTGAGAAGATCATGGCCGCGGCGCGGAAGGCGATTCGCGCCCAGCAGCAGGGCAACCAGGTGGTCATGGTCGTCAGCGCCATGGGCAAGAACACCGACGCGCTGGTCGCGCTCGCGAAAGAAATTTCCGACAAGCCGCCGGCCCGCGAGATGGACATGCTGCTGTCCACCGGGGAGCAGGTGAGCGTCGCCCTCATGGCAATGGCGATTCACGCCCTGGGCGGTACGGCGGTGAGCCTCACCGGCGCCCAAATCGGCGTGAAGACCGACAGCTCGCACACCAAGGCCCGTATCCAGTCGATTTCCACCGAGCGGATGCGGCTGCACCTCGACGACGGCGCCGTGGTGATCGCCGCGGGTTTTCAAGGCGTCGACGACAATTCCAACATCACCACGCTCGGCCGAGGCGGCAGCGACACGACGGCCGTCGCCCTCGCCGCCGTGCTGCGGGCCGACATGTGCGACATCTATACCGACGTCGACGGCGTCTTCACGACCGATCCGCGGATCGTCCCCTCGGCCCGCATGATGGATCGCGTGAGCCACGACGAAATGCTCGAGCTGGCCAGCCTCGGCGCCGGCGTGATGCACAGCCGGTCGATCGAGTTCGGCAAGAAGTTCGGCGTACCGATTCGCGTGCTCAACAGTGCCAGCTTCGCCGACGATAAGGGCACAGTCATCGGCCCTCAGTCCGAAAGCAGCGACCGGGCGGTGAGCGGCTGCGCCCTCACCAAAAACGAGGCCCGCGTGTCAATCTCCGGCGTCCCCGACAAGCCCGGCACGATGAACCGCATCTTCTCCCGTCTGGCGGCCGTGAACGTGGCGGTCGACATGATCGTGCAAAACATCGGCGCTGGCGGAAGGGCGGACATCGCGTTTACCGTGCTGGAGACCGATCTCCCGGCGGCGCTCAACGCAGCCAAAGAAGCCGCCCGTGAGCTGGGCGGCGAGGTCTCCAGCGACGGCAACCTGTCGAAGGTGTCCGTCGTTGGCCTCGGCATGGCCACGCAGACCGGCGTGGCCGACCGCATGTTCCGCGCCCTGGCGGACGCGGGCGTGAACATTCAGGCGATCACGACCAGCCAAATCAAAATCTCGTGCCTCATTGACCGCTCGCAGGGGCTGCCGGCGCTGCGGGCCGTGCACGACGAGTTCGAGCTGGAGAAGCCGCCGTCGTCGCGCAGCATCTTCGGCAATGGCGGCAAGGCGCCGGACGGTGCCAGCGCGGTCGACGTCGTGGCCCGCCTGCAACGAATGGAAGATCTCACGATCGACGACATCAAGTTGGATCAGACGCAGGGCCGGGTGACGATTGCCCGGCTGCCCGACCGGCCGGGCATCGCGGCGGCGCTCTTCGAGGCGATCGCCGCCGAAGGGATTCTCGTCGACTTAATCGTCCAGGGCGCGGGCCACGACGGCGTGGCCAGTCTCAGCTTCACGGTGCCGCGCGCCGACGTCGAGCGGGCCGTGAGCGTGGCGGCCGACGCGGTGGGCGGCGGCGAAGCCGGTCCGGTCACCAGCGACGCGACAATCGACATCCTGTCCGTCTTCGGCGTCGGCATCCGCACGCACACCGGCGTTGCGTCGCGGATGTTCAAGTCGCTCAGCGACGCGGGGATCAACGTCGAGATGATCAGCACCAGCGAAGTGCGCGTGAATGTGGTCGTCGACGCGCCGCGGGGCGCGACGGGCCTCAAGTCGCTCCGCGCGACGTTTGCCGACGTGATGGGCTGAGTCTGCCCGAGGTCGGCAGGCCGTCATTCAACTCCCGCCGCCGGCGACGTCGGTAAGAACGTCCTCGGCCACGTAGATCGGCAGCGGCGGATTGCAGGTCACGGCCACCGCGATAGCGTCGCTGGGCCGGGCGTCGACCTCGATCAGCTCGCCCTCGCTGCGCACGCGGAGCACGGCGAAATAGGTATGCTCCTTGAGCTCGCTGATCACCACGTCCTGGAATTCGCCGCCGAGTTGCTCGACGGCGCTCACCAACAGGTCGTGGGTGAGCGGACGCTGCGTCTCCTCGTGCTTCACGCGGCGGTTGATGCTAATGGCTTCGAACATTCCGATCAGAATCGGGAACGTCCGCTCGCCGTCGATCTCCTTGAGGTAGATGACCTGCTCGTTGTTAATCTCGCTGATGATGATCCGAGAAAGCTCCATCGCGACGGGCATATCGACTCCTCTGGCGGAATATAACAGCGTAACGTGCGCGACCCGAGGGCCTGCACTGCTGCCATTATAAAGTCACCGTCGAGTCGATTGGAAGAGTTGCACGAAAGCGTGGCGCCCGAGTTCAAGCCACGGGCGCGCCGCGGTCGTCGGACTTAGCTCTGGGCTTGGCCTCCTTGACGCCATTGGCGTCCACGGCGTCAGCCGCCGTCTCGTGACCGGCTAGCTTCGCCAGGCTCTCGGGGATCTCAACGCCGCCGATGTCGCGCATCACTTGCAGCATGGGCGGCAAGGTGCCGGCCATCTTGTGCAGGAAGTCGGCGGTCGAACTGCGGCCGTTCTGGGCGCCGTTCTCCCAGACGACGATCTTATCGAACTTGATGTTGCTGATCGCCTTGGCGCTGCTCTCCGCGAGCTTGTCGAGGTGCTCCAGCATCATGAGCTGAAACGCCTGCTGGGCCCCGCCGCACGCGTCGACGATTTGCTTGAGGCCTTCGCCCTTCTTGGCAAGGATTTCGTAGTGCCCGCGGGCCTCGGCCTCAAGCTTCGCAAAAATTGCGGCCGCCTCGCCCTCGGCTTCCAAGCGGCGCTTCTCGGCCTCGGCCTCAGCATCGACGAGGATGCGAGCCTTTTGAGCCTTCGCGGGAGCTTCGAGCTTGGCCCGCTGCTCGGCTTCGACGCGCTCCGCTTCGGCGAGCGCCGCCTTGGCCATGGCGCGGTTCTGGGCCTCGACAACCGCGGCCTCGGCTTCGCGCTTGCGGACCTCGCCGCGCTGGTAGGCCTCGGCCTTTTGGACCAGCAGCGTGGCCTGCGACGCCGCGACCTTCGCCGCAGCAATGTTTTCGCCGTTCACCGCCGCCGCGTCCGCCTCGGCCACCGAGATGCGCATCCGCTGTTCGGACTCCTTCACCTGCATGTCGCGCTCAAAGGCCGCGGCCTGCTCGCCGACGGTCTGCTCCTTCTGTAGCTCGGCCAACCGCACGGCCTGTTCGCGCTGGGCCTCGCGGGTGCCGATTTCGCGGAGCTTGGTCGCCGCCGCGACCTGCACGACCTTTTCGCGATCCGCGTCCGCGACGCGCACCTCGCCCAACTTCTCTTGATCGGCGACGTCGCCGCGGGCCTGCTGAATCGCCGTCGAGGCGGCCTTCTTGCCAATCGCGTCGATGTAGCCGCTCTCATCCGTGATGTCCGTGATATTGACGTTGATCAGCACGAGGCCGATTTTCTTGAGCTCCGGCTCGACTGAGTTCTGGATGTGCTCGAGGAACGTGTCACGATTGCGGTTAATGTCCTCGATTCCCATCGACGCGATCACTTGCCGCAACTGGCCGAAGATGATTTCCTCGGCCTGTTTGCGGATGTCGATGACCGACAGGTCGAGCAGGCGGATCGCCGCGTTGGTCATCACGTCGGGTTGCGTGCCGATAGCCACCGTGAACACGCTGGGCACGTTGACGCGAATGTTCTCGATCGACAGCGCGCCGCGCAGCGGGATTTCGATCTGGATGGGCTCCAGGCTGAGGTAGCGGTAGTCCTGGAACAGCGGCCACACGAACGCGGCGCCGCCGTGCACTGTCTTTGCGGCCTGGCCCTGCGAGGTCTTGCCGAAGATCACCAGCACTTGATTGCTGGAGCAGCGCTTGTAGTTGGTCTTCAGCAGGATGATGGTCGAAAAGAAGACCATCCCCACGAGGGCGGCCAGCACCGCGAGCCAGAACAGCGTCGGGCCGGTCAGGTCCCAGGGAAAGGCGGCGAGCACAAGCGTCGATGTCATGGTCGTAATCCTTCAGCCGGCGTGCGGAGCGCGTCAGCGCGCCGCCGTCAGCGGAATGGGGTAGGGGAACAACTCAGCGCACTCGTCGCCGCGGCTCACGCGTTGACCGCCTCGACGACGCGGCGGACCTGCACCATGTCGCTTCCCGCGACGGCGACGACCTCGACGGTTTCGCCGGTTTTGAGGCGTTCGGATTCGTCCGTGACCGCCTGAAATTCTACGATGCGATTTTGCATCGAAAGCTGTACCTTGCCGGCGCCCTGACGACCCGCCGGAATGGGGATGTAGACCGTCGCTCGCCGACCCAGCGCGCTGGAAATCCGCTGGTTTCCGGACGACGTGAGGCTCGAGACCCCCTGCATTAACCAGTACATCCCGTACATCGCGGCCAAGCCGGCCAACAGCGCGATGGCCAGCGCCGGCACGTTAGCGAAGCCAGCGCTCGTGGCCGCCTTGCCCGCGACGCCGAAAAATGCCGCCGCTGCTACAAGCGTGCGGAACGACAGCACGCCAAACAGCCAACTCGAATCGGGGTGCTGATAATCGCCGTCGGCGGCCGTGGCGATGCTGGTGTGATGATCGCTTGCGGCGTCGCCCGCGGCGTCGCCGTGGAAGTCGCCGCCATGCATATCGCCGTGGAAGTCGCCGGTGCTCAGACTTCCGTCGAAGCCGGCGTCGTGGCCTATGTGAGCTGCGTGGCCGCCGTCGTCGCCCATGCCCATGAGCGTGAGCGCAAACTGACACACCATGACGGTGCCGCCGACGACTGCCGCAATCAGGAAGATGGTGTCCAACATCGCACGGGTTCCTTGCGTCGAACGCAATGTGGGCGCCGCCAGCAGCACGACGTGCGAAACTTTCGCCGCCGTCGCCAGGGGCCGCCGCCTACGCGAACTATAGCACTTCGCGACCTGCCCTTCGACTTGGTGGCTTATTCGCCGGCCTTCGCGCAATCTTGCCGCGGCATTCCGGCCGGAAAACCTCGTTCGCCAGAAATCGGCTCGCGGACGGCGCGGCTAGGAGTCAGCCTTGGCTGCTGCTGCTGCTGCGCGCTCGCGCTCTTGGATCGCGCGAATGGCGCCCAGAGCGGCGTCGACGATGTCCGCGTTCTCGCTCTTGGCCGCGCGACGCAGGACGGCGATGCTCTTCTTCGTCCCCACGTCGCCCAGGACGCCCACGGCGGAGAGATTCGCCT
Organism: Lacipirellulaceae bacterium; assembly: GCA_044867485.1. Lineage (GTDB taxonomy): Bacteria > Planctomycetota > Planctomycetia > Pirellulales > Lacipirellulaceae > Lacipirellula. The sequence continues at coordinate 5,451 of JBIOVA010000262.1, read as the reverse complement.
CCGGCGACTCGAACGGCAGGACTTTCAGCAGCGGGGCCTCGGCGACGACTCCCATCGTTCGCAGGCACTCGAAGGCCGCGTCGCCGCTCGTCGCCGATTCGCTGAGCCGCGTGGCGATGGCGGTCGCAGCTTCCGGCGTGGCGAACTTGGCGAGGCCGTCGTAGATCGCCTGCTCGCTGACAGGTCCTCCTCCGCCGCGCTCCATCCCGCCGGCCCCTCCGCCGCCGCCCAACAGCTCGACCAGCAGCGGCACGCTATGAACGCCTCCCCAATGGACCAGGCCCTGCACCGCTTCGTCGGCATGGGCGTTCGTCTCGAACGCCACGTAGCGATAGCCTTGGGCGATCCGCTGCCGGACCTTCTTGTCGGCCACGTCGTTGGGCTGCACCGTCAGCAGTGCGAGCACGGCCTGCTCGTGGAACTGCGACTGAGAATCGTGTAACAGCTCGGCGAGCTGCGCGTGATAATTCGGATCCGTGGGAAGCGGCTCGCCAGGAACGATGGGCTGAAGCGCCGTCATGTCGCGACCCTGAGCGCCTGCGGCGCCAAGGGCGCCCATCCAATCTCGCAATCGCGTCCCCGCGGCGGCGAGACCTGATTCCTGCGGCGCGGCGCCGCCCGGGCGCGCGACAAACGGAATCGAACCCGAGGCGTTGGCTGTATCGCCGGAGGCCTGCGGCGCGCCCGCGGAATCAGGGACGGCGGCGTATTCGCCGCGCCCGCCGTCATACTCGCCGCGGCCGCCGTAGTACTCGCCGCGACCGCCGTCGGTGGTCGCGACTTCGGGTGCGACCGTCGCATCCGTTTCCGCGCCGGCGTCGGTGTATGCTGCGTCGCCCTCAGTTTCCGCGAGCGCGGCGTCGTTGTCCGCCTCGGTCATGTTGGGCAGCTCGACTTTTGCTGCGCCCTTGGCCTTTTCGGAGTCGACGACCGTGCCGAAGTCGACCGCGGCGATCAGCTTGTCGAAGTCGTCGACCGGCGCCACGGTGACGTGCACGACGTCGTAGTCCTCTGGGTCGGACATGGACACGACCTGTGCCGCGTCGCCGGCGATTGCCTGCAGCCGTTCGGTCGCCGCGTCCGGATCGCCGCCGGAGGCGTTGGTTAGCTCGAACTCGACGATGCGATCCGGCGTGAACTGGTCGTACATCGCTGCGCTTTGCACGACGGCGGCGACGACGGACTGGTCGATCGATGGATTGCCGGCCGCGGCCGATTGAACGAGCGTTCGCCCGAGCCGATTCGACTCGACGCGGAACACGTTCCAAAATTCGACCGGCAGGCCCTTCAATGCGGTCAGCCGATCGATCTCCGCGTTGAACTCGCGATCCAGCCGCATCATATCATTCTGCAGCCGCTGCATTTCCGTGAGGTTCGCCAGCACGGCGCCTGGGTTCTGCAGGTGGGCCATCATGTCGGCCATCGCCGTGCCGACCTCCTCGAACGTGGGCTTGATGTCGTCGACCGCCGCCTGAGCCGAGGCCGGATCAGTAATCGGCCGCATCAGGTCGATGCAGGCCTGCATCGCCGGCGCCATCCGTTCGATGGGATCAGGCGGGGAGCTGCAGCCCTGAGCGAGTGTGAGCAAGACGCCGACAGACGCAACGCGCGAGAGCCGACGACAAGGTTTCGATCGCCAGGGAGCCGTCATGGTCAAGCGCCCTTACGAGGAGTGGTTCCGCGCTCCGGCGAAAAAGCCGGACCGCGGGGGGGGACGGAAGCGATGATACCCGCCGGGCGGCGGCCGTACAAACTTGATGGACAGCGCTGGCGGCGCTCATAGATGGTCTAAAGTCGTGTGTCGGCAGAAGGCCTGTTTTCTCGGAGATTCGCCCATAGATGGTCTAAAGTCGCCCCCGTTCCAAAGCTTCGCCGCAGGCGGCCCGCGGCGTCGGTCGGAAGGGTTCTGGACGGCCGCCGGCTCACGGCTCCAGCGTCGCCAGGGCCGCCTCAGCGGCGGCGAGCTGAGCCCTGACTTCCTCGCGCTTGGCGCGCTGCTGCTGGACCACGTCGGCGGGCGCCCGGCTGACGAAGCCCTCGTTGGCGAGCTTCTTGTCGATGGACTCGGCGAAGCCGCGAAGCTGGGCAATCTCCTTGGTGAGCCGAGCCTTCTCGGCGCCCGCGTCGAAGAAGGCGCTCACGTCGACATGGACGTCGATTTCCCCAAGCGATTTGGTGACGGCGCGTTCCGGCGGCGGAATGGCGGGGCCCAGCGCCGTGCAGGTCGCTTCGGCGATCTGGGCGAAATACGGCCGCATCGGCTCCAGCAGCTTGGCCGTCGCGGCGTTGGTTCGCACGCGGAACTCGATCGGCGTGCGCGGCGGAATATTTTGGGCCAGACGGATCTCGCGCACGGCGCCGAGCACCGCCTGGAAGTCGGCGAACTGCTCCTCGATCGTCGGATCGATCCGCGCTTCGTCCACCGTCGGCCACGCCGCGATGCACACGCTCTCCGCACTCCCCCTCCCTCGAAGGGATGGGAGCAACCGAGCACGGTCGCCAGTGGCGACCGAGCACAGGGCGGTAGTCCGATCATCCGCAGAGGGATTCCCGCCGCTAGTAGCGCTCGTCGCAATGACAAGTCCCCGCTCCGGCGCCACTTCGTTCAAGAGCTGCCACACCTCTTCGGTCAAAAACGGCACGATCGGGTGCAGCAGCCGCAGCAGCGAATCAAGCACATGGGCGAGCACTCGCTGGGCGACCGCCCGCTGCGCCGGCTCTTTGAACCGCGCCTTGGTGATTTCCACGTAGTAGTCGCAGAAGTCATTCCACGCGAAGGCGTACAGCGTGCGCGAGGCGTCGGCGAAGCGATAGGACTGGAGCGCGTCAGTCACTTCGCGCGTCACCGTGGCGAGGCGCGAGAGGAGCCAGCGGTCTTCGAGCATGAGGTCGGCGTCGGCGATCGGACCGGTGATAACATCGCCGGTTTTATGATCGGAGAGGTTCATGAGCGAGAAACGTGAGGCGTTCCACAGTTTGTTGCAGAAGCGGCGGCCGAGCTCGAACCGCTCGTTCGAGACGCCGGCGCGCGGCAGCGCCTTGTCCTCCGCCTTCTCAGCCCACTGCGTGCCGAACGGCTGGCCGCACTTCTCGCAGTCGACGCGGGGGAGCGTGCGGTTCTTTTTGGTTTGGGCCATCAGGTGCTGACAGTGCGGGCACTCGAACTCCACCGGCATCTTCACGTCCTGCGTGTCGGTCGTGAGATATGCGATGCCGTACCGCAGCGCGTCGGCGCCGAACTTGTCGATGACATCGATCGGGTCGACGCCGTTGCCCTTCGATTTCGACATCGTCTCGCCGTAGCCGTCGAGAATCTTGGGCGTGATGTAAACCTCGTGGAACGGGACGTCGCCCATGTTGTAGAGGCCCATCAGCACCATCCGCGCGACCCAGAGCGAAATAATGTCGCGGCTCGTCACGAGCGCGGTCGTGGGGTAGAACGTCGCGAGTTCCGGCGTCTGGTCCGGCCAACCGAGCGTGGAGTGCGGCCAGAGGGCGCTGGAGAACCAGGTGTCGAGGACCTCCTCTTCTCTGTAGGCTTTGAACTCGTCGTTAGGGTCGTCAATCTTTGCTAGGCGTTCCTCAAAGTCAGCGTGTTTGGCGCAAACATAGAATGCAGGCTCATCATGCCCAACGATTTCTTGAAGTGCGAACTCGTCATTGCCAAATCCGCTTTGCACTAATAGCGATTTGAATCGCCTAAGACCATTTGCTGCAACTTCTTCAAATGTCGGCCCTTGAGGTCCGTCAAGAACCGAGCGCCGTTCGTCGCCATCAGATTCAGTGACATCGTCGTTCTGTTCAGGATAGCGCACAGATATATACCAAATGGGGATCTGATGACCCCACCAGAGCTGCCGACCTACGGGCCAGTCGCGCTTCTCGCTAAGCCAATCGAGATACGACTTCGCGTACCGCTCGGGCACAATTCTCACACGACCATCGCGCACCGCATCAATTGCTGATTGAGCCAACTTGTCCATACGGACAAACCATTGTTCAACTAAATAAGGCTCAATTGGCTTTTTGGATCGGTCACTGTGCGCTAGTTCAATCTCCCGATCCTCACGGTCTATTTCAGGATCATAGATGCGGACTCCGTCGATGACGAGGTTTTCCAGATCCAACAAGACAGCCCGGCGCGCATCCAGCATCGCCTTTCCATGATATGCCTTCGGCACTAATGTCTTTGTGCTGCTCGATTCCCCTCTCTCATACTGTCTAATCAAGTTGTCAATTGCTTCTTCTACAGCTTTACCCTCCGCCACTCCTTCGCCGATAGTGCCATCCGGATTCATGATGTTAATAGCACCAAACTCACCAGCGTGACGCTGCCAGACAGCATAATCATTCGCGTCGTGAGCAGGGGTAATCTTCACGCAGCCGGAGCCGAGCTCCGGCTTGGCCCACTCGTCGGCGATGAGCGGAATCGTGCGTCCCGTGAGCGGCAGCTCCAGCATCACACCGCGTTGGGCCATATCGCGCAGGCGTTCGAGCTGCGGCAGCATCTTCGCGCGGCGTTCCAGCAGCAGCGTCGCTTGTTCTTCGAGCTCGCCCTTCTCCTTGGCCGGCGCTGAGAGCATCTTCTCGCGCAGCTCGGCGCCCACCTTGTCGAACGCCGCCGCGGGGTCGGGATGCACCGCCACGGCCGTGTCGCCGAGCATCGTCTCGGGCCGCGTCGTGGCGATGGTGACAAACTCGGGATCGCCCGCGCGGTACTTATCGTCCTTGATCACCGGATAGCGGAAGTGCCAGAAGCTGCCCTTCACCGCTTCGTGAAACACCTCATCATCGCTCACCGCGGTTTGCAGGAACGTGTCCCAGTTCACCAGCCGCTTGCCGCGGTAGATTTTTCCGTCTTTGAACAAACGGAAAAACGTCTCGCGCACAGCGCGGGCGCACTGGTCGTCGAGCGTGAACCGCAGCCGTTGCCAGTCGCAGCTACAGCCAAGCTGCTTGAGCTGGGAGATGATGCGCGCTTCGTACTGCTCCTTCCACTTCCAGATGCGCGCCACCAGGCCCTCGCGGCCGAGTTTGTGCCGCGAGAGTTTTTCTTCTTCCAGCAGCCGTCGCTCGACCACCGCCTGCGTGGCGATGCCCGCGTGGTCGGTGCCCGGCATCCAGAGGGCGTTGAACCCCTGCATCCGCTTCATGCGAATGAGGATGTCCTGCAGCGTGTTGTTGAGCGCGTGCCCCAGGTGCAGGGCGCCAGTCACGTTCGGCGGCGGGATGACGATGCAGTAGGGCGGTTTCTCCGAAACCGCCTCCGCGTGGAAGTAGCCGCGCTCCTCCCAAACCTTGTACCACTTCGCCTGGGCGGCTTCGTGATCGTATTGGGAAGGCAGGTCCTGCAATGAAGGGGAAGCTTGTGTCATGCGATCAATTGCATCTATTGACTTGTTCTTCTTCGCGCCTTTGCGCCTTTGCGTGAGGCCTCTTTCCCCAGAATTC
>JBIOVA010000261.1:0-8967 GCA_044867485.1 Lacipirellulaceae bacterium | reverse complement strand
GGATACGGGCACCTCCCCATTCCCCATTCGACATTCCCCAGTTCTGCTTCAGTCCGTCTCCGGCATTTCGGCGAACGGCCAGACGAAGTCGGAGTCGTCAGTCGACTCGTCGCCGTCAAACAGGCGGAACACAGTCGGCTCGAAGGGTTCGTCGAAGTGCGGTTGGAACGGGTTGTCCTGGGTGCGGTGGGGCATGAGGGCCACCACGTCGGTCACGTCGATCATGCCTACAGGCCTCCCTTGCCGGTCGACGACCGGCAATTCACTGAATTTTCGTTCGGACAGGATGTCGATGGCCGCCGACATGCGCGCACCCGTGAGGACGGTCGTCGGCGATTGGGCCATCACGTTGTGGACAGGTTGATCGAGAGCCGCGTCGTGGCGGCGCTCGATCAGGCGGGCCAGGTCGCTGTCGGTGAACAAGCCGGCCAGCCGGCCGGCGTCGTCCACCAACATGATCGCTCCCGAGCGGCGCCCGGGGCGTGTGGAACATAGGACGACCTCGCGAACCGTTTGGTTCGCCCGTGCGAGGCGGCACTGTTCCAGGGGACGCATGTGGTCGTCCACCGCGCTGAGCTTCAACCCGAGAGCCCCGCCCGGGTGGAACCGGGCGAAATCCTCGGCGGTGAAGCCGCGAAGTCGGCTGACGACCAACGCGAGGGCGTCGCCGAGGGCCAGCATGACGGCGGTGCTGGTGCTGGGCGCCAGGCCCAGCGAGCACGCTTCGTCGAGTTGACCCAAGGCGAGGACGATCGACGCCGCCCGGCCGAGAGTGCTCTCGGCCGATGCGGTCATGGCGATCAGTCTCACGCCTAGAGAGCGTAAAGCGGGCAGGAGTTGCAACACCTCGGCGGTTTCGCCGCTCTGCGAGAGGGCGAGCACCACGTCGTCGGCGTGCAACCGGCCGAGATCGCCGTGAAAGGCCTCGGCGGGGTGGAGAAAGTGCGCCCGGGCGCCGGTCGAGGCGAACGTGGCGGTGAGCTTTTGGCCGATGAGTCCGGCTTTGCCGATGCCCGTGACGATGAGGCTGCCGCGGCAGCTAAGGATGGCGTCGACGGCGTCGAGGAAGCTACGGTCGAGACGGCCCACGAGCGCGTCCAGCGCGCGAGCTTCGGCGGCAATCACCTCGCGACCGTAGCCCAGAACGTCGGCCTGGTCGTGGGCCAGCGGAGCAGCGGGCCGCGCAATCCGCGCGGCGGCGTCAGCGGACATCGAACCGTCTTCCTTGACGTGAGTCTTGGGCGGGAATCGAGCGGCGGATTGTAGGCGCTTCGTGGGTTCGTGCCAACGCGGGATGGGGCAAGGCTATCGGCTGTCGGCTGTCAGCTATCGGCCAGACGAGGAGAACGAAGTCACGCGCGATCCGTTCAGTACTCTTCCTCTGGCCGATAGCCGATAGCTGACAGCCGACAGCCAGCCGCAACGCGGCGCATAAAAAAAGCTCCCAGAAAAGCCCACGTCCCAGGGGGGCAAAGGACGCGATACCTTTCCGGGAGCGATTGGACGCAATGACGCTTGCGGCGGGCGGACGCAGTTCAGGTGTGTCGGGCCTGAACGGCGACGGGAGTGTGTCGCTAGCGCCAGCGCGAGCTTCCGTGCTGCGCTGACCGCTGCGAAGGTCGCCAGCGAACGAAGCATCGCTTCACTCGTCGGCGACCTAACCACGTGGCTCCTAAGCGTTGATTTGGCGGATGACTGCTTCTTGCAGACCGAGCTGGCGAAACGACCGCTGGCTTTGAGGAGAGTCCCGTTGGGTTTGTCGCGGGGGGCAAACTTTTGTGGGCGTCCGTGCCTCGTGCGTTTGCTCGCGGTCGTTTGTCCGTCGTGTGTGGGCGGGAGAATAGGGCAGTCGCCGCAGCGGGTCAACGGCACTTTCGACGAGATGCGAAAAAGTTTTTCTTGCTGCGCTCGTCGCGCTGATTGAGTCGCACCAGCGGCGTTTGCAAAGCAATGTTTTGGTCGTCGTCGCCGTTGCATTGGGTAGTGCGACGGCGCCGTGCAAGATCGAAAATGTTGTGGTAGCGCGCGGAGCATTGCTAGCAGGGCGCCGTTTCATCGAGGATCGACGGACGATCAACGACGCAACGGCGCGGGCAGCAAGCAGGAGTCAGACCAGCAGCCAATAAGCCACGTAGGAGCAGATCGCGACGAGCGCCAGCGAGAGCCGTGCGCTGGCGCCAACCCAATGTGACCAGTGTCGGCGCCGTCGATATCTTAGGTCGTCGATCATCGCCGCTGCGAGCAAGCCGGCTTGGAGGGCGGTGGAAGTCCAATAAACAAAGAAGAACGGTGAGAAAGGTCCGCTGGCCATGCCGCGGAGGAAGGCCCTGGAAAACATCAGCACAAGGCTGAAGGCGAATTGCACAACAGGCGCGAGTGCAAAGACGCCAAACGTCCAACGCCAAAGCTCCGATTCGCCGGGGCGAAAGGCCAGACGGATAAACCAGATCCCGAAGATGAGAACACGACAAGTTGAGGAAGGATGATCAGCCGATAGGCCGCGGATGTGAAATCGCCGCGTTGCGCCAAAAGCGCCCAAGCCATGGCGGAAAGCGCCCATTGGGCCGAACCTTCGAATGCCAGGAGATGACCTGGTTGTAACCGCTCGGCGTAGCCTTTTCGGCGCCACCACATGACGGCCAAGGCGACAAAGAGATAGGCGCCATTGACGATGCCCGATGCGGCGTTCGAGACTGCCGAGACTGGGGACCGAGATTCGTTGCTGCTGCACGCGGATGGGAACGAACGCCAGCGCCGTCGCCGCCGTCCAGGCCATGAGATGGAGAATCGTCAGCCGCGGCAGTTGGAAGGGCTGCGACGAGTCGACAACGTCGGGATTGACGACGTGACTCATCCTTGCGGAATTCGATCGTCAACGTCGCGCCAGAATGCCCGGAGATCGATCACAATCTCGGGCAATCGCGGCGATTGATAGGAGTCGCCAGCGTTGGGGGTGATGACGTAGCGGCCGTCTTGCAAAATCAGGAACTCGATGTGTTGGGCCTTGGGATCGACAATCCAGAATTCTGGGACGTTGTATTGCGCGTAGAGGTCGAGCTTCTGGACCCGATCGCGCCGCTCAGCGCCCGCCGAGAGCACTTCGATGACGAGGTCTGGGGGGCCGTTGATTCGATCACCCACGATTCCCCGGCGCGATTTGGCGACGTAAAGAACGTCAGGTTGAAGAATCGTGTCATCGGAAAGGATGACGTCGGCGGGAGCGCAGAGGACAAAGCCCCCTGATTTGCGTGAAATCCCGGAAAATAGTTCGGTCAGGAGGACGACGACGATTTGATGCGAACTCCGCGGCGCCGGGGACATGACAAGCTCTCCTCGCATCAATTCGACGGGCGCTCCCTCGGGCAGATTCCAATAGTCGGCGGCGCGATAGGGTCCCATCGTCGCAATGGGCGAGAAGCCCTCGAACGCCGTGAACTGGAAGTTGGTCGTGCTCATGCCGCCAGTTTAGCAAGGTGATTGACGAAAGTCCAAATTCGCAGAGAGCTTCTACTAGTCGCTGAGCGCGAGATTGCGGCCCAATTGCATCGCAATCCACAACGCCACGCTGAGCGAATGCGACCAGTGGCGGCGCCGGCGGACGAGGACGTGGTCGTGGACGACGGCCGCGGCGGCCAACGCCACGGCGCCGCGCGAGCGCGTGTGCCACGTCGACAGTCGCCAACCTTGCCAGCGGCCGAGGTCCGTGGTCCACGGGCCGACGAAGACGCATGCCAGGAGTTGAACGCCGACCAGAATCACCAACACGCGCCACAGGGGACCGAAGGCCGTGACCCGCGACGGCAAGACCGCGACTCCGATCAGGAGCAGGCCGACGATCGCCAACGGCGCGAGCGACCAGGTGTGGGCGTACCAATGGTCGCGCAGCTCCGCTGCCAGCGGGCCTGGGTGTCCCAAGAGCAACGTTTCCAAAGCCTTGGCGAGTCGCGCGAGGTAGCCAGTTTCAACCACCGCCGCGGCCACCAGCCACGGGCCAGGCTGGCGGAGGAATCGCCAGCCGCGCGTGCACCAGAAAGCGCCCAGCGCCCATAGCGAAACGCCCAGCGCAGCGCCGAGCCAATAGGTCATCTCCGCCAACTCACGCGTGAGCGGCTGCGGGCCGGCGAACGGTCTCACGCCGCGATGCGTCGCGGCCGCGACCGCGGCGACGGCGAGGAAGTAAAAGAGGTGATGGACCCGCAACGGCGGCAGGTCGGACTTGCGAGCGGCGGTGCGAAGAGTCATTGGCCGGACGGCGCGGGACAAACGCGACTTCAGTTCTCGCCCGGCGGGTTGTCGTCGAGTTGCCGATCGACTTCGCCCCAGAACGCGGCGATGTCGAGCACCAGCTCCGGCATGATCGGCGAGGCGTAACGATCGTCGCGCTGCGGCTGCACCTCGAAACGGCCATTGCGATTAATCAAGAAATCAAACTGCCGCTCGTGAGGATCGACAATCCAGTATTCGGCAACGCCGAATTCGGCGTAGAGGGCGAGCTTGTCGGTGCGATCCCGCCGCATGTGATGAGGCGACAGGATTTCAATAGCGAGGTCGGGCGGCCCGTTGATCTTATCGCCGACGATGGTGCGACGACCTTTCGTCAGATACACCAAATCGGGCTGAACGATCGAGTGTTCAGCAAGAACGACGTCAACAGGACCAGCAAGTGCGCGGCCGCCAGTCGACCGTGCGATCCTCAATAGTATCTCGGTCAGCAACGCGGACACAGTTTGGTGCAACGTCGTTGGCGCCGGCGACGCGGCGAGTCTCCCATAGATGAGTTCAACCGGTTCGCCTTCGGGAAGCGCTAGGTAATCGGCGGCGCAGTGCGGACCAAGGCCGCTGACGGGCGTAAAGCCGGGAAGCACGTCGAACGGCGGAGTTGCGGTGCTCATGGCTACATTATAAAGAGCCAACGCCTGGCGTCCCAGTTAAATCGTAGATCGCCAGTTGCGACCATCCGCGACGGAAAGTGCGTGTTAGGCGGGGAACCGATCCTGCAGCGCCTGGACCTGCATCTCTTCCTTGCGGAGGGCTTCCATCGCCCGCACAGCCGCGGCGGCGGCTTCGATCGTCGTAAGGCACGGGACGCCGGCTTGCACGGCGGCGGCGCGGATCTTGCCTTCGTCCGTGCGGGCGCCTTTGCCGCGGGGCGTGTTCATCACCAAGGCCACGTCGCCGTCGGTGAGAAAGTCGAGCAAGTTGGGATGGCCCTCGCTGATCTTCTTCACGCGGCGCGTCGGGATGCCGGCGGCTTCGAGCAGCTTGGCAGTGCCGTCGGTGGCCAGGATCGCGTAGCCGAGGCCGTGCAGGCGGAAGGCGAGATCAGCGATCGCGGGCTTCGACTTATCCGCGACGCTCACGAAAATGTTGCCGCTCGCCGGAAGCACGGTGCCTGCGGCGAGTTGGCTCTTGGCGAATGCCATCGAAAAGCGCTCGCTCACGCCCATGACTTCGCCCGTGGAGCGCATCTCGGGGCCAAGCACGATGTCGACGCCCGCGAACTTGATGAAGGGGAAGACGCTTTCCTTCACCGACACGTGCGCCGGGATCGGGTCGGTCGTGTAACCCTGGTCCGCGAGGCTCACGCCGGCCATCGCCTTCGCTGCGATCTTGGCGACCGGCATCCCCGTGGCTTTGGCCACAAACGGCACGGTGCGACTGGCGCGGGGGTTGACTTCGAGGACGTAAACCGAGGGGCGAAGAGTGGCGCGAGGCGCGAGGCGCGAGGCGCGAGCTTCGGAAGCGTCGGTTGCTTCTCGTGCCTCGCGCCTCGCGCCTCGCGCCTCTTCCTCCCACTTCACCGCGAACTGCACGTTCATCAGGCCGACGACATTCAAGTCGCGCGCCAGCGACTCGGCGGCGGCGCGGATCTCCTTCACCACTGGCCCCGGCAGGCTGTACGGCGGGATCGCGCACGCCGAGTCGCCCGAATGCACGCCAGCTTCTTCGATGTGTTCCATGATGCCGGGAACAATCACGTCGCGTCCGTCGCTCACGGCGTCGACGTCGACTTCGGTGGCGCCTTCCAGAAAGCTGTCGATGAGCACGGGCTGGCCCTGCGCGGCGACGAACGCCTCGGCGACGAAGCGCTCGAGTTGCGAGTTGTCGTAGCAAATCTCCATCGCCCGGCCGCCGAGTACGAAGCTGGGCCGCACCAAGAGCGGGTAGCCGATGCGCTCCGCAACGGCGCGGGCTTCATCCATCGTGCGGGCGATGCCGTTGGGCGGCTGCTTGAGGCCGAGGCGCTCGATCATCTTGGCGAACTTCTCACGGTCCTCGGCGGCCTCGATGGCGTCGACGCTCGTGCCGATGATCGGTACGCCGGCGTCGGCCAGCGCCCGGGCCAGGTTGAGCGGCGTCTGCCCGCCGAACTGGACGATCACGCCGTCGGGCTGCACACGATCGCAAATGTTGAGCACGTCTTCCACCGTGAGCGGCTCGAAGAACAAGAGGTCGCTCGTGTCGTAGTCGGTGCTCACGGTCTCGGGGTTCGAGTTGACCATGATCGACTCGACGCCCATTTCGCGCAGCGCGAAGCTGGCATGGCAGCAGCAGTAGTCGAACTCGATGCCCTGCCCGATGCGATTGGGCCCGCCGCCGAGGATCATGATGCGGCGAACATACTCCCCTCCGGTCCCCTCCCCTTGATGGGGAGGGCTAGGGAGGGGTGATGCGGAGGAATGGGCGCCGGATTTCTGCGAGGGGCTTCCCCCCTCCCCAACCCTCCCCTCCAGGGGGAGGGAGCCGGAGGAATTCGCGCGCACGCGCGTCCCTCGCGGCGGGACCTCATCTTCATCCTCGTAGGTGGAATAGTAGTACGGCGTGTACGCCTCGAACTCGGCGGCGCAGGTGTCGACGCTCTTAAACACGGCGCGGATGCCGAGCTCCAACCGGCGGCGGCGGACTTCCATGTCGCTGCGGCCGAAGATCGCCGCGAGCTGCCGGTCGGCGAAGCCGAAGCGCTTGGCGGTGCGCAGCAGGTCCGGCGTCAGCGCGTCCCACCCGCCGCAGTGGCGCAGGCGGTCTTCGGTCTCGACGATCTCCAGCAGATTGTCGAGGAACCACGGGTCGATGCCGGTGAGCTCGTACACCTCGGCGACGCTCATGCCGCTCTTGAAGGCGTAGCGCAGATACCACGGTCGCTGGGGGCCGGGACGTGAAAGCTTGGCGCGGATTTCCGTCTCATCGGGCTGCTCGGGCGTGCCCCACAAGTCGGAGCCGTCGCATCCGAAGCCGAAGCTACCGATCTCCAGGCCGCGCAGCGCCTTCTGGAACGACTCCTTGAACGTGCTGCCGATCGCCATTGTCTCGCCGACGCTCTTCATTTGCGTGGTCAGCGTGTCGTCGGCGTCGGGGAATTTCTCGAAGGCGAACCGCGGGGCCTTGGTGACCACGTAGTCGATCGTCGGCTCGAAGCAGGCGGTCGTCTCGCGGGTGATGTCGTTGGGCAGCTCGTGCAACCGATAGCCCACGGCCAGCTTCGCGGCAATCTTCGCGATCGGGAAGCCAGTCGCCTTCGAGGCCAGCGCACTCGACCGGCTCACCCGCGGGTTCATCTCGATAACAATCATCCGCCCGTCGCGCGGATTAATCGCAAACTGGATGTTCGACCCGCCAGTCTCGACGCCGATCTCGCGGATCACCGCCAGGCTGGCGTCGCGCATCCGCTGGTACTCCTTGTCGGAGAGCGTCTGCGCCGGCGCCACGGTGATCGAATCGCCCGTGTGGACGCCCATCGGATCAAAATTCTCGATCGAGCAGATGATGACGACGTTGTCGTCCGCGTCGCGCATCACCTCCATCTCGTACTCCTTCCAGCCGATGATCGACTCCTCGATGAGCACCTGCGTGACGGGCGACATGTCGAGGCCGCGGAGGACGAGTTCGTCGAATTCGTGCCGGTTGTAGGCGATCGCCGAGCCGCTGCCGCCCATCGTGAAGCTCGGCCGCACGACCGCGGGCAGGCCGATCTCGTCGAGCAGCGTGCGGGCCTCCTCAATGGTCTGCACCGTCTTCCCCTTGCACGTGCCGAGGCCAATCTTGTCCATCGCCGCTTTGAACCGCTCGCGGCTCTCGGCCTTATCAATGACATCCGCGTTGGCGCCGATCATCTCGACGCCGTACTTCGCCAGCACGCCGTGGCGGTCGAGGTCCATCGCCAGGTTGAGCGCCGTCTGCCCGCCGAGAGTCGGCAACAGTGCATCAGGCCGCTCCGCCGCGATCACCTTCTCGACGATCTCCCACGTCAGCGGCTCGATGTACGTGCGATTGGCCATCGTCGGGTCGGTCATGATCGTGGCCGGGTTCGAATTGACCAGGACCACTTCGTAGCCTTCCTCGCGGAGGGCTTTGCACGCTTGGGTGCCAGAGTAGTCGAACTCGCATGCCTGACCAATGACGATGGGGCCGGAGCCGATCAGCAGAATGCGATGAATGTCGTTGCGGCGGGGCATGGAGGAAGGCTGGAGACTGGAGGCTGGAGGCTGTAGGTCGGAAGGGGAGGAAGACGCGGGCGAGGGGTGAGGATCGAGGGGCGACTGTTAATGATCTTCCTCCGGTCCCCTCCCCTCGACGGGGAGGGCTAGGGAGGGGTGAGGCGCCGCGGAGGACGTACCATCAAGTACGGCGGCAACCGGCCCCGGCGAACTCCCCCAATCAGTGTAAAATCGCTCCATCGTAGCCCGGCACGTGCGCCTCCTTCAAGGGCCGCGCCGCCGTGGTAGTGTCCTACGACTGTGTTGCCGGAATGTGAACGCCAACGGCGTTCCACACCAAAGCCCAGGGTCGCCGCGAGAGCGGCGCACCCTGGGTGACAAGCGTCGCCAAGATTCCAACCCCACCGGGCAACGCCGTGAAGGATTTCTCAGGCGGCGTTTCTTTGGAGACTGGCCAGCCACTTCTTATGTTGTTTGGTGGCATTGAGGAGCTTTGGTTGCTTGGCGGCCGGTTTGTCTTTGAAGTCGGCTC
>JBIOVA010000260.1:0-7606 GCA_044867485.1 Lacipirellulaceae bacterium | reverse complement strand
CAGAACAAGGCAGGACTAGCAACCGAGTAAGAACGCCCAAGTCTTCCTTTGCGTCTTTGCGCCTTTGCGTGAGACCTCCCTAAATCCCACTCATAGACATCGGGCAGCGCGCCAAAGAGCAAAAAGGTTCCTGGAACTTCTACTTTCTCGGGGGGCAGGCCGCACCGGACACCGTTTTCCAGGTTTTGCCGAGGGTGTTATAATTTCGGCATGACCACCGAGCAGTTACGTTCCGCTCACCGTAGCACGCCGTTTCGGCCGTTTACCATTCGCATGGCGGACGGGCGGACCTTCTCGATTGCTCATCCTGATTTTCTGTCGATGTCGCCTGCGGGGCGGACGGTCGTTATCTATCATCCGGATGATTCGGCGAGCATCGTCGATTTGCTGCTCATGACGGAACTGGAATTGTCGCCGCCGTCGGGGTCGCCGGCGTGACGAGGCGCGGCCATTCCCGCCATCTCGATGGGTTAGGCCCGGAGGGCCGGCGTCGTGTAGCCAGGCACGTAAGTGCCTGGAATAGCGATGAGTTGGATCTAGAAGCCCCGTAGGGGCGACGTCGATCTTCATGCGTCAATCATGTCGCCCCTCCGGGGCTTCGCTCCATTGATGCGCCTTCCAGGGGCTGGCGCCCCTGGCTACATGATGCCGCACCTTACGGTGCTCGGATCAGATCCACGCCAGGGCATGTGCCGCACGGCCTATCGCGACGGCTCAACAATGCGAGGTTGGTACGCGCGACCCCTCCCCCCGGCCCTCTCCCGGTGGGAGAGGGGGAAGAGGAAATCACTTCCCGCGGCACTTCGCGCACTTGCACGGCTGTTCGCCGCGGCAGGTGGGAACCTGTTGGCACTGGGTGCAGGCGCCGGTGCAGCAGCCTTCGCGGCAGAGGTGGGGGGCGAAGCCGCACTCTTCGCCCAGCGACGCCTGGGCGCGCTTGAGGTTGGACTGGGCGATTTTGAGGCCCGCCACCTGTTCGATGAGATCCGACTCGGCCGTGTAGAGCCGGGCGCGGGCCTGGCTGATTTGGAAGATCGCCACGTCGTCGGGGTCGCGCTTGGAGGTGAGCTCGTTGACGTACGCTCTGCGGCTGTCGACCGCGGCGCGGGCTCGCGCGACGCGCTGTTGCTGGAGCACGACCTGGTACGCGGCGCCCTTGATCTCCGCGGTGGCGAGCTGCTCGGTGTCGTTGAAGAAGATTTCGAGCTGCCGGCAGCGCACGGGGAGCTCGTTTCCGTTGCAGCGGATGCACCGCAGTTTGTGAATCCAACCCTCGGTCGGCTCGACGGATCCCACGGCGCCATCCGCAATGTTGAGCACGCCGCGGGCGACGCGGAGCGTCGACTGCTCCAGGTTGCACCACACGAGGTTGATCGCCCGCAGGTCGTAGCGCCGCGAGAGGGACGTCGCCAGCTCGGCGTCGGCGTCCACGGGGCCCATGTCCGGCGTCCAGTCGACCAGCGGCCACAGGAAGTTGTATTCCGACACGGGACAGCCGATCAGCTTCTGCAGTTGGCCGTTGAGCTGGAGGCGCAGGTAATCGAGCTGCAGCCGTTGGTCTTCGAGGTCCGCGAGCTGGGCGCCCAGTTCGTCGCGATCGACGGGCACGGTCAGGTCCGCCGCGTGCAGCCCTTCGGCGCGCTCGAGCGATTTGCCGGTCTCCTCGATCGCCCGGTCGAGGTAGTGCCGCCGGGCTTCCAGGCCCGCGAGTTGATAATAGAGCTCCATGGCCGAGCCCGCGGCTTTGTTCCGCAGGTCGGCGGCGCGGAGTTCCAACAGGTCGCGGAGCAGGCACATGTTGCGGGCCACATACTTCGAGTCGCACTCGATGACGATGGTCGCCCAGTGCTCTTCGAGCTCGATCATGTTGGGCACGGCCGCGTTGGCGGCGGCCCGGCACTGGGCGTCGGCCGGCGTAAGGAGTTGGTAGACGTCCGTGGGCGCGGGGAGCGGGTCGAGTTGGCAGTCTTCGACCGAGCAGTCCGGCACGATGCCCATGAGGTCGGGCGGGCCGGGTTCCGGCTCGGTCAGATCGAGATTGCACGGCACGCCCGGCGTCGCGGGCAGGCAGCACCCCGAAGGGCACCGACAGCCTGCCGCGGCCGTCACCACTGTGAGAATCCCGACGATAGCACTGCGCCGCAAACGCATAACATCCGTGCCAAGTGGTTTCTTCGCGCTGTTCCCACCTCTTATCGAGTGCCGGATGCGCGCGGCGGAACGCTTGCAGCCGATTTTCTGCATGCACCGCTCGGGGGGGGATTGCGGGTTGTGCGCGTGGGAGGGGTGGCGCCGGTGGTGCAGCCGCGTGCCGGCCTGCAGAGAGGATTTCACCACAGAGGACACAGAGGGCACGGAGTCCGGATGAAAGAAGAAGAGAATTAAGAAGAGCCCTCGGCCGTTCCCTGATCATCTCCCCCTCTGTGAACTCCGTGTCCTCTGTGGTGAATCCGGTTCCGTCCGCGGGGTCGCGGCGCCGCTGCGCGTCCCGTAGAATTGGGGGTCTCGCCTGAAGTCCTCCCCACCCGTTGAAGGCCCGCCATTCGTGTACGCCGTCTTGTTCGACATTGATGGGACCCTTGTCCAAACGGGCGGCGCCGGGCAGCTAGCTTTTGCCGAGGCGTTCGCCCACGAGTTCGCCGTCGCCGAGATTTCCTCTGCGGTGAAGTTTGCCGGGCGGAGCGATCGGGCGATCGCCACAGACCTGTTGGCGGTGCACGGCTTCGAGCCCAACGAGGACAACTGGCAACGGTTTCGCGCCGCCTACGTGCGCCGGCTGCCGGGTGCGCTCCAGCGCCGCGACGGGCACGTGCTGCCCGGCGTGGTGGCGCTTCTTGACGCGCTGGCCGCCCTGCCCCACTCGGCAATCGGCCTGCTCACCGGCAACATCCGTGAAGGGGCCGATCGGAAACTGACGCACTACGGCCTGGGAGATCGGTTCGCCTTCGGCGGGTTCGGCGACGACACGAATGACCGCTGCGAGATTGCGGCGATCGCCTTGGCCGAGGCGACGCGCCACGCGACGGAGCGCAACGGCGCCGGCGGCCGGCCGCCGCTGTGGGGCGCGATGGTGATCGGCGACACGGAGCACGACATCCGCTGCGCCCGGGCGATCGGCGCCCTGGCGGTGGCCGTGCCCACGGGCGGTTCGACGCGGGAGGCGCTCGCCGCGGCGTCGCCGGATTTGCTGCTCGATGATTTGTCGGATTCGCGCTCGCTGCTGCAGATTCTGAAGCAGGCCGCCGCCGCCTCAATCGCCGCGCCGTGAGGTTCCACGCCATGACTTCGTCCGCAATCCCGATCGAGATTTCCTGCCGGGACGTGGCGGCCCTGGGCTCGGCGGGCGAGCCGATGGCGCTGGTCGACTGCCGCGAACCCGATGAAGCGGCGATCTGTGCGATCGAGGGCGCCCTCTTGCTGCCCATGAGCGTGCTGGCCGAGCGCGTGGGCGAGTTGGCCGGGCGCGAGCAGGACCGGATCGTCGTCCACTGCCACAAGGGCGGCCGCAGCTACCGCGTGGCCAACTGGCTGCGGCAGCAAGGCTTCGCCCACGCGCAATCGATGGCCGGCGGCATCGACGCGTGGGCCGTGGAGGTCGAGCCGGGGATGGCGCGGTACTAGTGGGCAGCAGGCCCATGGTACGTTCGCCGCGACGCGGCAGCGGAGCGCTCCGTTGCGCGGACTCCGCGTCGCGGCTAACGGTCTCTTGGCGCCCACTGCCCATTGCCCGGTTGTCTTGCTAGAATTCCACTCCGAGCCGGAGTGGCGGAATTGGCAGACGCGCATGGTTCAGGTCCATGTGCCCGCAAGGGCGTGCAGGTTCAAGTCCTGTCTCCGGTACTCGGTCGCGGCGCGCTCCGCTACCGCGTCGCGGCTAACGCCCGATTTCAGCCCCGCAAGAGCGGGAAGAAACGCCCGCTCATCTTTTCGCCGCGGGGGATGGAATCGACCCCTTCGAGAAGCGGCTCGTCGGCGTCGCTGAGCGTGCCGTCGCGGAAGACGTTGATGACCACCGCCCGCCGCGGCCGGGGGCTCTGGTTGGCGAAGCTGCCGTGCAGCGTGAGCGGGTGGTGAAACACCGCCTCTCCTGCCTTCAACTCACAGGCGAACGGTTGAAACTGCTCGCGCTGCTCCGGCGTGAGGATTTCCTTGATCGCCTCCATGCCGCCGGCCAGCACCGTCTTGGGAAGCAGCGACCAGCGATGCGAACCCGGGATGTAGTGGACGCAGCCGTTCTCGGTGGTCGCGTCGTCCAGGCCGATCCAGCAGGTGAGGTGGGCCATCGGCGTGGTGCGCGTCCAATAAGAATAGTCCTGGTGCCAGGCGACCACGCCGCCATGCTTGGCTGGCTTGCAGAAGAGCTGGTCGTGCCAGAACCGCACCGGCCCGTCGAGCAGTTGCGACGCTGGGACCAAGAACGCCGGGTGCCACAGGACGTCGTGCAGCCCGGGGCGAATGCGCCAGGCGCCCAGCGCGTGGAACAGCACCGTGCCGGGGTCGCTCGATTCGTTCGAGTGGTACTCGTACCACAGGTCCCGGCCGTCGTGTTCGGCGTGGACGAGCTCCGCCAATTCAGTTCGCAGCGCTTCGATCTGCCGCTCGTCGAGGATGCGCACGCCGGGCAGGAATCCATCGCGGTGGAACTGGGCGACTTGCTCGTCGCTCAAGAGGTGCTGCGGCGCGGCGACGCGCGGGAAGAGGTCGCTCACCGGCGCGTGACGTAGGGAAAGGTCCATCGTCATGCCTCACCCCGCGCCGCCCTGCATGTGCTCGTTGATCCACGCCTCGAGCTCCTCCCAATCCACGGCCGGCAGCTTCGTGAGGTCCGGCCGCAGCCGCTTGGCCTCGCGGAGGTAAATGTGCTCGATCTCCTGCTGCCGCTTGTCGGTGTTCCATTGGATCATCACCCGGATGCACAGCGGCAAGCTGCCGGGCACGGCCATCTCGTGGCCGCAGAGCATCGGCACGTCGAGCCAGCCGAGCTGCCGGGCGGCGAGGGCGGGGAATTCGGCGTTCACGTCGGGCGACGTCGTGAATAACGCACTGCCCACGTCGCGGGGCTCGATGCCGTTGGTGCGAATCATCAGGGCGAGCAACTGCCGCGTCGCGGCGAGGATTTCCTCGCGCTCGTTGCGCTGGATCGTGGTGGCGCCTCGCACTCCGCGGCAGGGCATGGAAATGGTCCAACATCCACGGTCCGTTGCTGTAAAGCGTGGCGCCGCAATCCTCTAGCATCGGACCACGGACCCCGGCCAACGGACCTTTCCTGCCATTGTGCCCGGCCCGCGGCAATCTGCAAGTTCGCCCAAAGATTGCCAAAAATGCGGGTTCTTGGTTAAATTTGGGGCGGGGGCGAAACCTGCGGTACGACCCGCGGTTGCAGGGATTGGGAGTGCACAGCCGCTGGGTCGTGGCTCGGCATGGGGCAGGCGAGCCTTGGCTGTGCGTCGTCCGAACCGTGACAGGGGCCCGGTGCGGACGGTGGTGGGGGCTTCTTATCCTTTTCAAGGTTCGGAACAGAACCAGGAGTACTCAAGATGTCTCACAGTGCGCGCCGGTCGATGCGTTTCGAGTCGCTGGAGCTTCGGCAACTGCTCGCCGGCGATGTGGTGGTCAGCGTCGTCGAGGGCAACTTGTTCATCCGCGGCGACGAACTGGGCAACCAAATCGCCGTCTCCTCCGGTGACGAGCCGGGGTCGTTCGTGATTCGCGGCCTGGATGGCACGAACGTCAAAATGGCCGGATCCGACGAAGGCGCTCCCGAATCGGGGCTCGTCGTCACCGGGGTGCGCGGCCACGTTCACGTCAATCTCGACGGCGGGGACGACGCCGTGATGATCGCCGACGCGCACTTCCGCCGTGGGCTTTCCATCAACACCGGCGCCGGCGCCGACCTGGTCCGCATCGGCGCGCCGCCCGAGACGCCGGCGCCCGCCGGGGAGGGCGACCCCGCTCCGGAGGAGGGCGCCAATGTGACGGTGCGCGGCTCGCTGCTGATTCGCACGGGCGCCGACGACGACCGCGTGCGAATTGGCAGCGCGAATGTCGGCGGCGTGATCGGCGTCTCGACCGACGGCGGCAACGACTCGGTGTTGCTGGGAGCCGAAGCGCCGGTTGCCGAGGCTGCCGACGACGTGGAAGGCGATCCCGACCGACCGGTGATCCACGCCGGCGCGAGCATCCTCGTCCACCTGGGCGAAGGAGCGGACGGCGCCGTGCTGCGCGACGCAGTGGCCACGGTCGTCGGCGTCGACGGCGGGGCCGGCCGCGACGAAATCGGTTTGCACGACGTGCATGCCTCCTACGTGGGAGTCCGCGGCGGAGGCGGCGACGCCGGCGACGTCATTCGCCTGGCCGACGTCGCAGCGCGCCATGCCGCGATCGGCACAGGCGCGGGCGAGGACCGCGTGAGCATCGTCGATTCGACGTTTGGATCGCTGGCGGTCTCGCTGGGCGGCGGGAACGACCACCTGTCAATACAGGCGGTTTCGGCGGCACGGGCGCTCTTGGCTGGCGGGCCCGGCGACGCCGACGAGCTGGATGATCAAGGCGGAAACACGTTTGGCCACTTGGTCGTCACCGGCTTCGAAATCCCGGACGACGCGAACACGGCCCGTCCGCGACCGTTGGCAAGGGCCGCCGGTCTGCTGGCCCGTTTGGTTCGATAGGCGAAATTTTGCGCCCCGGGCGTGGGAGCGGCGTCCCGGGGCGGGCAATGTTTTGGTCGTGGGTTCATTTGACAGTTGTCATTGAGCCGCGGAGCTTGCTCCGCGGCGCCGCGCCGCAAGCGGCGGGGCTAAATGCTCAAACTGACCCACGACCATTTTTTTTCGCCGAAATCACGAACCGGCCCGTTGACGGCTGCGTCCATGTCCCTACAATCAACGGGCTCGGCGGTGCTTAGCGTTTTCGACTGCTACGGCACTGCCGGGGCGATTCTCGTCCGCTGGGCGACTAGGGGCCTTGCCTCGCGGCGGCCGGCGGCGAGAATTACGTTTTGCTCTTTGACAATTTGGTGAGTGACCTCTTATTGAGAAAACTCGCAGCGTGCGCTGCGTGTCTTTCGGGGCTGGTCCCCGCAAAGGCATGGAGTCGTGCGGTGCGAGAGCCAGCGCAAGATCGTACAACAGGTTCTCCGCTCCGGGTGCAAATCCGTGGCGGTGAACAAGTTTCAGACGTTTCAATAGGCTAGTTGGCTCGCAAAGCGAGCCGCGGGGCTTGTCCCCGCGGTCTTTCGAGCGAGTTGATGAATATAACCAATTGAAGGGTTTGATCCTGGCTCAGAATGAACGTTGGCGGCGTGGATTAGGCATGCAAGTCGAGCGAGAAAGGTTTGGTAGCTTGCTATTGAACCTGGAAAGCGGCGAAAGGGAGAGTAACGCGTAGTTACGTGCCCCAGGGTTCGGAATAGCCACGGGAAACTGTGGGTAATGCCGAATAACATCTCCGGATCAAAGGTGTGATTCCGCCCTGGGAGCGGACTGCGTCCTACTAGCTAGTTGGCGGGGTAATGGCCCACCAAGGCAACAATGGGTAGCGGGTGTGAGAGCATGACCCGTCTCACTGGGACTGAGACACTGCCCAGACACCTACGGGTGGCTGCAGT